>NZ_JABBOU010000120.1 GCF_018853465.1 Acidithiobacillus montserratensis
CCCCGCCGTAGCCTCTATCGCTGCCTGGCAGAAGCAAGGATATCTGAACAACAAAGAAGAGGCGGTAGCCTTTCTTTCCTTGTTGCAAACCGCTTGCCCTGAGTTCACCAGTCCCAGGTCTTTTCCATGGAAGGTTCTTTTTTTCAGCCTGCCTGCTTTTTCCTGGCATTTTTATCTGTGGGCAGGCGGACAGACAGCATTCCCACTGGCTGTGTCGGCAAGCATTGGCCTGTTGGGTGCCGCATCCGTATTCATCCTGCTTTGGTGGCTGGTTCCTTGGACAATTGCGCAGACCCGCTCTCTCCTGGCCCCTGAGCAAACCCCTGTGTGTCGCTACCCGCCGATCATTCGTCTGTGGCAACTGGCGGAATCGTTGGCCCGGATCGCATAGCCGACCCGATTATCCCCCAAAGCTCTGATCTATACCCGACCAGATGAGCATTTCTTCTGTGAGGGTTCCCTATGTCGGACGAAGTACATGACTACCTGCAGGCCCGTCAACTCTGGCTGGAACGGGACGGCAACACCCGTGTGCAACTGAAAAACTGGCGGCTGGCGGCCATACTCTCGCTCGTCGCTTCCGTGCTTTTCGCCGCAGGTCTTGTCTACGAAGCTGATCGCGTGCATGTAGTGCCGTATGTGGTGGAAGTGGACAAGTTGGGGCAAACCGTGGAGTTGGCGCAGGCCATCAAGGCTGGGGCCTTTGCCCAACCCGTCGTGACGCATTTCATCTCCCGCTTCGTCTGGCTGGTCTTCACCCGCAGCCCCGACGTACACGTCCAGAAGACCTTTGTAGACGATTCTTACCATTTCATCGACAGCAAAGCCCAATCAGTTTTGGACGCCTTCTACAGCCGGCACAACCCCTATTCCGCCTACAGCAATGATACCCAGGGCGACACCGTCACCATCCAGACAGCAGAGCCAGAAGGGGCGATCACGGCCAAGGGGGGCGCCTATATCGTTGATTTCCTCGTCAAGCATTATGGACCACACGGCAATCTCAATAATGAGCAGAACTGGCAGGCTACCATCAGCTACGCCACGGTTCCGCCCAGCGACAATCCTAATGTCCTGAAGGGGAATCCGTATGGGATTTACATCACCCACTTTGCGTTCAGCAAGCAACTGTGAGGGAGAGCACCATGCAACATCGACAACTCTGGATGGCCGCCGTACTGGCTGCCACGCCGGGCATGGCACTGGCGGGTGTGGTTACCGGATCTGGATTGCCGCCTGTGGCGGGCTTTCCC
>NZ_JABBOU010000121.1 GCF_018853465.1 Acidithiobacillus montserratensis
CGATACCCCATGCAGATACAGCCAGGGGACCGTGGCCGCTACCGTTCGGGATTTCCGCACATACGGGGGTACCAATGCCGAATGGAACTTCACCCCCGAACCCGAGCGGTCCCGTACCTTGGGAACCCTCACCGGCACAGGACCCAAGGCAGTCATGATCTCGCGCTCCGGCAGATAACCATTCCTTACAACCGTCTGACGCCCATCCACCATCCGCACCGGCGCAAATTCTTCCAGCAAAACGGCCACCTCGGTTTCGATGGCTTTTTCAATCAGGGAACGTGCCGCACGTCGCAGCACGCCCTCAATACCCAGGCCAAGCTCTCCCATACCACCCTCAAATACGGTACTCTTTCCCACGGCGTACTCCTTACGTTGCTTACTTGGTCGGAAACCCTTTGTAGCAACAGTACGCCACCTTATTCAAGTCAGTTGTAATCTGCCTGTACACCACTTTCGAGCATAGCTC
>NZ_JABBOU010000122.1 GCF_018853465.1 Acidithiobacillus montserratensis
ACTGGAGTGAAATTTATCGATGGATTACCGGCCAACCAAACCCTGCCGGATAACCAACAGGATGCCGCCTGAACCTATGCCAGCAAATGCTGATACACCAGAATTGACTATAGCTCAGCCCTGCTTGGCAGGTTTGCGCAAAACGGGCATATCTTGGGAACTGAAGGTTGTTGCTGGATGATTGGAAAAGGGTTGTGGACTTACCAAAACGGGCTGCTGCTGTAACTGTTCTTCGTCGCTCATGCTGTCCTCGCGAGAGTGGCTCATTGATTCAAAAGTGGGGCGTGGGAGTACTTCAAAGACATCTGCAAAAAACTGCGAAACCTCTGTATTTTCCGCATCATCGTCGGCTCCGGTTGGTGTTTCAAGCTGTTGATGTATCTGATTGGGCTCTTGAAGTGTGGGGCTTTGTTCTGGTTCCGTCGAACTCTCTGTTTCCTGATGAGTATTGGTAGTTGTGGTTGGGAGATCGGTGCTGATGATCTGTTGCTGGTCCAGCAATTCAGCTTGCTTTTGCGGATGTTCCTGTTTTGTTTCTTGCACCAGACTTTTATCAGCAGCGGGGAAGCTATAAAACTGAGATTGCTGTTCCTGTGCCTTGGCCTGTGTAGCTGACGGGCGATTGTTCGGTGAGTAATAATGCCTTGGCTGGGAGGGCGTCGCTGAAACTAAAGGCTCTCCACTGCTTTGATGGTTTTTTGTAGTCATGGGCTCGGGAGATATGAATGCATCATGTAAATGGTTTAAATGCGCGAAAGTGCGATCCTGCTTCAGGCTGCATATAAATATACGTTCAATATTGGCACGTTGCGCTTTGGTTGGGACCAGTCGCGCAGCAGCAAAGGTCTTGTGATTTTGATGCAGATTGATTTCCTGGCGGACAATTGTTGCCGCACTTTCATAAGCTCCACAATGTTCTGTCATGAATTCAACCAGAATCAGTTCGCCCTCCGAAAAGTCCACTACATTGGTTTGAAAAGCGATTCCTGACATGCTGAAGTCATATAATCGCGCGAGAACTTGCCTGCCATTGCGACGTGATATGGTAAGTTCTGTATCCAGGAGCAATCGGTTTTTGCTGCGTTTTTTTCGCCACTGAATCAGTTTTGGGTGATCGAATCGATAGAAGTCGATATCCACCGTGAGAAAGTCTGAAAAAAATGTGGCAATTGAGCTTGGGCTGTCCAAAAAAACCAGGGTTTTTGAATAGGGGAGATCTAGAAGGGGGGCTTGGGGTAGAAACAGAAGTTGTGAATCCTCACAACGGGAAAATATAAAGGAATGCCCTTCATCCTCTTCATCTTCACAATAGAGAATGGCCTCAGCGGGGTTGCTTCGACACAGATCGACAGGATCCATGAAGCCGGAGCTTTCTCCGCCAAAAAGAAACGCTCTTTGAAAGTCAAAAAGATTCAGGCCTGAACGTGGAGGAAGGCGTGTGCGCAGGTTCAGTCTGTCGGGTTCAGGCATCGTGGGGATTCATGCTGAAGCATTTGCAGTCAATATGTGGCATTGTACTTGCGGTAATCCGTTTTTTCGCATTATTCATGCTGAACTGTAACCAATATTGCAGGTAGAATCTAGACAGCCTGGATGGTTTCCGTTTTTCATGTGATATGTTGTCAGCGAGCACGACGTTCAGCACTTATGGTGAAGGAGTTATGTATGGAGTTGGTTTCTGAGCTGGGTTTTTGGCAGCGCATGGCAGAAACCCGGGGCGAAGTGGTGCTGTTTTTCAGTTCCGCAGGCTGTCATTCCTGTCGCATCTGGCGAAAGCTTCTGGCCAAACTGGAAGATCACCGTGCCAATCTTCAGGTCTGGGAAATTGATGCGGGGGTAGATATGGGGATTACCCAGGAGTTTGAGGTGTACCATTTGCCCGCCTTGTTCTGGTTTCGGGATGGGCAGTATCAGCGACCGATTCAAGTGGAAGCGCGGGTCCACGCCCTGGAGCGGTGGTTGGATGCCCATGCGGATCTCCCCCCTGAAGAGTTGCCGTGATGCCCGTTGATGACTAAGCCTGCGTATCCCTGGACAGCGACGGGCTGGCATGACCAGGCGCTTGCCGCGCCTTCCCCCTACTATGATCAACGCCCTGCTGGTGTCACCGTGGATCTGTTGGTCGTGCATGCCATCAGCCTGCCCCCGGAACAGTTTGGTAGTGGTGAGGTTCCCCGGTTCTTCACGGGCAGTCTGGATTTTGACCGGCACCCGTACTACGAACAGTTGCGTAATCTGCGGGTGTCTACCCATTTTTTCATTGAACGGGATGGTCGGCTTTGGCAGCATGTAAGTGTTTGGGATCGGGCCTGGCATGCGGGCGTATCTTCCTGGCAGGGGCGCACCGCCTGTAATGACTATAGTGTGGGCATTGAGCTGGAGGGCAGTGAAAGTACGCGCTTCTTGCCAGAGCAGTATCAGCGCCTGGCGACATTAGCCGGGGATTTACAGAGGCTGTTTCCGGCGATCAACCCAGAGCGCATGGTCGGCCACGCAGATATTGCTCCCGGCCGCAAATGGGATCCTGGCCCGGGATTCTCCTGGGACTACTTTACGGAGGTTTACGCGCATGGCAGAGATGAGACAAGCCCCGAAACGTGACTGGCGGCGGGGTTGGGCGGGGCCTCTGTTGGTCTTTGTGCTGCTGGTGCTGGGTACCTTGTGGTGGCTGGGGGTTTTTCATAGCGCAGCGGTACATGAAGAACGGGGGATGGCGCATGTTTACATTTACCAGAATTTTCAGGGTACGTATCGGCAGATGGTCAAAACCAGAGGCAAATTGGCTCCGCAGTTACCAGCCAGTTTGCGCGGCCATACGGAAATCACCCTGATGGAAAGTGAAACAGGGAGTGGTGGTGGTGCCAAGGTCAAAGCCCGATTAGGCTATCTGGTGGATGCGGCCAGTGGCACCCCGGCAGGGTGGTTGCGGGGTGAGTGGCCCGTCCAGGAAGTCGCCAGGGTACAAGTGACCGCCAATGCCGCTATTGCTTCGTGGAAGGCCTATTCGGCCTTGGCGGACTGGGGGAAAGCCCGTGGATTGCCCCTGCATTATCCTTTGTTCGAGATGCTGGGTCCGGGGGATCGTTATGTATTATTGATGCCCTTGAAGTCCTTGCCAGCCTCTTCCTGAGGGCGCGTGTCCCTGCCGTAAAATTTGATGCCGCGCAGAATTTTTTCGCGACCCTGGCTGAGGCGATGCAAATTGGTATCGCGTAAGGAATAGACGCAGCCGCAGTATTCCTGCTGATAAAATTGTTCCTGCTTGGCGATTTCAATCATCCGCGCACTACCTCCACCCTTGCGCCAGTTGTAATCCCAGTATTGCAGGTCAGCGTGCCGGGCCGCTGCCCGGGTTCCGCAGGCATTGATCTGCTGCATGTCCTTCCAGCGTGAAATGCCAAGGGTGCTCGTGAATACGGTAAAACCGTGTTCTGCCGCATAAAGAGCCGAGCGTTCAAAACGCATGTCGAAACAGGCGGTGCAGCGTTCACCCCGTTCCGGTTCCCATTCCAGCCCTTTGACCCGCGCAAACCAGTTGTCCTTGTCATAATCGAGATCAATGAACGGCACGCCCAGGGCTTCCGCGTAGCGAATATTTTCTTCCTTGCGTAATTCGTACTCTGCCTGGGGGTGGATATTGGGATTGTAAAACAGCACTGTATATTCGATACCGGCCTTGCGGATATCGTCCATGATCGGCCCGGCACAGGGCGCGCAACAGGAATGCAGCAGGATATGGTTACTGCCGTCGGGAGTTTGCAAAGGTGGAGGCGGCATTTTTTTGGACATGATCAACACCTGAAAAAGCACTAAACTGGGTATAAGCATACAACCGGGCAGTCAATTTGCCAAAAAGGAGGAGATAATGCCCAGTGATTTACACAAGGGAAAATGTCAGGCTTGTGAAGGTGGGGTGGCAAAGATCCCGGATGCGTTGCTGTTGACACGGCTTCAGGAGCTTCCCGGATGGCGACTGGAAAAAGAGCACTTATGCCGGGATTTTCAGTTCAAGAATTTTTACGAAACCATGGCTTTCGTCAACGCTGTGGCCTGGATTGCTGATCGGGAGGACCATCATCCGGATATGGAACTGGGCTACGCTTATTGTCGCTTGCGGTATCAGACGCATGCCGTGGGAGGCATTACCGACAATGATTTTATTTGTGCAGCCCAGGTCAACCAGTTGCTGGAGTGAAATTATCTTCACTCCAGACCGTTGCACTCGGTATTTTTAGGCGTTATTGACAGGGCGCAGCAGAGGACGCATACCCTCGCGCACCTGACGCTGGATGAAGGCCACGCGGCCGGGTTCTTTTTTGTCGAGTTCGGCAGCACACTCCGAATTGGTCAGGGCGGCAGCGCTGAGCATCACTTCCAGCTCGCAGGTGTCGACTTTAGGATCGGTCAGGGCGGCAGGAGCCACATTCATCTGATCACCGACATGCCAGAACATCCGCGCGTTCCACATGCGCAGGCGAACATTGGGATTCTGGAAAAGTTCTACGCAACGGGTATTGAGAGCCTTGCTATCCACGGTCTTCCTCCTGTAAAAACGGAAAATGGTATCGCTTGTTGGGGCGAGTGTGCCTAAGCATACTCGAAAATGGTGGGGCAAGGGGAGTTTTTTGGGGATTGAAGTATTCCATGCCCGGATAGATTTCCTATGCATATAAAAAACCCCGCAGATTGCGGGGTTCATGACTGGAGTGTTCAGTCCATAGGTTAGGCAGAAGCGCCCGCTTTCATGTTGATATTTTGGTTGGTGGCGAGTTCGGGGTTGTAGAGGTATTCCACGTTCCCCTGCTCGACCTGTTTGAGGTATTCCTGGAAGTCGGCCTTGGCCTTA
>NZ_JABBOU010000123.1 GCF_018853465.1 Acidithiobacillus montserratensis
GGGACTTTGGCCCCATCTCTGCCAACCCCCTCATAAATCATTCACTCAGATGCTCATGCGTATGGTGGCGTAGCATGCGGCGACTTATTCCTCATGAAAATCGGTGAAACTTCAGTATTCTAGTTACCGCCATTTTATGCTCAGGTAGTCACGATGGGTCAAGTTTTGGTGCTTCGTGAGTATTACGATGACGGCGCAGGGAGTCCCCATTCAAATTGAGTCGGTGGGCTTTTTGCAGCAACCGGTTCAGCGCCGCATCGACCACGGTCAGTTTACCCAAGTAGGGGTCCCTTCAGGAAACGGAATTTAAAGTACGGGCACCTCGAAAAACTCCGCCGGACGAAAAGCCTACCAAAAAGAATCAAATGGTTGCAGCTATGCATTCTGCAGAAACTGGGGTTTTTCGAGGTGCCCGTACGTTAATGCCTGGCGAGTGGCCTCACGGCTGATATTTTTTCTGTTCGATCGTTGTGCATACCCACCCGCCGATTTCAGGCGCTGTGCCGCAGCTTTGAGGCCGCGTCCCTCACCCGCATGATCCTAAATTCGGCAGTTACCTCTGCTGATTTGGCAGGCTTCCTTTGATAGGATTGGTTTTTCCCCTGTAATGGAGGCTCACCCTGTGGGTGATGACGAAAATCGGCCGCAAAAGGCCATTCCTGCGGCAGTAAAGGCCATGGTCGTGGACACACTGGGCGGTCGCGTTCAGGTATCCTGGGATCCGGCATCGGCAGCTACTCCCTTTGGCCAGTTGGTGTTCTTTGCTGAGTTTCTGGAGGTCAGCGGCCTGTTTGATGCCTGGGTAGAAGAATGCCCCTTGATCTACAACAGCCCCAACGCCCCGAAGAAGCGCGATGTATTGGGCACCTGGAATCTCTCCATCCTGGCGGGTCACCGACGCTACGCACACGTCACCGCGTTACGCAGTGATGGCGTTAGCCCCCAAATCCTGGGGATGAGCAAGATCGTCAGCGAAGACGCTCTGCGCCGGGCGTTGGGGAAAATTCCCGAAGCCGAAGGGACTGAATGGATGCGCAAGCATTTGTTCAAAAGCGTGGCGGCGGCCTGTCACACACCCTGGATTCTCGATATCGACACCACCATCAAAACCTTGTTCGGGCATCAGGAAGGGGCTGAAGTGGGCTACAATCCGCACAAACCGGGGCGTCCGTCCCACGCCTATCACGCGTACTGGATGGGCAATCTGCGTCTGCTGCTGGATGTGGACGTCACGGCCGGCAACACCACGGCCTCCAACCATGCCCAACCAGGGCTGAACCGCGTACTGAACGCCCTAAGTGCTGAACAGCGCCCTTATCTGGTACGTGGCGATTGTGGCTTTGGCAATGATGCCGTCATCCGCGAGATGGAGACCCGGCAGCAGGCCTACCTCTTCAAATTGCGCCAGTCGCCCCGAGTCAAGCGCCTGTTGCAGCGAGCATTTACCCGCCGCGACTGGATGAACGCCGGACAAGGCTGGGAAGGCCGCGAGGACAGCATTCAACTTGCCGGATGGCAGCAGAGCCGCCGGGTAGTCATTCTCCGGCGTTTGCTGAAGCAAAACCTGATTGCCACCCGGGAACAGCAGGGCCAACTGGAATTTGCTTTCGTGGACCGGCGCCAGACCAAGGTCTACGAATACGCCGTGCTGGTGACGGATCTCACAGAAAGTATTCTGGGCATCGCGCAGCTGTACCGGGACCGGGCGGATGCGGAGAACGGTTTTGACGAGCTGAAGAATCAGTGGGGTTGGGGCGGGTACAGCACCCGTGATCTGGCGCGTTGCCGGCTCTCCGCCCGCGCCGTGGGGCTGATCTACAACTGGTGGAGCTGGTATACCCGACTGGCCTTTCCGGAATCCCGGCGAGAGGCCATCACCAGCCGTCCATTGCTGTTGTCCGCCATAGGCCGAAGCACGAAACACGCTGGACAGACCCAGCTTTACCTGACGCCCATGCATGCCGCGCAGAAAAAGGTTGAGCGCGGAATTGAGAATATCCGCCGAGGCTTGCGGGCTGTTCGCCAGACTGCGGAGCGGTTGCTGGGGCACCAGCCATGGGACCTCCTCGTGCGCTATATCGTCGCCCAAATTACCCAATCACCGTGGTTACCAGATGGGGCGATTCCTGCTCTGGCCGGACCGTAACTGCTTTTTTTAGGATGATAGTCATTTGTATGGTTTTACCGGCCTGTGCTGGTGGATTATGACTGCAATGCGGAAATAAGTGGGCAGGCGACCTCGCCCGAATGCTTCTGACATTCTTCCAACAGTTCTGCCAATGCAGCTTCCATGGCCTTTAGTTGTTCCAAGCGCTTTCGTACATCGGATAAGTGACTTTCTGCTACCGCAGCTGCCTGCTTGCAATGCGCCCCGTCATCCAGATGCAGAAGTTGAGCGACCTCTTCAAGATTAAATCCCAGGCGCTGAGCAGACTTCACAAACTTTAATCGTTTCAGATCCTGCTGCCCATAGTGACGAATCCCTCCATGAGGCCGTTCAGGTATGCGCATCAGCTTCTTGCGCTGGTAGAAGCGTATGGTTTCTATATTGACCCCTGCGGTCCTTGCGAGAGTGCCAATGGTATAATTACGCAAATCGTCTGTCATAGTGTTGACTCCGTACTTGAGTACAGGAGTAAGTATAGCAAACGAGAATATTGACGCACGTGCGCTATGCTCAGTGATCTGGTTCAACAGGAGATTTTACCATGAACACCCAATGGATGACTCGTATTGCCGATAAGACAGGCGTTATCGGCACCCTTATCGGAAGTTTTAGTTGCGCCATGTGCTTCCCCGCAGCGGCGAGCATCGGGGCGGTCATTGGCTTGAGCTTTCTTAGTCGGTGGGAGGGGCTCTTCGTGCATATCTTGATCCCGGTTTTTGCCAGTATAGCCTTGGCTGCTAATCTAATCGGATGGTTTTCTCATCATCAGTGGCTTCGGGTCTTGGCTGGTATCATCGGACCCATACTGGTTTTAATCGGTTCCTTTGGAATGACTCAACATTTCCTGCCCATAATGATGGCCCGTGAGCTTTTTTATGTCGGTCTAGTTGTTATGTTGTTGGCAGCATTGTGGGACTTGTTCAGCCCGGCACATCGTCGCTGTAACGTGTCCTTACCAAAAGAGGGCCAGCGTGGCGGGTAATTTGCGCCATGTGCGTGCGGAAGTATAGTCAAATCTGTTTTAGGCGCGTTTTTGACCATACAGGCGATGGCAGATACGGGCGACGATCCGTTGTCCGATAGAGCCGTACCATTACGATATCCAGCGCAAGGAATATGCCCCACTATCGTGGCTGGTGAGGTGTTCCGTACGGGGCTTCAGCAAGGCCCGCTGAATCCAAGTTCATCGGCCCTGACGCAAGATGTCAACGATGACCGTAGTGTGTTTGACCGTGTCCGCAGTGTTATGGCCATTCCGGTGTTTGTGGGTGGAGGGGAAATCCCATTTGCTGTGCTGGTGATCGAGAGCGAAGAAATTCAGCACTTCACGCGATCACTACAGGAAACATTGAAACAGCTAGCTACCAGCTTGGGGTTGGGGCTGAGCCGATATTATGAACAGCGCGAGTTGGAACAGGCAAAAGCAGAAATCGAAATCCTGGCGCGCCATGACATGCTGACGCATTTGCCAAACCGCCGGTTTCTGGAAGAACAACTGGAGCAAGCCATGGCCCGTGCAGAGCGGCATGGCAAACTGCTGGCGGTGTGCATGCTGGATCTGGACGGCTTTAAACCCGTGAACGACGCCTATGGCCACGAAGCCGGTGACGAGGTGCTCGTGACCCTGGGGAAACGATTGCCGGAGGCATTGCGCAAAATGGACTTTGTGGCTCGCCTGGGAGGTGATGAGTTCGTGCTCCTGGTGGAAGACCTCTCTGGGCCGAATGATCTCACCCCGATCTTTGCCAAGGTAGAAGAGGCCATGAATACCCCTATCTCACTGAGCCATGGCGAGATCGTCCAGATCAGTGGGAGCATGGGGATCGCCCTGTATCCCTTAGGGAAAGAAGAAACGGGCGACCAACTGCTGCGCGGCGCCGACCACGCCCTCTATGAGAGCAAGTCCAACAAGGTGGATAGAGAGCACTTCTGGGTGATCGGTGACAAAAATGCAGCACGGGAACGGCAGCGTACGCCAGCTCAACGGCTCTTGAGCGAAGGCGCCCTGGAGGTCTGGTATCAACCGGTTCTGAGTGGCGGCAGCCGCAAAGTGGTGGGTGTGGAAGCGCTGGCACGGCTGCGGGATGACGATGGCAGAATCCTGTATCCGGCAGAGTTTTTGCCTCAGTTGTCGGTCGATGACCTGACCAATCTCAGCAGCATGGTCCTCACTCAGGCGCTGGAAGACCTGAAAAAGCTGGACAATCTGGGGTGGTCATTGTGGGTGTCTTTCAACGTCGTCCCGGAGTCATTCTGCGGAAGCTATGTGCCCCGCCTGCAAGGCGTAATCGACGCCAGTGGGGTGGCCCCTCAACGGATTACCCTGGAGATTCTGGAGGGCAGCGATTTTCTGGAGCGCAACGTAGCCCTGTCCGCCTTGCAGGGCATCAAAGATATGGGCATTCGCCTGGCGCTCGATGACGTAGGCAGCGCCTACGCCTCCCTCTTACGTCTAAAAGAACTCCCTATTGACGAGATCAAACTAGATCAAGGCTTTGTCCGGTTTCTCGGGGAAAGACCTCAAGACCTGCATTTCGTCCGCACCATTCAGGATCTGGCCTCAGAGCTGCAACTGGACCTGGTAGTGGAAGGAGTGGAAACCACAGACATTCTTGATGCCATGCTCACAACCGGTGTGCCCTATCTGCAGGGATATGCGATATCCAAGCCCTTGCCGCTGGCCAGTCTGCAGCAGTTTCTCTCTGATTATGTCGTCGATACAGGCATACATCCGGCCAATCTGTTCGGTCTTTATGCCGGCACCCTGAAATTGCATGCTGCCATAAAAAATATGTTACTAATCAACTCTACACAACTTGACATGGCATCCTTGGCGGATGGTCACCAGTGTCGCGGCCATAGCGTATTACATCGTTTTGGGTATGGCGACGATAGCCATCTGGTACAATTACATAATGCCTACCACCTTGCCCTTGGTGCCATTGCAAACGACACCAGTGACCATGGTTCATGGAAGGTCATGGAGTTTGCCCTGAACGAATTCCTGCAGGCTCTTCTGGGGGGCAGAGAGTAGATAAAAAACGGCTCACACCGGACATTTGGTATCAATTTTGTCTTGTGTAGGCTGTTTCCTCGTTTATTGAGGGCATAAAGAGTTCCAAGCAACGAGCCCCCATGATGAGCGGCTCGTTTTGTTTTGGCCGTTAAGGTGCGCCCGGACCGCCTGGGGGTGGGCCGCCAGGGCCTCCCGGTGGAGATGGCGGCCCACCCATAGGTCCTTGTGGGGACTGCTGAGGACCCGGTCCTCCTGGGCCACCCTGCTGGGGTCCCTGCGGTGGACCCCTTCTCGGAGCAAATTGTGGTCCCTGAGGAGGCCCTCCAGCTGGTCCTTGCTGGAACTGAGGGCCTCCAGGACCGGGTCCACCGGGTGGTGGAGGTCCTTGTTGTGGGCCGAATCCGGGCCCACCCGGTTGGGGACCCTGGGGTGGTCCCC
>NZ_JABBOU010000125.1 GCF_018853465.1 Acidithiobacillus montserratensis
CGACCAGGCCAGCGCCGACCAAAAATTCTGCAATATCCAAATGAGCGCAGCAACAATGAGCAAAATCGGCAACCAGCGCTGCCCAGATCGAGAAACTTCAGTCAAAATGAATCCCCGCGTAAAATCATCAGATCATTATGCCTGAAACCGGGCGTTGGGTAGACAGGGCAGGCACCCTTTGGGTTGTGGAAACATGAGCGTAGTCGAGCAATCTTGCTCAAGCTTCAGTAAAGGTTTTTTAATGACTATTCCCCCGCCATAGCACTTCGAGTTTCATTAAAATGCATGCTTCCATCTGTTAAGCATTTCCACTGTTTGGGTAAGGCCGATGCCAAGAAGTGTATTGAGATATTCATCCTGCGTTTTTTGAGGATTTTTGAGTGCTGCACGGTGTTCTGCAACGGCCTGGATGACTTTAGCCCCCTGCAAGTCGTACTGCTCACACAGAAAGTCATCTGGATGCTTGGCTTCCAGGTCGTATTGGATGAGCACATCAGAAGGAAAATCTTTGAGATTGAAAGTGACTATAAGGTCTGCCTGCCCTCTGATCGCAGCGGCGACGACGTGCCTGTCAAAGGCGTATCAGTAAATCCCGCAGCGGTGCGGGATAGAGCACACAAGCATCCAGTAAGACGGTGAATTGCGTGTTATGAAAGCTCAATCGTAGCCCATCCCGATATCCTGAGCTTGCGCCACAAGATCATCCATATTTTTGCGCCGTTCCACTTCCATCCTGTCCTTGTATGCAATAAGGTGCTCGTAACAAATCCGTCGATGCGTGCCTGCTTTGTGATATGGGATCTCCCCGCGTTCCAATAATTGCACCAGAAAGGGCCGTGACACGTTTAGAATATCGGCGGCTTCTTGGGTGGTGAGTTCAGCGGTTACGGGAATGATACGTACGTCATGCCCCATACCCAGTTCCACCAGGATTCCCCTGAGAAGGTGCAACGCCTGTGTAGGGATGCGCACCTGCTGGGTGTCCCCAGTCCCGCTTCCTATCTGGAGTTCCTGAATGTCTGCATGGGTATGCAGAAAAATGGAAAGGGTTCGAGCACTTTCTTTGGCTGCGAGCGCCAAAGCATCAGGGCTTTGTTTTACCGTAGTGAATGCCATGGTATGCACCTCCGAAATTCGTTGTCTCATATCGAGTTAGTGTATACGAAATAAACGAAACGACAAGCACACTATGTCCGTAGATATGAATCGCTTGTTTCTGAATTTGTCGCTCTCTCATTCACGGTCATAGGGAATCATGCAAGCGCAGCGCAGAAAATAAAACAAAAAAGAGGCTGCGTTTATATTCGCAACCTCTTGTTTTCTTTGGCTCCCCGGGACAGGCTCGAACTGCCGACCTAGTGATTAACAGCCTCAAGGCCCAGCATTTACGGACATTTATCCACCCCCCTGTATCTTGACATATCAAACAGTTAGCCAGATACTACCTTTACCAACATTGACCCATTTACCGCAAAAAGGTTAGCCCCAGGTTAGCCCAGGGTTAGCCCGAAAATCGCACCAGTGGGCCGGGAATGCTGGGGATCGTGGGGAAAAGTTCCCGCAAAAGGTTAGCCCAGAGAGGGGAAAAGCAAATGTCTGACAAGATACAGTTCACCAAGGCCCGTCTATCTGCCCTGGAACCCGTCCCCGGCAAACGTGTCACCGTTCACGATCTGGCGCAGCAAGGTTTGTGTGTTCGTGTCACCCCTGCCGGAGCCAAGACGTTCTATTGCGTCCGCAAGGTGGAGGGTAAAGTAGAATGGGTACGCATTGGCGATGCCGCAACCGTGACCATTGAAACCGCGAGAACCACCGCCGCCAAGATCATCAATCAGATCGCATCTGGGACCAACCCCGCCGAGCAGAAGCGGATCAGGAAAACGGAGATGACATTCTCTGATCTGTTTGCCGAATGGGTGAAGGAGTGCAAGGCCAAGGGTAAAAAGAGCCTGGGCAAAGATCAGGACAACTACCGCCTGCACCTGCAAGGACTGGCCCGCAAAAAGCTGTCTGATATTCAGCGGGCAGATATACGGAAGCTACACACAGCCCTTTCTGGGAAGTCCGGGAAGATTCTGGCTAACCGGGTGCTGGCGCTGGTTCGTGCCATGTTCAACTTCGGTATCAAGACACTGGATATTCCCAGCTTGAGCAATCCCGCTGCCGGGCTAAAGATGAATCGAGAAGAAAGCCGGGATCGCCGCTTGCATCCTGATGAAATGCCGCGATTCTTTGAAGCCCTGGCCGCAGAGGAAAACCCCGATATAAGGGATTACATCATGCTGTCCCTGCTGACCGGAGCGCGTCGGTCCAATGTGCTGGCGATGACCTGGGCAGAGGTCCACCTGGAGCGCAGGCAGTGGGTTATACCGGGCAGCAAGGCGAAGGCTAAGGACAATATCACCGTACCCCTGAGCAGTGCAGCCATAGAGGTGCTACAGGCCCGCGCAGAGGCTACAGGGGCGCAAGGCTGGGTATTTCCCGGCAGTGGCCAGACAGGGCACCTGGTAGAGCCTAAAAAGGGCTGGGCACGATTGCTGGATCGGGCAGGTATCGAGGACTTGCGCTTGCATGACTTGCGCCGGACCCTGGCGAGTTTCCAGATCGACGCTGGAGTAAGCCTGGCCGTCATAGGCAAGGGGCTAGGCCACCACAGCACCCAGACGACACAGGTATATGCACGGCTGGCCCAAGACCCCGTAGCCGATGCCTGGCAGAAAGGCACCGATGCCATGCTCGTGGCTGGGGGCATCAAGAGCACTGCTGAGGTTGTGCCTTTGAAGAAGGGGGGCAAGCGCAGTGCATAGCCGCCGCTTTGACCGCTCAGTCGTGTTGACTCACCATGCACAAAACCGGATGCAGGAACGGCATATAAGCGAGGCCGAGATCATGGAAATTATTGAGACAGGCATCCTCCGCAACAAGGATGAGCGCCGCGTATGGATCTACAGGCAGTTCCCGAATAGGCAGGATAATCTGTTATGCGTGGCGGCTCTGCTGGATGACGTTATCATCATCAAAACCATTATGACCTTTTGGGAGGTATCCCCATGAAAACCGACTATGACGCTACTGACGACATTCTGGTGATCCACTTCACCGACAAGCCCGTCACCCGCGAGGTATCCCAAGACTGGAACCTGAATATTGCCTATGCCGATGACGGAAGCATTGTGGAGATCGTCATCCTGGATGCCAAAGCATCCGGCGCGTGGCCCATACCGCAGCACGCCGCATAAGTTTCACCGCCATGCCCTAGGCTGATCCCCGAAAAGATCGGCACCCTTCCGATCCTGGGCATGGCACTGAACCGCCCCGGGTTCAGTGGAGGGTAATTTTTGTACTTCAAGCGGCCTTGGTGGGCTGCTCCACGAGTTGCGCATAATAGTTTGCCTCAGCTTCTGCGGGAGGGATATAGCCCAGAGGACCGAAGAGGCGCTGATGGTTGTACCAATGCACCCATTCCAGGGTGGCG
>NZ_JABBOU010000126.1 GCF_018853465.1 Acidithiobacillus montserratensis
AGAGGCGGTCATACAGACCCGCCTCGCGGACTTCTTCCATGACAATGCGGTCGGCGCGGCGCAGGACTTCCAGGCGCTGTGCATCAATCGCTCCCAAACAACGGATGGCCAGACCGGGGCCAGGAAAGGGCTGGCGACGAATGACCTCTTCCGGCATACCCAATTCCCGACCTAGTTCCCTGACCTCATCCTTGAACAACTCGCGCAGGGGCTCGACCAGCTTGAGATGCATACGCTCGGGAAGCCCTCCGACATTATGATGGGACTTGATGGTGGCGCTGGGGCCTTTGAAGGAAACCGATTCAATCACATCGGGGTAAAGGGTGCCCTGGGCCAGAAAATCAGCGCCATCCACCTTTTTGGCTTCTTCCTCAAAAATTTCGATAAACAAATTGCCAATGGCCTTGCGTTTTTTTTCAGGGTCCGTGACCTGCGCCAACACCTCCAGAAAACGCTGACGGGCATCGATGACCTGCAAGGGAATCTGAAAATAGTGGCGGAACACCGTCTGGACTTTTTCTGACTCGCCAAAGCGCAA
>NZ_JABBOU010000127.1 GCF_018853465.1 Acidithiobacillus montserratensis
ACCGCCAGTGCCGTGGTCGCCGATCTGGTGGATGTGGCCCGGACCATGACAGCGGATCCCAGTAATCGCGTTCCCCATCTGGCTTTTCAGGCCGATGCCCTGAGTGCTTTGCCCTTGTTGCCCATGGCCGAGGTGGAAAGTGCCTACTATCTGCGCATTCATGCCCATAATCGCGCCGGCGTGCTGGCCCAGGTGGCGACCATGCTGGCCGAGCATGAAATTTCCATTGAGGCCCTGGTGCAAAAGGAAACCCCGGAAGCCGATACGGTGCCCATTGTGTTGTTGCTGCACCGTTGCCGCGAGGGTGATCTGGAGCAGGCCATCCGCCGCATCGAGGCCCTGCCGGTAGTAGCCCGGCCGGTATTACGGCTGCGCGTTGAAAGTCTGGCCGAGCAGTGAACTATTTTCCGAATCCTTTTTGTTGCAGGAACCTTCCATGACTCGTTATACCGGTATTATTGATCGTTACCGTGCTTTTCTGCCTTTGGCCCCGGATACCCAGGCGGTCAGCCTGGGTGAGGGGAATACCCCACTTATCGAATGTGTCAACCTGCCCCGTCAGCTCGGGGTGGATATACGCCTGTTTCTGAAATTCGAAGGTTTGAACCCTACCGGCTCTTTCAAGGATCGGGGCATGACCATGGCAGTGACCAAAGCCAAGGAAGAGGGCAGCGAGATGGTCATCTGCGCTTCTACCGGCAATACTTCTGCGGCAGCGGCGGCCTATGCGGCCCGGGCCGGGATGCAGGCTTTTGTGGTGATTCCCGAAGGGAAAATTGCCCTCGGAAAACTCTCCCAGGCGATGATGCACGGGGCGCTGGTCTTGCAGATTCGCGGGAATTTTGATGAAGGCATGCAAATTGTGCAGGAGGTGGCTGCCAACGCGCCGATTACTCTGGTCAATTCGGTGAATCCCTATCGTCTCCAGGGTCAGAAAACGGCGGCTTTTGAAATTATCGAGGCCTTGGGCGAGGCGCCGGATTATCATGCCCTGCCGGTAGGAAATGCCGGCAATATCACCGCCCACTGGATGGGCTACTGCGAAGCCACCGATGGCCGGAAAGAAGCCTCTCAGGTGCTGACCAATGCCTGCAAATTCTGTAATGGCGTCTGTACTTATGGCCATGGCAAAGCTGGTAAGCGTCCGAAAATGCTGGGCTTTCAGGCAGCGGGCAGCGCCCCGTTCATGGTGGGAGATTTTGTGAAAAATCCGGAAACCATCGCCACGGCCATCCGCATTGGTCACCCCATGTCCTGGGATCAGGCCCATCGGGTGCAGGAGGAAAGTGGTGGCTGGTTTGGCAGCCATAGTGATGCTGACATTCTCGAAGCCCAGCGCTGGCTAGCCAAATTTGAGGGGGTGTTTTGCGAGCCGGCTTCGGCAACCTCGGTGGCGGGAGTGGTGGCGGCGGCCCGTGCCGGCAAAATCGAGGCCGGAGCCACAGTGGTCTGCACCCTGACCGGACACGGTCTCAAGGATCCTGATACGGCCATTTCCCAGGGCGGCGAGGTGGTGACCGTCAATGCCACCCTGGATGCGGTGCAACGCGCTATTCTGGAGCGCTGATGGCGGATGTAGGCCTCTGGCTGTCGGGCTTGCACGGCCTGCCGGAGGAGGACCTGGGCGCGGTCCTGCCGCGCTACTGGGGACGGGGACAAAGAGAACATCTAGCAGCACAGTCTTCCCTGGCAGTGGCGGGCCAGTTGCTGGGCTTTCTAGGGGTGCTGCCAGCGGCGGCCTTGTTGGCAGAGTCAGAAGGCATCGCGACCGCCGGGTACTGGGTGATTGCTCTGGAGCCGGTTGCCTTTCTGGGTCAGGCGGGGCGGGCTGTCGTGCAACCCCTGGCAGGCCTGGAAGAATCTGCGGCGGCGGCATTATTCAGTGCTGCAGTAGAGTTTCTGGCCGATTCTCCCTGGACTTTGCAACGCGGTGCCCGGCGCTGGTATGTGCTGAGTCAGACAACGCCGGACCTGCACTGCCCTGATCCTGAACAGGTCTGGGGACGTGAACCTCTGGTGCAGCAAAATACCGGCAGCGACGCCCGGCGCTGGAATGCCTTTCTCAATGAATTACAGATGTTCCTGGCTGCGCATCCGGTCAATCAGGATCATAATGGCAGCGAACCCTGGTGCCTGTTCTGGGCCTGGGGTGAAGGACGTTTGCCGAAGCAGCGCCCCGTAAGCAAATGGCAGACGGTGGCCGCAGAAGTGGATTATCTGCAGGCCGCTGCCGCCTGGCTCCAACTACCATTATCTTATTCCAAAGCTTTGCAGGCGGCGGCAAAACTTCCGGATAATCTCCTCTGGGTCTGGCCCGGAACCTGGCTTTATCCCGATGCAGCCAGGTCTTTTGCAGCACTGGAGCCCGCCTTGAAGGCCCTATGGCGTAGTGGTGGGCAGCTGCAATGCTGGACCGGCATCCTGGCAAACGGCGGCGTGGAGCGACTGGTCATGCGCCGGGGTGATCGCTGGCGCTTCTGGCGCAGGGCACTGCGCCCCGGCCAAGCACCGTCTGAAGGCGCCTAGATGTCGGTGGAAAAGATACGCATCGTTGACCGTCCGCTGTCCATCAAAATCCAGGAAGCCGCTATGGCGCTCGGTTATACCCCCCTGCAGGCGCGCATCATCGCCGGTCGACTGAGAGATACCGAGGTCGGCAAGCTGCCAGCCTTGCTGAATCTGCAAATGAGCGGCCTTACCCCGCCCGACCGGCTTCCTGATATGGCCATTGCTGCTGCAACAGTGATTTCGGCCATCCAGCAACAATGGCCCATTATTTTGATTTCTGATTTTGATGCCGACGGGGCATCAGCCCATGCGCTACTGAAGACCGCTTTCCGGGATTATTTCGGCATCTCCGAACAGCAGATACACAGTTATATCGGTCATCGTTTGCACGATGGCTATGGGGTTACCGAAACCCTGACGGATCGGATTATTGCCGAAGCGCCGATCCCCGCACTGATTATTACAGCAGATCAGGGCAGTACCGATCATGAGCGAATTGCCCGCCTGCGTGACCGGGGTTTTATAGTAATCGTGACGGATCATCATGGTGTTCCCGCTTCGGGGCCACCCCCGGCTGCAGTGGCCTGTGTGAATCCGGTGCGTGCCGATTCCGCTTTTCCCGATCCCTACATTGCAGGGGTGCAGGTGGCCTGGTTGCTTTGCTGTGCCGTGCGCCAGGAGCTGATTGCGGCAGGTTGCCTGCCTGCCTCAGCGCCAAAGCTCGGCGGATTGCTGGATTTTGTGGCACTGGGTACCATGGCTGATTGTGTGGATCTGGCGCGTTCCAATAATAACAAGGCGATTATTGCCCGGGGGCTGGCGCTTATGAACGCCCCGGGGCGGCGTCCGGTCTGGCAGGCGTTGCAGTTGGCCACCCGCAGTCATGGTCCCATTACAGCGGCCACCCTGGCCTTCAGCTTTGCGCCGCTGATCAATGCCCGGGGGCGTCTGGACTCCGCCCTGGGCAGTGTGGATTTGCTGATGAGTACGCATCTTCCAGAAGCCGAAGAAATGGCCCAGCATTTTGTCGAGCACAACAACGAACGCAAAATCGTCCAGGCGCAGATGCTGCAGCGCAGCACCCGTCAGGCCCTGCAGCAAGTCCGGGATGGCGCCTCCGCCATCACCATATTTGATCCCCAAGGTCATCCGGGTGTACACGGCATTTGCGCAGCCCGTCTGGTGGAGTCTTGCGGACGACCGGTCGCCTATTTTTCACCCAAAGCCGAAGGGGACTGCATTACGGCCTCTTTGCGTACAGTCCAGGGTTTCCACGTCCGCAATGCCTTGGCAAAAATAGCCGAACGCTATCCCGATGATTTTCTGAGCTGGGGCGGGCACGCCGGGGCGGGTGGCGTGACCCTCAAGCATGAGGCGCTGTCGCGCTTTGCCGAAGCCTGGGCAGCCATAGCCGCAGAAGCCCTGTCCGGCCAGGAGCTTGGCCCGGAGATACTGACCGATGGCGTGCTGGAGGATAGTCCCAGCACGGGTGTGGTTGAGGAACTGAGTGCTCTGGAGCCCTATGGTCGGCAGTGGGACCCACCTGTTTTTCGAGGCGCGGGGCGCATCACCCAACTCCGCCCGGTGGGTGACGGCACGCACCTGAAACTGGTATTGCGCATGGCTGGAGCGGACTATGATGCCATCTGGTTCGGTGCCGTAGAAAATGGCCTCAGCCCGGTAGCTGTCGGCAATGACGTCACTTTCGTCTATGGGCTGGAAATCAATACCTTTCGGGACAAGACCACCCTGCAGCTGAAAATAAAGTATGCGGTAGTCACAAGTCATTGAGATTTTCGCGTCAAGAAAAACCACACTGGAGATCAGCGCCGAAACTGCGCATAATTGCGTGCTTTATGTGCGGGATAAACGTGCCGGTGCGGACCGGATCCGGGCACGGTCACTGGAAAAGGAAAAATCATGAGAGAAGTGAATGAGATGCGTGCCTTGCACGAAGATCTCCAGGCCCGGGTGAGCGGCCTGAGGGGGTATCTTTGACCTCGAGGAAAAACGTGGCCGACTAGAAGAAGTTCAGCGCGAGCTGGAAGATCCGGCCATCTGGAACAATGCCGAAAAAGCCCAGGAATTGGGCCGTGAGCGCGCTGCCCTGGAAGCCATCATTACCCCCATGGACAAGCTCAGTGCCAGTCTGGCAGAGGGGGAGGAAATGCTCGAACTCGCCCTGAGTGAGCAGGACCAGGATCTGCTGGCCGCCGTCGATGCGGATCTGGATACGGCGCTGACCATGGTCGGAAAACTCGAATTTCAGCGCATGTTCTCCGGCGACCATGATGCTTCCGATTGCTTTGTGGATATTCAGGCGGGGGCGGGGGGTACCGAAGCCCAAGACTGGGCGGAAATGATCTTGCGCATGTACCTGCGCTGGGCGGAGCAGCACGGTTTTGCCGCCGAGCTGGTGGAAGTCTCGGAAGGGGAAGTGGCGGGTATCAAGTCTGCCAGCATCCATGTCAAGGGCGATCATGCCTTTGGCTGGCTGCGTACAGAAACTGGTGTCCATCGCCTGGTGCGCAAGTCCCCCTTCGATTCGGGCAACCGGCGGCATACCAGTTTTGCCAGCGTGTTCATCTACCCGGAAATTGACGACAGCTTTGAAATCGAAATCAATCCGGCCGACCTCAAGGTGGATACCTATCGGGCCAGTGGTGCCGGCGGGCAGCACGTCAACAAGACCGATTCGGCCATTCGCATTACCCATGTGCCTTCGGGCATCATTGTCGCCTGTCAGACCGACCGTTCGCAGCATAAAAATCGCGCCGAGGCCATGCGCATGTTGCGTTCCAAGCTTTTCGAAATGGAAATGCAAAAGCGCGATGCCGAAAAACAGGCGCTGGAAGACAGCAAAAGTGATATTGGCTGGGGGCACCAGATTCGCTCTTATGTTCTCGATCAGTCACGGATCAAAGATTTGCGTACCGGGATCGAAGTGGGGGACACCCAGAAGGTGCTGGATGGCGCTCTGGATGGATTTATTGAGGCGGCACTGAAAGCCGGCTTGTAAGATACAGTCACGCATATTCTGCACGAGGAGAGGAAAGTGGATCAGGAACTGAATGACCAGATGCAGGTACGCCAGGACAAGCTGACCCAGTGGCGGCACGAGGGGCAGGCCTACCCCAACCACTTTCGCCGCGATGCGCTGGCCGGTGATCTACAGAGTCGCTACGGCGATATGGATGCTCCGGCCCTGGAGCAGGAGCCGATCCTGGCGCGCCTGGGTGGGCGTCTGATGACCCGGCGGGTCATGGGCAAGGCCAGTTTTGCCGATATTCAGGACCAGTCCGGGCGCATTCAGCTTTTTGTCAGCCGCGATAATCTCGGCGAAGAAGCCTATGCCCGTTTCAAGGCTCTGGATTTCGGGGACATCATCGGCGTGGAAGGCAGCCTCTTTCGCACCAAAACCGGTGAATTGTCCCTGAAGGTGCATACCCTGCAATTATTGAGCAAGGCCCTGCGTCCCTTGCCGGAAAAATGGCATGGACTGAGTGACGCGGAAACCCGTTTTCGTCAGCGTTACGTGGATCTCATCGTCACCGAGTCGGCCCGCCGTACTTTTCAGATCCGCGCGGAAACCGTGACGGCCCTGCGCGAAGGCTTGCGCCAGCGCGGATTTTTTGAAGCCGAAACGCCGATGATGCATGTCATTCCCGGTGGTGCCACGGCGCGTCCCTTCATGACCCATCATCATGCCCTGGATATGACCCTGTATTTGCGTATTGCCCCGGAACTGTATTTGAAGCGGCTGGTGGTGGGCGGGATCGAACAGGTTTTCGAAATCAACCGAAATTTCCGCAACGAGGGGGTTTCGACCCGGCATAATCCCGAATTTACCATGCTAGAATGGTATCAGGCCTATGCCGATTATCGGGACGCCATGGATTTGACCGAGGCGCTGATTCGCGCTGCCGCCGAGGCAGCCCTGGGCACGACCCTGATTCAGTACCAAGGGCAGGCCATTGATCTGGGCAAGGCGTTTCTGCGGATGAGCGTAGCAGAGGCAGTACGTGCCTACAATCCGGATCTGGCCGATGCCGATTTGCGCGACCCTCAAGTGCTGGCAG
Source organism: Acidithiobacillus montserratensis (assembly GCF_018853465.1). Classification (GTDB taxonomy): domain Bacteria; phylum Pseudomonadota; class Gammaproteobacteria; order Acidithiobacillales; family Acidithiobacillaceae; genus Acidithiobacillus; species Acidithiobacillus montserratensis. The sequence goes on from NZ_JABBOU010000127.1 coordinate 6,588, forward strand.
ACAAGCTGGCGCAGTTGCGGGTGCCTTGCGAGGCTTCCTGGGGTTGGGGTAAGCGGCTGATCGAGATCTTTGAAAAAACCGTGGAAGGCCATCTTCAGCAGCCGACCTTCATTACTGAGTATCCTCTGGAAGTCAGCCCCCTGGCGCGCCGCAATGACCTGGATGGAGAAGTGACGGATCGCTTCGAGTTGATGATTGCCGGGCGGGAGCTGGCCAATGGCTTCTCGGAGCTCAATGATCCCGAAGATCAGGCAACCCGCTTTCGCGCCCAGGTCGAGGCCAAGGATGCCGGTGATGAAGAGGCCATGTTTTATGATGCCGATTATATCCGCGCCCTGGAATATGGCATGCCCCCCACAGCCGGGGTGGGACTCGGCATCGATCGTCTGGTGATGTTGCTGGCGGATCAGGCCAGTATTCGCGAAGTCATTCTTTTTCCCCATCTGCGACCGGAATAAACATGCGCCCTTATGAGCTATGGATCGGGCTGCGTTATACCCGGGCAAAACGCAATAATCATTTCATTTCCTTCATTACCGGCACCGCCATTCTCGGCATGGTGATCGGGGTGGCGGCGCTGATTGCCGTCATGGCGGTCATGAA
>NZ_JABBOU010000128.1 GCF_018853465.1 Acidithiobacillus montserratensis
AAGGGCGGTATAGGGGGGCTGTGGGAAATGATGAAAAAACCCGAAACCCAGCAAACCATCCAGTTCCTCATGCTGGTCGGCAAACATTTCCGTTCCTGCCGACTCAAACACTGATATGGCAATCTGTTTTTGTGGAGACTCCACCGGCTAAAGCCGGTGGCTTCAGGTTACGGCTGGAAGCCGGATCGATCGGCACTTAGGCCGACGGCTGTCGCTTTTGGGTCTAAAAATCAACTATACATACAACAGATGCTAGGCCCGCTTAATGAATTGGCCACGCAAGATTTCTTAAAAATCCGATAACAGCACTTCCTCGCCCAATCCGAGCTAAAACTTACAAATCCAAACCGTTCTGTTATCACTAATTACTCACTCATAAGTCTACACTCTACCCTGCCGGACTTATCCACCACCTAAATACAGGATAATCAGGAATTACCTATCGAGGATATTAAAAATAGATAAAGTCTAATAATATATATAACATAAATCATACAACATAATGATTCAATTTAACAAATATTTTTTTCTGTTGATATGCATCCAAATCACAAAAGCCTACGTATAAGTTAATTGTAAGCTTCAGGTTGTCTTCTTTCTGCCGATTGTGGAGGTGTCCTTTAAAAAATCGATGAGTCGCCGTGAATGGTTGAAAACCAGCACCCAGATTGCCGTTGTAGCAGCTGCTGCGCCATTGGTGTTTGCTCCAACAGCAGATGCCAGCACCTTAGTGAGCAAGTCTTCCGTCAGTTATCAGGATCATCCCTCCGGTAAAGACATGTGCAGCAACTGTACCCATTTTGTCCCAGGCTCTACTCCAAGCACAGACGGAACCTGCAAGGTCGTAGCCGGCAAAATCAGTCCGCATGGCTACTGTTATGCCTATACACCTAAGTCTTAACTTTTATTTCAGGAGGTTGTAATGAAGTCGTTTAAACTCAGAAACGCAGTTGTGTTCACTGGCTTGACCCTATCTATAGGATTAGTTGCACCCCTAGCTGTGGCCTCGCCCAGTGCCACGTCAGTCCAACAGGCGGATATCAAAATGCCCATACAGAACTATATTGGCGCCTTTGGTGGGCCATCAGGTGTCAAAGCACTGATTAACACCTTTGTCGGATACGTGGCTGCTGATCCACACATCAACTACTATTTTGCGCACACCAATATTAAAGCACTCAAATATAACCTGACCCAACAGGTTTGCGAAGTAGTCGGTGGAAACTGCACCTACACAGGACCAACTATGACGGCGGCTCACAAAAATTTGCACGTCACCACTGCAGCCTTTAATTATCTGGCGCAGGATATGATCAAAGCCATGGATAAGAAGGATATCGCCAAACCTGCCCAGAATTATCTTTTGGCGCAACTGGCAGCCATGGAACCACAAATAGTCACAGCCAATGGGCCGCTGGGTTGAGAAACATATCACATTATTGAATTTGTTCACTTAAAAGTCGCATTCCTATGCCAGGAGGAGATTATGAGTCAATTGAACTCAACAATCGTTAGCTGTATGAAGAACAAGAGCGTGGTCATGGCTATCGCAATTGCATTGGGAGCAACAGTGCCGCTGACCGCCAATGCCGCCATTGGAGCTGCCAGCCTGTTTGGCCAAGGACGTATCCTGGGTACAGGTGCCGTAACGGCAGTGGACGGTGCTGCCGGTGGTGGTATCAACCCCTGGGCCGTGATTTCTGGATACGGCACCAATCAGCAAATTGGCGCAACGGCCTTTTATTCCCACGTATTACTGAATAACTACAATATGGACGCCTACGGCGCCTCGGTCGGATTATTCAACCGGATTGAGATTTCTTTTGCCCGGCAGAGTTTTGGGTTGGGGAATACGGGTGGAACACTGGATGGTGAGATTAATGATTTTGCCTACGGTGGAAAGGAGTCTGCGGCCGAGCGAGCAGCACCGGCATCGGTGATTCTGGATAAGGCAAG
>NZ_JABBOU010000129.1 GCF_018853465.1 Acidithiobacillus montserratensis
CCGGGTATGCCCGCCAATGCGGTGAGTGGTCAGGTCGTGCATTTGGCATCCGGTGCCTGGCTGGATAATTATGCGGCCCAGCCGATTTTGTGGCTTGTGCCTTTAATAGCCATTGCCGGGATGCTTCTGGGTGCCCTGATGCTGCGCGCCAACAAGCCGATCATCGGCTGGTGGCTGGGCGCTATTGCCTGGATCGGTATTCTGGGTACGGTAGCTGCTTCCATGTTCCCTTTCCTGATGCCTTCATCAGACAATCTCAATCAGAGTCTGACCATCTGGAATGCTTCGGGCAGTCGTTACAACCTGATCTGGATGACCATATTTACGGTCATTTTTGTACCGACCATTCTCTCCTACACCACCTGGTGTTTTCGGGTCATGCGCGGCAAGGTCATCAAACCGGATCCCGCTGATGATCATGCTTATTAAGGGAGGTATTGCACCATGAAAAATCTGTTTACTTTTGCCGGGATGGCACTGATTTTGGCCTTATCCCTGTTTCTGGCAGTGATTACCGGTGACTACGGCCCCTGGTACTTTGCCTGGCTGGTAGGGACAACCATGATTGTGCTGATTGCCGTCGCCGGCGCGGTCATGTACGAAAAACAGGATGGAGAGCGCCAGGGTAAAACCGGCCATTGATACTAAGGAGCCTGCAGATGCATCTGGAAGACTATATATTCTTTTTACCTGTGGTCTATTTTTTCATCACCGTAATCGCGTATTTTTATACACGCAAGCGGTTCTGAGACTTGCTGTGGGCCGGAATCTGTCCGGCCCCCTTATACAAAAGGCCCGGATATTCCGGGCCTTTACTGTTGAGAAAGCGCTCACAATCAGCGCAGATAAATATTTTTCCCCAATTTCCGGAAGTCTTCGGCTTTTTCCTGCAAACCCTGGGCACGGGCTTTTTCCAGATCTTCTGCCCCCTGACCACGGGCATATTCCTGCAAATCCTGGGTAATTTTCATGGAACAGAAATGCGGCCCACACATGGAACAGAAGTGGGCGGCCTTGGCGCCTTCCTGGGGTAGCGTTTCGTCGTGGTATTCCCGGGCTTTTTCCGGATCGAGACCGAGATGAAACTGGTCCTCCCAACGGAACTCGAAACGTGCCTTGGACAGGGCATTATCCCGCACCTGGGCACCGGGATGTCCCTTGGCCAGATCGGCGGCATGAGCGGCGATCTTGTAGGTGATAGCGCCTTCCCGTACATCATTTTTATCGGGCAGACCAAGATGCTCCTTGGGGGTGACGTAGCAGAGCATGGCGGTGCCGTACCAGCCGATTTGGGCCGCCCCAATGGCACTGGTGATATGATCATAGCCGGGGGCGATGTCCGTGGTCAGCGGCCCCAAGGTATAAAAAGGCGCTTCGTAGCAATGCTGCAACTCTTCGTCCATATTGGCGCGAATCATCTGCATGGGCACATGACCAGGGCCCTCAATCATCACCTGCACGTCATGTTTCCAGGCGATTTGGGTCAATTCTCCCAGGGTATGCAACTCGGCAAACTGGGCTTCATCATTGGCATCGGCCAAAGACCCAGGCCGCAAGCCATCACCCAGAGAAAAACTGACGTCATAGGCTTTCATGATTGCGCAGATTTCCTCAAAGTGGGTATAGAGGAAACTTTCCTGATGATGGGCCAGGCACCATTTGGCCATGATGGAACCGCCACGCGACACGATGCCGGTCAGGCGATTCGCCGTCAGCGGCACATAACGCAGCAGCACACCGGCATGGATGGTAAAATAATCCACACCCTGCTCGGCCTGTTCAATGAGGGTATCCCGGTATAATTCCCAGGTGAGATCCTCGGCCTTGCCATCGACCTTTTCCAGGGCCTGATAAATGGGCACTGTGCCAATGGGTACCGGGCTGTTACGGATGATCCACTCGCGAGTTTCGTGAATATGCTTGCCGGTGGACAAATCCATGACTGTATCTGCACCCCAGCGAATGGACCAGACCATTTTTTCCACTTCTTCGGCAATGGAGGAAGTCACCGCCGAATTGCCGATATTGGCATTGATCTTGACCAGAAAATTACGGCCAATAATCATGGGTTCCAGTTCCGGATGATTGATATTGGCGGGAATGATGGCGCGGCCCCGGGCAATTTCATCGCGCACGAATTCCGGGGTCACCCGCTCTGGTAACTGGGCACCAAAGGGCTCTCCACGATGGGCGCGAAACAGTTCAGGATGACTAGCCCGTAATTTTTCCAGGCCCTGATTTTCACGGATGGCGACGAACTCCATTTCGGGAGTGATGATACCACGCCGGGCATAGTGCATCTGGGAAACATTGGCGCCTTCGGCTGCGCGGCGGATTTCCCGACGCTGCTGAAAGCGCAGATCAGCGGTTTTGGCATCGGCCAGGCGGGCGCGACCATAGGCAGAACTGGGTTCGGGCCGATGCTCCAGAGGGGTATCCATCGCCGTCCACTGCCAGCGGGTGGCCGGAAGTCCGGCATGAATATCGATGGGCGTTTCGGGATCCGTATAGGGACCGCTACAGTCATAGACGGGAATGGCGGGATTATGTTCGATACTGCCATCGCGGTTACGGGAGTCGGTCTGCTGGATTTCCCGCAAAGGGATACGCAATTCCGGATATAATTCACCCTGCAGATAGGTTTTGCGGGAGCCCGGAATGGGGCCAAGGGTGATGGATGCTTCCTGTAAGGTATTGCTCATATCCGTAGGACGTGTAGCCATTGCGTATTCCTCCATGTTCCACTTTGCTGCATGAAACCTGATCCGGACAGAAAACGCGGGCACACTGCCCTGCTGCGCTTCCCTACGCCGGCATGACCCGGATCAGGTTCCAAGGGTTCCTCTCAGCCTGCCCCCTGGCAGACGCCCCTAGCGATGATACTGTTATGCAAACTAAAGGATAGTATGACTGACTGTCAACTCTTAGCCTTGTCCAAAGATTTATGGGTCATTTGACAAGGCTGAATGTAGCAACAGACTATCCATTCAGTGTTATCATCCCGCCCGTTCATTACCGTTTTGTGGAGTTTGCCGTGCTCAGCACCCATCAACTGACCATGCAGTTTGGTTCCAAGCCTTTGTTTGAAAATGTGTCCGTGGATTTTGGTGATGGCAATCGCTATGGCCTGATTGGCGCCAACGGCAGCGGTAAAACCACCCTCATGAAAATTCTCGGCGGCGATCTGGAGCCCAGCTCCGGTAATGTCAGCCTGAGCAGCGGCGAACGTCTGGGCAAGCTGCGGCAGGATCAATTTGCTTTTGAGGATTTTACTGTGCTCGACACCGTGATGATGGGGCACGCCGAATTCTGGAAAGTCAAACAGGAACGTGATCGCCTGTATTCCCTGACCGAAATGAATGCAGAGGATGGTATGGCGGTCGCCCATATCGAAAGTGACTTTGCTGAACTGGGGGGGTATTCGGCAGAAGCCCGGGCTGCTGAGTTGCTGACTGGAGTAGGCATTCCTCTAGAACAGCATAACGGCCTGATGTCGGCTGTGGCTCCGGGCTGGAAGTTGCGCGTACTTCTGGCTCAGGCATTGTTTGCGGATCCTGATATTCTGCTGCTGGATGAGCCTACCAACAACCTCGATATTCATACTATTCAATGGCTGGAAGAATTACTGGCGACTATCCCCAGTACCATCATCATCATTTCCCATGATCGGCATTTTCTGAACAGTGTCTGCACCCACATGGCTGATCTGGATTATGGCGAATTACGCATTTATCCCGGTAATTATGATGAATACATGCGTGCATCTACCCTCGTCAAGGAGCAACTCCTGGCCGATAATGACAAGAAAAAAGAAAAAATGGCGGAACTGCAGAGCTTTGTCAGTCGTTTTTCGGCCAATGCCTCCAAGGCCAAACAGGCCACTTCCCGCGCCCGCCAGTTGGAAAAAATCCAGCTGGAAGAAGTCAAACCGTCCAGTCGGCAAAATCCCTATCTGGTTTTCCAGCAGGAGCGCAAGCTCTATCGCTATGCCCTGGATGCCAAGGATTTATCCAAATCTTTCGACGAATTGCACCTTTTCCATAAAATGCGCCTGCATATTGAGGCCGGTGAACGCGTGGCCATCATCGGCGCCAATGGACTGGGGAAAACCACCTTGTTACGTTGCCTGATGGGCGAATTGCAACCCGATGCCGGCGTCATCAAATGGGCGGAGAATGTCAAGATCGGTTATTTTGCCCAGGACTATGCCCCGGAATTTGCCCGGGACATGACCCTTTTCGACTGGATGAGCCAATGGCGGAGTGAGAAAGACGACGATCAGACCATTCGCGGCGTGCTCGGCCGCCTGCTTTTCGGCCAGGATCAGGTGGGACGTTCGGTCAAGGTGCTATCCGGCGGCGAAAAGGGCCGGATGCTCTTCGGCAAGCTCACCTTGCAAAAACCCAATGTGTTGATTCTCGATGAACCGACCAATCATCTGGATATGGAATCCATCGAATCCCTGAACAATGCGCTGGAAAAATTTGACGGTACCCTGATATTTGTCAGCCATGACCGGGAATTTGTTTCCTCCCTGGCTACCCGCATTATTGAATTTACGCCTCGGGGGATTGAAGATTTCAAGGGCAGTTATGAGGATTATCTGCTGAGCCAGATCAGTGTCAGTGACGCCGGAAAAAAGGGCGTGAAAAGCCGATAACCAGTAGAAAAACCCCCAGCAGGAAAATGCCGCCGATCCATTTCCAGCGGACCATATTGAGGATATTGGCCAGATGCAACAGGCTCTGGGCTTCAGCATCCACCCCATGATGTACAGCCAGCACGGCGACAGCATTGGTTTTGAAGACCACCCCCAGATAACGAACGACCATCAGGAGCAGGTCGACAATAATCAACCCGGTCCCTGCATACACCCATCCGGTCCGGGAAAAACGGGGCCATGCCTTAAACACGCCAACCCTGCATGATCTGCAAAGCTGCACGCAGCATTCTTTCTGCTTCCTCAGCGGAATCCGCTTCGGTATAACAGCGCAGTTCCGGAGCGTTACCCGAGGGGCGCAGGTGAATGATGGACCCGTTTTCCAGGATCACCCGCAATCCATCGGTGCGATCCATACTCCGGGCAGGGCCGGCCACTGCGCCAAAAGACTGATTAAATGCTGACCGATTGCGGTTTTCATCGTCGCCATTGAAGGTATCCAGATGTTGCTGGCTGAGGGTGCCCGGAAAATTCTGAAGACGGTCACTGGCCGTAAAACGCGGCGGCAGACTCTCCAGCAGTGTTGCAAGGGCCACGCCGCGCTCCTTCGCCGCTGTCAGCACGGTTAGCATGGGAAGAATGGCATCCCGGGTCGGCAGGGGCTGCAAGGTATGACCATGCCTCTGCAGGGGACTACCCAGCAGGAACCCGCCGTTGGCCTCATAACCGACCACCGGCGCTTCACCGGCAGCCAGCGCCTCCTGCATGGCCGCAATCACATAGGGTGAACCAATGCGGGTGCGGCGAATCCGGGCAAATAGTTGCGCACGTTCCAAAGCGCTGTTGCTGCTGACGGGCGTGACGACACTATGGGCACCCAGGGCTTGAGCCGTCAGCACGCCCAGCACGTCCCCCCGCCACCAGCGACCACTGGCATCAGCAATCATGGGACGATCCGCATCTCCGTCGGTGGTCAGCAAGGCATCCAGTTGATGTTCGAGCACCGCTTGCCGGGCCAGTAGCGTATCCTCAGGGCGCAGGGCTTCCGTATCCAAGGCCACGAAATCCGCAGAACGCCCCAGAGGAAGCACTTCAGCGCCCAGATCCTTGAGCAAGTCCACCAGAAGATCCCGGGCCACCCCGGAGTGCTGATAAACACCGAGCCGCAGCCCTGCGAGACTGTCCTTGCCAAAAAAATCCCGATAACGCTGCTGATAAGCCAGCAGATAACGGGCATCCGCTTCCGGCAAATGCGGCGCCTGCAGCAAGCTCCCCGCCTCCGTAAACAATCCCGGAGCCACCTGCATGTCCTGAGCGAGAATACCGGCTTCGTCAGCTTTCATCAGTTCGCCGTGAGGACGATTGAACTTGATGCCGTTGCGGTCAAAAGGAATATGGCTGCCGGTGACCATCAGTGCCGGAACACCGGTCGACAAACCGGCATAAGCCAGAGCGGGAGATGGCAAATAGCCCGCGAATTGCGGCATCCCGCCCTCAGCCAGCACCGCTGCCCAACTGGCAGCAAGAATACGGGGGGTGCTGGGGCGCAAGTCTCCGCCCAAAATGACCTGATTACCTTGGTGATACTCGCCGATGTCCCGGAGATAGCGCAGGAAGGCCCGCACATGGACGTAAACCACCTGGTCTGTCAAATCGCTCACCAATCCCCGTAATCCGCTGGTGCCAAATGCGGCCATATTTATCCTGCTCCTTTTTCCACGACTTATTTCGACGACTTATGGGCATGATAACCAGTTCAGGGCCATGACGATATAACCACCCCCTCCCCAGACCGGTCCGGCCTGTGTATGATGAAGGTTTCGCCTTCACAAGAAATTTTCGCTTTCGCTCATGGCACATAATGATGACTGGATGAACTGGCACCATGGTCCTGCTATGGCTCCCAGCCTGGATACTTACGATCAAAATACCGTCAGGCACTGGCTGGGCGAGCAGGTGATCCGCAAGGCCCTCCCCTACCGCCAGGCAGTCCAGCATCTGCAACGCCTTACCGATACGGAACTCAGTGCCCAGGTTCAGGGTAGCGCCCGTGTCCCCTATCGGGTGGATATTCACCTCAGCCAGGGCCCCCTCATCAGCTTGTGTACCTGCCCAGTCGGCAGGCACTGTAAACATGTGGCGGCCGTTTTGCTGGCCTACCTGCAGGAACGCGTTACGCTGCAACCCGTCGATGGTCCCAGGCCCCATGTCATGCAATGGTTGGGTGCTTTGCGCTCGCATCTGCATCCGCCACCGCGCAAAATCCCGAGTACCACTTATCGCCTGCACTGGTTTCTCGAAATACGCGGACATCTGCAGCAAGCTCCTATCCTCTATTGTCTGAAGGCCCGCTTCAATAAACAGGGCGTTTGCAATGAGCTCACCCCGTGGAGCAACTTTGAGCCAGCCCTGCGGCGTCCGCCCAGCTTTCTCGATGAAACGGATCAGGCCGCCATCCGCCGCCTGCTCATTGAAGACGTTTACGCCAGTCGCAGCGGTCATTTCATGCTGGGGCCCCGTCATGGCAGCGCGGCACTGAGCATGTTGGCCGCCAGCGAACGTCTGTTCATGAATAAACCCGGTTCTTCACCACTACGGATGGGGGATCTTCGCAGCGCTAAACTCATCTGGAAAACAGGCAAAGCAACCGGCTCCAAAGACAGCGAGCAATTTCCGGTACTGATCACCGAGCCGCCCGCCCCGGTACTGCTGGCCCTGGATACCCCCTGGTATCTGGACAGTGACAATCTGGAGATCGGGCCCGTGGATACGCCCATCAAGATGGCAGTTTTGCAGGACTTGTTGCAGGCTCCTCCCCTCAATATCCAGGAAGCCGCCCTGCTCCGCAATCTCCTGGAAGAATCGGCCCCGGATCTGCCAGCGCCAGTTGTAGACCCCATCAAAGATCTTCCGCTCATTCATGTACCGCTCCAGCCCCAGCTATTCTGTGACACCCTGTCGTTGATGGGCATGCAGTCCTATCGCCAGTACCCCAGCCTGTGGAGCTCCAGTTGTCGTTTTGATTATGGGCAACCTAGTTTTATTTACGGCCCTGCCCAAATTGCCGTGGATGACGACAGTGAAATCCAGACCCTGGACAATGGTGAAACCGTGCGGGTTCAGCGGGATCGGGAAGGCGAAAACAAGGCTCTGAAAATCCTCGCCAAAACCGGCATGAAAGCTGCCAAGGCCAGTCTTTTTCATAGTCTGTCTATACTTCCGCAAAACATGTACGGACTGGCGAGCGAAGGTGACTGGACCGGGTTCATGCAGGAAGGGGTGCAAATGCTGCGCGAGCACGGCTGGGAAGTACGCTGGCCGGAAGGTTTTCGTCATCACTTTTTGCAGATTGACGCCTGGGACATGCAGGTTGACGGAGAAGAAGCGGGCTGGCTGGGCCTGGATGTCGGTATTGTGGTTGAAGGAGAAAGACTGGCACTGGCCCCCCTGCTTGGCGCTCTCTTTGCCCGGGACGGGCGCTGGCTCAGCCCCGGAGGCTTGAGCAGCATCCCGGATACGGAAAGCATTCACTTACATACTCCCTCGGGCGTACCCATTCAAACCCAGGCGCATCGTCTCAAACCCCTGGTCGGCACCCTGATTGATCTTTTCAGCCTGGGAACTGCCGGTCCTTTACGGGTTACCGCCTATGATGTTACCCGTCTGACCCACATGGATATGGATCAGTGGCGCAGTGAAGGTATGGAAGCTATCCGCCGCCTGAGCCAGCGCCTGCCCCAGAGTGGTGAAATCCCCCCCGTCGAGGCACCACAGGGTTTTGCTCTGCCTTTGCGGCCCTATCAACAGGAAGGTCTGGCCTGGCTGCAGTTTTTACGGGAACACGATCTGGGCGGCATTCTTGCTGACGACATGGGCCTCGGCAAAACGGCTCAAACTCTCGCCCATATCCTGCTGGAAAAAGAAAGTGGACGCCTGCAAAATCCGGCCCTGATCATCATGCCCACCTCGCTGATTCATAACTGGCGGGAAGAAGCTGAACGCTTTGCCCCGGCATTAAGGGTGCTTTCCCTGCACGGCAAGGAACGGCTGGGACTTTTCCGGGAAATGGGGCATCATGATTTGATTCTGACCACCTACCCGCTGGTCTGGCGGGATATTGACCTGCTCAAAGCCCAGCAGTTTCATCTGCTGATTCTGGATGAGGCGCAAATGGTCAAAAACGCCCAAAGCCGTGCCGCTGAGGCTATCCGCGAAATACCCACTCACCACCGCCTGGCCCTCACCGGCACGCCCCTGGAAAACCACTTGGGTGAACTTTGGGCGCAGTTTGACTTTCTCCTGCCGGGATTCATGGGGGATTTGCCCAGCTTCCAGAAAATCTGGCGCAATCCCATTGAACGACATGGAGATGTTGACCGTTTGAGCTTGCTCGCCAAACGCGTCCGTCCTTTCATTTTGCGTCGCAAAAAAGAAGAAGTTGCTCAGGAACTACCCGAAAAAACCATCATTATCCGTTCGGTGGATATTGAAGGGACCCAACGCGATCTCTACGAAACGGTGCGCAGCGCCATGGACGAACGGATCCGCCAGGAAATTGCTGCCAAGGGTTTCCAGCGCAGTCAGATAGTCATTCTCGACGCCATGCTCAAATTACGACAAGTCTGCTGCGACCCGCGCCTGCTCAAAAGTGACAAAGCCCGCAAGGTCCAGGAAAGTGCCAAACTGACCCTACTCATGGAGATGATTCCAGAATTATTGGCCGAAGGCCGGCAGATTTTGCTGTTTTCCCAGTTTACGGAAATGCTGGCTCTGATCAGTGCGCGTCTGGATAAAATACACATTCCCTATGTGCAACTCACCGGCAGCACCCAGGATCGCAAAACACCCATCGATCGCTTTCAGCACGGCGAGGTTTCCCTGTTCCTCATCAGTCTCAAGGCGGGGGGGGTGGGTCTGAATCTGACGGCCGCCGATACCGTGATCCATTATGATCCCTGGTGG
>NZ_JABBOU010000013.1 GCF_018853465.1 Acidithiobacillus montserratensis
CCCGCCGGTCGATGCGGGCGGTGGAAGGCGAGGCAATCTCCACGATCAGGCAGGGGCGGGCGCGGTAGTAAGGGGAGTCGCGGTCTTCCGGATCGCAGGCAAGGAGCAGGTCGGGGTAATAGAAATAGCTTTCCTCGCCATCATTCACCCGCACCTTCATGTCCGCCATAAAAAGCTGACAGCCGCGCTTGCGAGCCAGAGAGTGCAGGGCTACGCCCAAGGCCATGGCGATCAGGCCATGCCGGTCGCTGGCACCCGCCATGGCCAACACCTGCCCGGCGAGATATTCGTGCTTGATCTCGCTGAGTTGCTCGTTTTCCAGATAGTCGGCAACGGATATAACGGGTTTGATACCGGCTTGAATCGTCACAATAGCCTCCGCAAGAATTCTGCTCTTAAAGCTAGTCCTGCCCCCCAACGGCGTCAAGCCAGCCATCCCGTTATAGGCTTGCGCCGGCGACCAGTACTTCTGCTGGCTGGTAACCAGCCTTACCGCATGACTGAGGTAACCGAACTTGTCCCCTAGGCCGCCGATCTGTTTGCCTAGCTCCCGGAGTTGGCGGTCGGTTTCCTGCATCCGCATAACGCGGGGTAGCCCAACAGCCAGCGCGACCCGACACTCATGACGCTGGTTGCAGCAGGACATCGACCATCCGATCCATGATCTGCCGGATCATGTCAGCGTGGTGTCTATGCGGTCGTCACCGCAAGCGATCCGCATAGCCACAACGCCGACCTCGTGTTCTCCTTATTCATGTTGCGTTGATTTGCTTACGGTCGATGCATTGCCTCAGCATGCAGCTTTAGGCCAAGGGCGCCAATGACCTTGAGGATGGTGTCAAAGCCGGGGCTACGCTCCCCGGAAAGCGCCTTGTAAAGGCTTTCGCGGGAGAGGCCCGCGTCTTGGGCAACTTGGGTCATGCCCTTGGCACGGGCAATATCTCCAAGAGCCTTTGCAATGAAGGTGGCATCACCATCTGCTTCTTCAAGGCAGGCTTCTAGATAAGCAGCCATCTCTTTCGGTGTTCTGAGGTGTTCTGCAACGTCATAACGAGTGGTAACAGTCTTGGTCATGGCAACTACTCCGAAAGGTTCCGCGCGAGACGCAATGCGGCCTTGATGTCATTGGCTTGAGTGCTCTTGTCTCCGCCAGCCAGGAGAATGATGAGATCTCGGCCTCGCTGCTTGAAATACACCCGTTAACCAGGGCCGCAGTTGATTCGCAACTCGGATACGCCTTCGCCAACAGGCTCTATATCACCGGGATTTCCGACAGCCAGCCGCGCAATTCTGGCTTGAACTCGCGCCCGCGCCTGGATGTCGCGCAGGGTGTCGAGCCAATGAACGAAGGCATCAGTTTTCCGAATTTCGATCATAGGCCAACCGTAGTCGCGTGGCTACATCTTGTCAATCGTGCTCGCCTTCTCCCCGTGATCCGCCATATCCGCCCCAAGCTGGCCTATCGTCCCTGCGGCACGCTGTTTAACATTTTGGGCTGCGCCGGTTTTTCTTCGATACTCATGGCGCGGCCCGTGGCGTCGAACGCCACCACGCCATAGCGTTCGGGATCGTGCACATGGTAGGCATAGACGGTGGCGCCGACCGTCTGGGCATGGGCCTCTTTGAGCGAGGCTTGCAGATCATGGCCCCAGAAGAGGTTGTCACCGAGGACCAGACTGCACCTTCCATAATCTCGCCTCAACGCAAGGGATCAATCGGGAAGGGTGTTTGTCCGTTCACTGCCAACTCCCAATCAGCCATCAAATCCTCATGGTGGATTTCGATCCACGCCTGAACCAGGCGCACCTTAGACTATAGATATCAATCCCGTAAAACATGCTAATCGATGGCATTGCCGACTCCGTATGGTTTGCCCACCCACTGACGATACTCGCCGCTGGTGACATGGTCCATAGACTCCACGATGCCCTGAAGCAGGCAGCCTTACCGCCACCACCCCCTTATGACGCGGGTTGCAACAGGGCCTCCACCATCCGGTCCATAGCCTGCAGCAGGGGGCGCATGGTCTGCAGGTCTTTCCAGGCGCGTTGGTGGCGTTGCAGCAAGGCGGGGGTATCCAGGGCTTTCCGGTCTTCGGCCACGGCCAGCAGATCCCGGTACAGGCTTTGCACCATGGGCGGGCAGTCGGGGTCCTGCTTCAGGTCGGTTTGAGTATGGCGGGTATGACGCAGGGTTTTATCCAGAAAATCCTCCGCATATTCGCGCAAGGCTGCTTCCTCAATGGAAAGATGCAACCCTGCGGCCATGCGGCGCATCTGCGCCCCGGGGGCCTGGATCAAGTGATCATAGTTCACCAGAATCCGCACTTGGCCGTGGGTCAGCAGGATGCTATTCAGAGTATGGGTCAGCCAGAGCAGATAGCTTTGGGTGCGGTCCATGCCATCCCGTTTTTGCAGGGAGTCGGCGATGCTAACCGGATTGCGCAGAGCCAAGCAGTAGGCGATCTTCCCACCCGCCCGGGCTAACGCCTGTTGCCAGAATGCCAGCAGGCGACACAAGCGCGGGTCTTTGAAGGCATAGGGTTGCCCTTCCTGATGCTTGCTCTGCAGTAGGGCTACGGCTTGTTCCAGAAACCCCGCATCCACCAACTGCGCAATCTGTTCCGATGACAAGGGGGTACTGTGATACCACTGACTATCGAGGCTCTGGAGCATGGCTTCATTCAGTTGGTAAATGTCCATATCCTCCCAAAAACCTTTGGGATTGACGCTGGGCATGGGTTCCATCAGATGTGCCCCCAGTTGCACGCCCAGGGTCAGCAGCCCTCGGGTCAGTGCACTGGTGCCGCTGCGGTGCATGCCCAGCACGGGTATCCAGCAGGGTACGGCGGTCTCTTGATCCAATCTTAAATCTCCATTTGGGGATGTGGCCACAATCGCAGTCTCACTTCAGCTGCTTGCTTGTATGATTGGTAAGTTTTCGTAGAATATCACATTGGAGCCATGATGACTGGGAGTTTGAAATGAAACCAGGAGCAGCGGCTTTATCCTACCTTTAGCAATGGCAAATCTCACCAATGAAACTATTGATAGTAACTCGGGAACGGAAGGGGGAGCGGTGCTACGGTCTCGGGCGTGCCATGAACCGATTTGCCTCCGAATTACGACAACGCGCACATGAAGTTTTTTATCTTTCAGCTTCAGACTGGGTACATACTGATCATCTCCTGTTTCAAGAAATTCAAACCAAGTTCCTGCTTAAAGCGCGAGGATCTGGATTAAGTGAAATACTCGCCCCGGCCTTGGCCGAACGATTCGTACAAGGAATGTTGGCGGCCAAAATCGCGCACGACATGAAAGTTACCCATATTTGGTTCCAAGACCCCTGGATAGCTCTCGGATACTTACGAAAACGTAAAACTTATTTTAAAAATAGCCAGGCTCCTCTCTGGGGCGTGACCGAACACGGCCTCGGCAGTTCTATTCGTGCGGCAGCCTATGATGGCCTGACAGTCAATGCCCGTACTCTAGCTTGGACACACCGTCTTGAGTACCATATCCTCAAAAAAGCTGATTGGGTTTTCACTCCTTCCAAGGTTGCGTTGGAACAACTATGTCGCGACTTGGGTGCGGATCCCTGTCCGGAAAACTGGCAGATATTGGGTTATGGCACACCGGATCCTATTAGCATCTCAAGAGAAAACGCCCGAGAAATGCTTGGCTGGAGTGACAATATTGACTACATTCTCACAATAGGAAGGCTCAGTCCCGTTAAGCGTATGCACGATTTGGTTGCTGCCTGCGCACGCATTCAAGAACGCCGTACACGTCCACTTCAATTATTCATACTTGGCCAAGGTGATACAAGTCTAGTGGAGACCACCGCAGAAAGATACGGATTTCATCCCCATATCCTTTTTGCAGAGGATGTGCAGCCCTACCTTGCTGCTGCCGACGTTTATCTGAGCGCCAGTACGGCGGAATCGTTTGGCCTGGCAAACCAGGAAGCCATTGCCGCCGGCCTGCCGTCTATACTCGCCTGCGGCGGCGCATCGTGCGAAGTCGCCAAAACTGGCGCATGGATCATTAACGGCTCCATAGACTCATTTAGCGAAGCATTACTAGCCCTTCTCAGAGACCGTACTTTATTAAGATTTTGGGCTGAGCGTGCTACACAACAGCACTGGCCGAAATGGAGAGATATCATCGATGAATGTGAAAGAAAGCTGCTATCTCGCACCACCTGAACGGCTTCCTACACCATCACCGCTTACATACAGCGGCTGGCAAAACGTCATTCTACTCATCCCGCATGCAGACGACGAGGCAATCGGCTGCGGCGGACTAATAGCCGCTCTAGGGGAAGCGAACATAACCCTCCATGTCATACTGGTGAGTGACAGCAGTGGTGGGGTAGATCCAGCACTTGGCATTAGTGCCATCAGACAACACGAGTTTATTGCTTCCTTAAAGCTACTGCATCCCAAAGCAACCTACACATTCTGGGCACTCCCCGATGGACAACTATCTGCACACATATCTACTATCCTGGCCAAGATTGATGATCTTTTAACAAATCATCCAGCCGACACATTACTCGCTCCCTGGCCCATGGATATGCACCCTGACCACTCCGCTCTTGGATATACCATTAGTAATGCTGTAGCAATAAATCCGCGTATGCTCAAAAGGCTTTGCTTCTACGAAGTATGGTCACCAGTACCAGCAAACAGAGTGCTCGACATCAGTGCATGGTGGCAAAAAAAGGAAAACGCCATTCAATGTCATAAGACAGCACTTACATACGGTGGTAGCTATGATCGTGCCATACGCGGCCTAGCCGAATATCGGTCATTACTGACGTCACACATGGCAAAAGAGGGGAGCTATGCGGAAGCTTACTGCATGCAGAATATTCAAGACGTTGAAAATGATGTACAATAAACAAACAAATGATTAACTATCTCCTGTAAGCATACCTGGAAACAATCTTGCTAGACCAGGGTCAACTTCCTTTTGCGCAATTGCAAAAGCCCGCCCTGAATCTTTAGTCTTAATGAGATTCCATAAAAAGACATATCCTTTATAGCTTGCATGACCAATTTCATCAAAAGTGAAGTTTTTAAAATCTTTTCGAATAATGCTCACATCCAACGTGTTTTCCTTGTAGCGATTTACAAGGTACGAATAACTCCACACAGGATGACAATAGAAACCATTAACCATATATTTATTCTTTTCAATATTTTTCGCCTCTCTAATATTTAAATCCCAAAATATAAAAGTTATTTTATCCTGATATTGCAGAATATATTCATCTAATATTTTCAGGCCGTTTTCATAGAGCCGTAAGTCTGTCTCAGGAGAAATAGCCTCTCTGGACGTCGAGCTATATGACTCACACCCACAACACCGAAAGCGATCATCAAGATTATCATCTATATAAAAAGACTCAGGTTTCTTATGCTTAAGAAACAATTCATTTCCATAGCGAAAGTCGGAAACAAACAAAATAATTTTATCAACGCTATCAGCATGAGCGGCGATGATATTTTTTGCATGCAACGAAAACAAAGGTAAAGCATCAAACCCAAAAGCTATATCTGGATCCAACAATAACGGCGGCAAAATTCTTGCGCTATGCAATATCCACCACCCTCGGACATGAGAACTACCAACCAACAAACAGCGCTGTCTTGTCATAATAAAACCATTTAACCTACATAAAATCCGTATCACCGTACAGCAAAAACCACCTATTTTCAACTCGATCAATCTGTCTTTTATCCATTTTTTTATCCATCGGAATAATCACGTCAGCGCTAGACTCCAGAACACCAGGAGTAAGAAAAAGATCTTTATGCGAAGTAGTAACCCAGACGTCCAAAAAGTCGAAACCACTTGACGCTAGGTGCTCACAAATAGCCGTTAGGATATTTTTTATATTTTTCTTTGCACAAACAATATCCATTAATTTAATACACTTTTCTTCTTCTTTTAAAACAAAAAAGCCCAGCAAAGACGTGTCTTCAGACCTAATAAACACATATTTGTAACGATATACAGGATGCTCAAGATAACGATAATTCACGTAAGAAAAATCCCTGCAGACAATAATCGACTCTTGAAAATCATGAGCCATGACGTGCCACAATTGATCAATTTCTTGAGGATCAACTTCATGGTCTATAACCACATGCAAATGCTCAGATATGCTTTCGTACTGCACTCCAAGACGCCACCGAAGCTGTGTGATAGAATCCGCTTTTTCATATATATTTATTTTCTCTCCCAAAAGATAATGTCTTATATTAGGAAACCCATAAGTTATAAATACATCATGATTACCGCTTCGATTAAAGTTAATCCATGTTTGAAACATAACAAACATAGAATTATACCCTCTTAATCTGCCACGATGTTCTTTCACAACCATAGTATCAGCAGGCTGCAAAGCAATCTTCGGCTCACCAAACGCGAGTATATTGCGTTGTACGCAACCATAAAAGCCTATCACATTATCATCTTTATCAACAGCACAAACATTACGCCACTCAACCTGCCCATATTTCCAATACCAAAGACTGGGTGGCATATCCGCACCAAATACTTTCTTAAAGCATTCTATGCATCCTTGCGTATAATATCGCGCCGGTCTTATAAAAAAATTTCGTTGCATATTGCTGAAGGGATCATGTGAAAGTAATGCCCTGGTTAGTATATCTCTTCCCCATTCTGCCTGTGCTGCGAGACTAGACTGGGTTTGCTTCAACCAATCTCGCAGCATCTGCACTTCACTTAGGAGCTGTTCAGCTACTTTATCCGACTGCGCTTCATTAACGATCACCGGAGGAGATTTATGTTCAATCGCCTCGTAGGTTTCCAATAATTGCAACCCGGACCAGACTGGTAACCATTTTTCGTATATCTTCCCAATCCACTCGCGTAAATTCACCCGCTTTGCTGAATTGCTTGCGCCGGAGGTGCCAAAAATATTATAAGTGGCAGAAATTTTATAAGAATGATAGAAAGGTGTGTACTGAGAAAGCTGCAACCAGAAATCCCAGTCCTCGTAGATTTCTAGTGACTCGTCAAACCTGCACCCCTTATCTATCAAGGTTTTTGAAAATAACACGGCATGTATAGGAATATAATTTCCTCTACGCAGCCTCGCTACATCATACGGCTCATTGTATTCGGCGGGCGTTATGTCAACTCCATTTCCAATACGGACCCCGCTGTATGCCACTTCAACACTTGGATTATGTAATAATATCTGGAGCAGATTTTCTATATGATCACTATCAATGGTATCGTCATCATCAAGAAAAATCAGATAATCCCCAGTTGCTAGAGATAATAAATCATTGGCCGCCCCTCCCCGTCCTTTGGAGCGGATATTATTATGCACAATATTTTTTTTGAACGGAAATAAGTGCACAATTTCATCAATGTTAATCCCCCCGTCGTTTACGCAGACTAACTCTATATAGGGGTAGTTTTGCTGCATAACAGAAGTTAAGGCATTCTTTAGCAGATAGGGCCTATCTTTTGTTCTGACAAGTACAGATACCCATGGCATTTTTACATTATTAGTGCCCTGGCCATACAGAGAAAATTGCCTATTCATAGCTAGCATAATAGGCACGTCAATATTTTCAAAAAGAAAAAATGCCTCTGCAAACTTCACTTCTGGGGGCAAAGTATAAGACCTACTACGATTGAGGGCATAAATTTTTTCCGGGTAATCATTAAAAACAAGTTGTGATGCATAACGTTGCATGAGTTGCACCTTATCACTCATGACGGCAGTTATATCCACCATGTAATTAGCTGGTGACTGATTTCCAATTTCATAAGAAAAAGCCTTCCCGGAAAACCCCGTGCTTTGTAATGCCTCCCAAACCAAATAAGCGGTTGTTCGATGATCTATATGATATTCCAGCGGCGAAGGGAAAAAGATCATATCCGGTCTTGATTTGATTAACACATTAATAAAAGACTCCAGGGTATTAATATTATTTTCTAATCCACCATCCGGTTGATTCAACTGATAGACCTTACGTACCCCCAGCGCGCTGGTCACACTTCTAAACTCGCTGATTCTTGTTTCCGGGTCACCTGCCTGTTCGCCATTACTGACTAAAGCAATCTCAACCTCTTGCTGTGCATTACGCAACTTTAAAATAGTGCCCCCGCACCCAAATGTTTCATCATCCGGATGAGGCGCGAATATTAAAAATTTACCATTTGGTAGGTCACTGGTGGTGAATGGCACCAAAGACTGCTCTCTAAGCATGCTCATCGATAGATTTCCGCCTGGGCAAAACGCGGGGCAGCGGCGTCTTTCGCCGCCAATTGCGGGGTTTCTCCATCCAAAGCCCAGTCGATGGCCAGGTCCGGATCATTCCAAATGATGTTACGGTCGTGCTCGGGATACCAGTATTCGGTGGTCTTGTAGAGAAAATCCGCCGACGCACTGAGCACCACAAAGGCATGACCAAAACCCGGCGGTACCCAGAACTGGCGATGATTGTCAGCAGACAGCTCCACCCCGGCCCATTTCCCGAAGTGGGGCGAGCTCCGGCGCAAATCCACGGCCACATCCCAGACCCGACCACTCACCACCCGGACCAGCTTACCCTGGGGTTTGACGAGCTGGTAATGAATGCCACGCAGCACCCCGCGCACTGAGCGGGAATGATTATCCTGTACGAACTCCACATCCAGCCCGGTATCGGTGGCAAAGGTCTTGCGGTTGTAGCTTTCCAGAAAAAAGCCCCGCTCGTCTCCAAAAACCTTGGGTTCCAGAATCAGGACCTCGGGCAAGACTGTCGCTATCACGTTCATCGGAGTCCCTCCAGCAAAAGTTGGAGCAAATATTGACCATAGCCGTTTTTCTGCATGGGGGTGGCGAGGCGTTCGAGCTGTTCGGCATCGATCCAGCCCGCGTGCCAGGCGATTTCTTCGGGGCAGGCGATTTTCAGGCCCTGCCGCTTTTCGATGGTGGCGATGAATTGTCCGGCTTCCAGCAGGCTTTCATGAGTGCCGGTATCCAAGCCAGGCATAACCGCGCCCCAGAGTCTGCACCTGCAACTGGCCCTGCGCCAGATAGACCCGGTTGACGTCGGTGATTTCCAGTTCGCCGCGCGGCGAGGGCTGGAGGCTGGCGGCAATATCCACCACCTGATTATCGTAAAAGTACAGGCCGGTAACGGCGAAGCTACTTTTGGGTTTGGCCGGTTTTTCCTCGATGCTGATGGCGCGGCCAGTGGCATCGAAGGCCACCACGCCATAGCGTTCGGGGTCGTGGACACGATAGGCGTAAACCGTCGCACCCTCCTTCTGGGCACCGGCCTCTTTGAGCGAGGCTTGCAGATCATGACCCCAGAACAGGTTATCGCCCAACACCAGGCTGCTAGGGGCATGACCGATGAAATCGCGGCCAATGACAAAAGCCTGCGCCAGACCATCGGGGCTTGGCTGCACGGCGTATTGCAGGTTGAGGCCCCACTGACTGCCGTCACCCAATAACTGACTGAAACGCGGGGTATCCTGAGGTGTGGAGATGATGAGTACATCGCGGATGCCCGCAAGCATCAAGGTACTCAGCGGGTAGTAGATCATGGGTTTATCATAGACCGGAAGCAATTGCTTGCTGACCGCCTGGGTGACGGGATAAAGCCGGGTGCCGGAGCCACCGGCAAGGATCAGGCCTTTACGTTGCTGCGTCATAGTGGATGCTGCGCTCATGCCGCACCGCCGTACTGTTTACCTACCCAGTTGCGGTATTCCCCGCTGGTGACATGCGCCACCCAGTCGGGATGGTCGAGATACCACTGCACGGTGCGCCTGAGGCCGGTGGCGAAGGTTTCCTGCGGCGTCCAGCCGAGTTCGCGCTTGATCTTGCCCGCATCGATGGCGTAGCGCCGGTCATGGCCGGGGCGGTCGGTGACGAAGGTGATCTGCGCGCGGTAGCTGCTGCCGTCAGTCCTGGGGCGCAGTTGGTCGAGCAGGTCGCAGAGGGTATGCACCACGTCGAGGTTCTTCACCTCATTGTGGCCGCCGACGTTGTAGGTCTCGCCGAGAACCCCTGCTTCGAGCACGCGGGCGATGGCTCGGCAGTGGTCTTGCACATACAGCCAGTCGCGCACGTTCTGACCGTCACCGTAAACCGGCAGCGGCTTGCCCGCCAGGGCGTTGTGGATCATCAGCGGAATGAGTTTTTCGGGGAACTGGTAGGGGCCGTAATTGTTGGAACAGTTGGTGGTGAGCACCGGCAGGCCGTAGCTGTGATGCCAGGCGCGCACCAGATGGTCGGAGGCGGCCTTACTGGCGCTGTAGGGGCTGTTGGGCGCGTAGGGCGTGGTTTCGGTGAAAGCGGGGTCGCTGGGGCCGAGGCTGCCGTAGACCTCGTCGGTGGAGACGTGGAGGAAGCGGAAGGCGGCTTTCTCAGGTGCGGGCAGCTCATTCCAATAAGCACGGGCGGCCTCGAGCAGCTCGAAAGTGCCTTGCACATTGGTGCGGATGAAGTCGCCGGGGCCATGGATGGAGCGGTCGACATGACTCTCGGCGGCGAAGTGCAGGATAGCGTGAGGGCTGTGCTGTTTGAGCAGCGCGGACACGGCTGGGCCATCACAGATGTCCACCTGAGAGAAATGGTAGCGCGGGTTGGAGGCAACAGAGGCGAGGCTCTCCAGATTGCCCGCATAGGTGAGTGCGTCGAGTACCAGTACCGACTCGTCGGACTGACCCAACCAGTGGTGGACGAAATTGGCACCGATGAAACCGGCTCCGCCGGTGATGAAAATCATATGTTAAACCTCGCAAAGATTCATGATTCCAATTAAAACAGCCAACTAAAAACATCAAAAACTCTTCTCATCTTCTGTCAAATATGAGTCAAAGAGCTGTAAATACTTCAGATAAGATGGCGGTTTCAATTTTGAAGTGCAACACCGCTGTTTAACTGCCTGATTTGTTGTGCCATTACTTCGGCTGGTGTTCGGAATCCCAAAGATTTCCTTGGGCGATTGTTTAGCTCT
>NZ_JABBOU010000130.1 GCF_018853465.1 Acidithiobacillus montserratensis
AAGCCCATGGCGCCATCCCCAATCGCTAGCAAAGGAGCCGTTTCCAGCCCCCGCGCCTGGAGATCACGGAGTATCTCCAGCCAAGAGGCCTTGGACTCGCGCAGGCCGTCGCTGACACTGACCAGTTCCTTCTTCCCGTCCGCAGTCACGCCCATAATCACCAGCAGGCAGATGCGCGGATCCTCCTCCGCACGCAGGTTGGTATAGACGCCATCCACCCACCAGTAGGCATACCGTTTACCTTCCAGAGAACGGCGTTGCCAGACGGCATGCTCTTCCGCCCACTGCGCCTTGAGCCGCCCCAATGCCGCCGGGGAAAGCCCCTTGGCCTCTTCGCCCAGAAGA
>NZ_JABBOU010000131.1 GCF_018853465.1 Acidithiobacillus montserratensis
ATCTCGTCGTCCATTCCGGTGATACCCTTTCGGGGCTGGCCCAGCGTGCCGGTGTCAGCGTCCAGGATCTGATGCGCTGGAACCACATCCGTTCGGCCAATGACCTTCAAGTCGGTGAGAAACTCACGGTTTATGGCGGCCAGGCAGCTCCCGTCTATACTGCAGCCCGCAGTCATCGCCAATTGACGGTTCGTCCCGGCGAAAGTCTCTGGCAGATTGCGCAGCGGGCCGGTGTCGGCATGAATGCCATTGCCCGGGCCAACCATCTCACTGCACAGTCGGTCATTCATCCCGGTCAGGTGCTGAATATTCCAGCGGAAACCGCTGTGGCCGCCATCAGCGCCCGTCAGGAACGCGCCGCCACCCAGCCCCGCGCCACCACCTATATTGTGCGCAAGGGCGACACTCTCTGGCAGATCGCCCAGCAGTATCATGTCCAGCCCAAGTCTCTGATTCAATGGAATCGCCTGGCTTCCGCCAGGGATATCCAGCTTGGCTCTCGCATCACCATCTATACAAGGTGATATTCAATTGTCAACGTAATTATCAGTGGCAGGACCGGATCTCAGATGATTATTCAAATCTGCCTAGGATCAAGAGCAATTTGCAACTCCCTTATATATCCGCAAACATTCTGAATCACTTCTTCCCAGTCATTAGGTACTTTTTGACGAAATAACTTCAAACTTGGATACCAAGGAGTGTCACTACGATCCTGCAACCACCGCCAATCTGACACCTTGGCAAGTAAAAGACAAGTAGGAATATTCATGGCACCCGCTAAATGTGCAATCGAAGTGTCTACACAGACAATAAGATCAAGGCAGGTCAGGGCGGCCGCAGTATCGGCAAAATCAGAAATCTTATCGCTAAGACCAAGGACTAAAGGGAAAGAACAGTTTTGAACTTGGGAAGATCCGAAACCCATTTGTAATGAAACAAGTTGTACGTTTGGTAACTCGCTCACAGGAGAAAAGGTGTTTAATGGTATCGATCTCGATTCATCAGTTTTATGAAAGGGGTTGCCCGCCCAAACAATACCAATACGAAAACCTGAAACAGGAGTCAAGTATTGGCTCCATGATGACCTAAGTTCATCATGCACGCTCAGATATGGGCACTGGCAAGGAATAGTATCTATTTCCGTTCCAAAAATGTGGGGCAGACTCATGATAGGAGCGAAGGTATCAAACTCTGGGATATTTTGGGGGGAATCAACAAGTACGTCGGCCACACCTGACTGCTCGAACAACCGAAATAGCTCTGGGCGAGTTTCCAGTATGACTTTTCCTCCCAGCAGTTTGATTAGCGGTAGATACCTTGCACATTGTATATTATCACCAAAGCCCTGTTCTGCATGGATGAGAATGGACTTACCATTGAGTTCAGAACCATCCCAAGGATCACCCTGAAATCGTTTAGGATTATGATTTGAAGATACCATGAACCGACTTTCATACAGAGAAAATCCTTCGTGATATTTACCACAAATCAATAAAAATGACGAAAGATCGAACGCAGATTCCGGGGACATGTTGGACACTTCATACGCTTTACGGAGCCATATCTCTGCCTCAATGGGTCTGTCATGTTGAGAGAGAAAAAGCCCAAGTTTACTCATGGCCTCAGCGCAGTGTGGGTGTGAATCTATGGTCTGCCTGAGAATATCCTCAGCTTCTGAGTCCCTATTTTGACTGAGTATTGCTACAAACAAATTGAGTAAGGCCCCGGTATTTTCTGGCTCGATATTCAAAAGGTGTCGTAGCATTATCTCGGCTTCATGAAAAGACTTTCTTTTCTGTAATGGGACTGTAATATTCAACAGCGCCGGTGTATAATCCGGATTAATGTTCAAAGCGTTGCGCAATTCGGCTTCGGCTTCTTCATATCTTTCCATTTCACTTAATACATAACCGAGGTTAGTATAAGCAATATAATAATGAGGGTTAATCTGAATGGCTCTGCGAAGCAAATTTTCTGCTGCTGGTAAATCACCCTGATTAGTAAGAAGTACGGCCTTGTTTAATAACGTATCTTGAGCAACAGGGTTTATTGAAAGGGATTTGTCAAATAGTTTTACCGCATCTTCATGCTGGCCTCGATTTAAATAAATAACAGCAAGATTGCAAAAGGCCTGGGCATGTTCCGGTTCCTGTTCAATAAGTTCGCGCAGCTGAATTTCTTCATCGGAAAGTGAATTCAGGGAAAATAGCGGATAACCAAGTAGTTTCTGCACGCTAGACCAGTTTGGCAACAAATTGGATAGCAATAATTCAAGGCTCCATGGATTTTCTTGAAAAAGTCTGGAAAGATCAAGATTCGAAGATTGAGAGCCGATATCGTACAAGGTTTCATTCCAGACCAAAGGTAAATGAATTGAAAGAAACTCTGATGCGGATGGAAAATAACTAATAATATCAATCAGTATTCTGCGTGCGATTTGAGTATTACGAATTGTGTCAGGATTTTTGTGATCGGAGTTGGAGTATATAGTGATCAATCCATTAAATAGCGAGCGTAGCGATGTATTGAGTAGAAATTCGGCGTGAGCATCTAGTGGGAAAGATGATATATGCTTTTCCATATTTGGCATTATAATCTCCCGGAATTGTATCTGCGCCAAGTCTCATGCAACAGCGCCCATCTGCTGGCTTTGCGTACCCTATCCATAAGACTATCCTCACTTCCCTTAAAAGCCAGTAGAGTAAAACCAGAACCAGCATAGACTCAAGGAACAATAAAATTATGAGATTGCTTGGTGGTAAAAGTGATCTTGCTCAAAATTTCATACAATGGTGAATTTCAGGTTTTAGCTGTTTGTTCCAAAAGAAGACTGTTCAACGCGCTCAACACTTCCAATAACAGCCCATCCCAGTCTCCAGGGGCGGGCTGTCGAAACAGATGAATGCTTGGATACCAGGGGCTATCGCTGCGTTTTCGTAGCCAGCGCCAATCGCCATCATGTGATAGAATGACCCAAGTGGGTACATTCAGGGCACCCGACAGGTGTGCAACGGCAGTATCCACTGTGAGCACGAGATCAAGCTGGCTGATGATTGCAGCGGTATCGGCAAAATCCACTATTTCAGTACCGAGTGGCAGAAGAGGAAAGTTCACATCTTCAATTTGCGCTTCGGCTGACTCACCCTTCTGTAATGAAACCAAATGCAGACCAACAATGTTTGCCAGGGGAGCCAGTTTGACGAGTGGTAAAGAACGTTCCTGACCATTGCGAGCGAGTGGATTACTAGCCCAGACCACTCCAACACGCAGTCCTTTCGCAGGCAACTTTGGAGCCCATTGGGCAATCCACTGCTCGTCTACGGTTAGGTATGGAGCCTGATTGGGGATGGTGGAGACAGTAGTACCACAGAGATGTGGCAGACTCATGATGGGTGCAAAGACATCAAATGATGGGATTTCGGTATTTTCCAGAAATACTTCCTCCACATCCTCTAGGCATGAAAAAAGGCGGAGCAGCGGTTCCCGGGTTTCCAAAATGACCTGTCCGCCCCTTTTTTTTAATTCCGCAACGTAGCGCACCATTTGAATCAAATCGCCTAAGCCTTGTTCCGCATGGACTAGAATGCGTTTACCTTGGAGCAATTTCCCATCCCAACGCTCCCGTTCAGGAAAACGGATGGGATTATAGTTTTCTTTGGCTTCAAAGCGAAGCTCATAAAGTCGAAATCCCTCTACATAGCGTCCAATGGATAGGGCAAACAGACTGAAATCGAAGCCGATAGTAGGATCGTTTGCCGAAACCTCGTAAGCCCGCTGAAACCAGGAGTATGCTTCCTCTATGTCATCGCGATCAGCAAGTACCAAAGCCAATTTTATCATCGCGTCGCTGAAATCAGGAAATCTTTCGATAGTTTCGCGTAACGTTATTTCTCCGTCGTCCTTTTTGCCCAGGGCATACAGGCAGGCTACCAGGTTGAGTGCAGCACCTCGGTGATCGGGATCCTGGCGCAGGATGCTTCGCAATATTTTTTCTGCTTCGGCATAGGCCTTACGCTCAAATAATGGAACAGTAATGTTAACCAGTGCGTTCATAGAATCAGGTTGTAAATCGAGCGCTTTGTGCAATACCGCTTCGGATTCTGCATAACGTTTCTGCTCTGACAGAACAAAACCCAGGTTACAGTAGGCATGCAAATAATCGGGGCGCACCTCTAAAGCGTGCTTCAATAAATTTTCTGATTCATCTAGGCGTTTTTGTCGGGTCAGCAATACAGCGAAATTAAGGAGCGCATCAGAGTGATCTGGATCTATTTTAAGAGCATGTCGGAAGATTTTTTCGGAGGCAAATTCA
This sequence comes from Acidithiobacillus montserratensis, assembly GCF_018853465.1. GTDB lineage: Bacteria > Pseudomonadota > Gammaproteobacteria > Acidithiobacillales > Acidithiobacillaceae > Acidithiobacillus > Acidithiobacillus montserratensis. The sequence goes on from NZ_JABBOU010000131.1 coordinate 4,316, forward strand.
TCTCCACGGTCCATAAGACATACCCCGAGATTGCCATAAGCCTGAGCATGTTCAGGGTTGTCTTGAATAAAAGTACGCAAGAAAGCCTCATCATCATTGATTGCTGTGATATCTGGGAGAAGTATTGCCTCTCCAATGGCTTCCTGGACGAGGTCCCACTGCGGGAACCATTCTGACTGTACTTGCTCCAGTGACCAAGGATGTTTTTCCAGATTCTGGTATTGGTAGGATTGCCACCCCTCCAGCCTCAGGTCACAGAGGGCATCCTGCCACAATTCGCTCAGATCGCCTGCTTCAGCATTTGCAGCAGTGCTGTCAATTGCCCGGAGATCTTGTAATTTTCGTCGGTTTAAGCGCGCGGACCTGGCTAGTTCTGCCCGCTGTGATTTGTCGCCGCAAGTCCCAAAACGCAAAAGCAGAGCAAGTAATTCGCGCAGGGTTTGGCGATAATGGAAATGCAGGAGCCAATTATTGGGTAGTATGGACATGGGCAAAATTTTTATGCTTTGTTGTCAAAACCTGCGGAGAGGCACGATCTACCAGGTAGGATCATCTGGCATTCCTGCAATGTCAAGCCCTTAATTGAGCGATTACGAAGCTGTAAAACACAGATAAGGTCCCAATCTGCAAACCTTAACATGAAAGAACCCGATCTCCATGCGAGCGACAGAAACCCCAGCACCAAAGGAAACAGCTCTTGCTGGACCATCAAACACCTCCTACCTGGGCACAATCGCTTTCCCATATTCTACACCGTACTCGCTTGATCTGACGAAGAGCCTAATTATCGTCATTTAAAAGCATGAAATATCATTCTCAGTGATTGTCTTCAGGTGCCAGGAGCGCATGCAGTTCTTCAGTGCTGAGTAGGTTTCTGCTGCTTGAAAAACAATGCGTGCTATTGCCATTGGGTTGTACTAGTTGTGTAAGCAGGCAACTGAGGATTTCAGAATTCACACTGCATTTATGTAATTGCGCATTCCTCCTGATGCGTTCAAACAAGTCTTCAGGAATATCTGTGAGTTCCAGGTTTCTCATGGTTCACCTCAGGTATCTGCTTTTCTATTTCCAGCAGCAGGGTACGGTAACCCTGTTCAATTTTGTCAATCATGCCGGCATTCAGGATCTGCGGATGTAATCCTGCGGCCTGCGAAACAAACATTCTTTGCTGACAATAAAGTTGATAAATGTGTGGAGTCAGCAACAAGCAGGACTCCATGATCTCATCTGGTTGCTTCTTTATATAACGACGATCAAGCATTTCCGGTGCATGCCGAAGCATTGCCGTTAGTCGTTCCCGTTCATGAAGAATTTCAGCGTAGGCACCAATCCAATCGCCGGGTTGCAGAACATCGCTATGTCGAGGGATTCGCAAATTGCAAATGTACTGCGGAATTTCTTCCGCACTGATCGGTCGGGAAAACACGTAGCCTTGAATAAGGGTGACATCAAGCCTACGCAATGCGTTCAAGAGCGCAGCATCTTCTACGCCTTCAACAATGAAAGCTTTACCCAGGGAGCGACTGAGAGCGGAAAGAGCTTGAATAAAAGTGAGATCATCGGGTTTTTGGTGCAGGTCGCGGACAAAACCGCCATCCAGTTTTAAGCTGTCCACGGGAAGATTCTTGATGCGTGTCAAGCCGGAATAAGCCGATCCAACGTCATCCAGAGAAAAGGTCATCTTTTCCTGTCGGAGAACCCTCATTTGATCCATCATCCGTGTTGATATTTCCAGATCGTTGCCTTCGAGAATTTCGAGGGCGATATCCTGCGGAGAAATATTTTCCCTACCCAGAATACGGAGAATGGTATGCGCAAAATTCGGGTTTTCCATTTGGAAGATTTCGATATTTATACTAACTTTAAAATTTAAACCAAGATTTTTCCAAAGACGCAGATCACGGGCGGCCTGCTTCAAAACCAAAAAATTTATTCGGGTAACTGCTTCCTGGTGCAGAAAAGGTAAAACTTTCTCAGGTGAAATTAATTGACCTTGGTCCTGGAAGCGTACGAGGCCTTCGACACGGACAACCTTTTCCTTCTTCAGATCAATAATAGGTTGATATAATACGTGGATTTTTGGCGATGATTCGGAATAAAAGCGATCTATATCAGCCTCTTGCAGAGAAGGCTCAGCCTGTAGGTGCCGAGTGCGGGTGTCTAGCAGGGCGATTTTTGATTGCTCATACATGGAAAAAACCAACGGCTTGAAAAAGGCAGATAATAGCGCCGGCAACCAGAATGAGCTCGGACAAAAACATGCATATCAACAGAATGTGACATTTCTTGGGTTCTTGAAGATGATATGGAGCGTCTCTGTTCACATCAATGCTTCCCTCTCAAATGGTGATTCACGGCTATAATGAAACACAATCCCTCAAGAAAGTATATGCATGAAAAGCGGAAAGAGACAAATCCTATCATGTGCAGCAAGAAACGCAGAACCGTTGCGCGTAAATAGAGAACGATGAGTAAAACCGCGTATCATATAAAATTAATCGTTTACAAAATAGTAACATCAATAATAGGTTTAAAATTTCCTTCTGGTTTCGTAGGGTGTAACGTTTCGCGATATCAATGTTAACACATAGGAAAAAATTTTTGTGCCGGGCTTTTTTTGACGATTACCATTAGAAAGGCTTGGCAGCTTATTTAACTTCTGTTTTATCAAATAATTATTGGTTCTTAATGGCTCTGGAGTTGGAGGTGGCTGAAAGCGGTTCATGTTATTGGCCCATATTTTGCTAATACGCGTGTATTCACTTCATTCTGACAACCACTATAAGGACTTCACTAGATGGCTAAATTACATAAAAAAATGCTTGTTGCGGCGGTAGCTGGAACATTGGTTATTACCTCATGTGCCATGGACCAGGCTGAAGCGACGGTTTATGGCGGAGGTGGTTTAGTTGCCTCCCTTACGCAGACCTTGGGCCTTGGCTCTGCGGTAACAGCGCAAGGGTCCAATGGGAATATAGCTAGTGGAACGGGGGCGCAGGCTGGAAACCAGGACACCGCTATTGGTGACAATGCGAGTTCCACGGGAACCAACTCTGTGGCTTTAGGCAACGGGAGCAGTGATGGTGGACAAAACAATGTTGTGTCCGTAGGGACGACTAGCGCCTCTCGCAAAATAATCAATGTGGCACCGGGAACATTGAGCTCTACTAGCACGGATGCGGTGAATGGAAGCCAGCTTTATGCTACCAATCAGCAGGTGAGTTCAAATACAAGCAATATCAGTAACTTGAGTAGTGTAATTTCAAACGTTACCTCTGTGTCTGCTAATCTCTCCGCAATCAAGGCGCAGCAGGCGACGGATGTTAGTAACATTAGCAATCTCTCGAATCTGCATAGCAGTAACGTTACCGCCATCAGCAACATCAAAAATCAGCAGACCACTAATGTCAGCAACATCAGTAATCTGAGTAACGAACTATCTAAAATATCTCCTGTTAATATTTCCGCAATCCAAAAACAGCAAGCTACTGATGTCAGCAACATCAGCAACCTCAGCAACCTGCACAACAGCAACACCACCAATATTGCCAGTAACACCAGCAACATCAGCAACCTCAGCAACCTGCACAACAGCAACACCACCAATATTGCCAGCAATACCAGCAACATCAGCAATATCAGTAAGCAGCAGACCACTGATGTCAGCAACATCAGCAACCTCAGCAACCTGCATAACAGCAACACCACCAATATTGCCAGTAACACCAGCAACATCAGCAACCTCAGCAACCTGCACAACAGCAACACCACCAATATTGCCAGTAACACCAGCAACATCAGCAACCTCAGCAACCTGCACAACACCAACACCACCAATATTGCCAGCAATACCAGCAACATCAGCAACCTCAGCAACCTGCACAACACCAACACCACCAATATTGCCAGCAATACCACTAACATTAGCCATATCAGCAATATCCTTAACCAAAAGGGATTAGGTGTATTTACCATAGACTCCAGTGGCAATCTCGCCAGTAATAATGCCAAGAAGCCAACCGGGGTTAATGATTTTGCGGCGGGAAAAGATGCGTATGCAGCAGGTGATAACAGCATTGCAATAGGTACAGGAGCAGAAGCTACTTATTCCGGTGCAGTGGCAATCGGTGCGGGAGCTAAAGCAAATGCAGATCCGGCAACAGCTATTGGTAACAATGCGGACGCAATGGCCGCCAATTCTACCGCAATTGGTGCCAATTCCACTGCTAACGGCACCAATTCGGTTGCCTTGGGCCAAGGTTCCGTAGCCAATCGCGCCAATACGGTATCGGTGGGCGACGCAGCAACTGGTCTGCAGCGGCAGATTACCAATGTCGCGCCAGGTACTGCGCCCAATGATGCAGCCACTTATGGCCAAGTACAGGGTGCCATGTCCAGTGCCGTTGGACAGGCCAACCACTATGCTGATCAGGTGGGTTCTGTCAATGCGGCCTCACTCAATGCGGCCGCGGCGGCGGCGGCCGGGCAAGGTCCGAATACGGTTGCTGGTGGCTATGGCGAGTACAATGGCCAAAGTGCCTTCGCCTTTACTTATCAGCATCGTTTCAACTGTAACTGGACAGGTCAGATAACGGTTGGCAGTAATGGTTCTGGTAATAATACGTCAGTGGGTGCTGGCGGTTCCTATTCCTGGTGATCCAAGCGTTTAAAGGTTTTTCACCATTGTTCGCAGGAGCCTGATTATGGCTTCTGCAGTGGTTGGAACGCAGCAAGAATCCATTTGAACAGGAAGGTTGTTATGAAAAATACCAGATATTCATTGATAGCAATGGCAGTGGGTAGTGTTGCGCTAAGTGCGTGTGCTCCTGTTCATTATCATAGCTGTAATTTATCCTGCTTTGCCAAACCAAAACCGGTGAAAGTGCAGCCAGCTCCGCCTCCACCGCCACCGCCAGTTAAAGCAATTGCGCCCATAGAGCAAACCATTTTAGAAAGCAAACCCATCACAATTCGAGGGGTTAACTTCAATGTCAATTCCGCAGAGCTTGTAGGAGACGATAATTACGTCTTGGACCGTGCAGCAAAATTCGCCAAGCGTCATCCCAGTGCAATCCTATTAGTAAAGGGATATTGTAGTAAGACAGGTTCTTTTGCCTACAATCTCAAGTTGTCGAAAAAACGTGCCAATTCTGTTGCCAGCTATTTGGTCATGCAGGGTGTCCCAGATTACAGGATTATCACCAAGGGTTATTCCTGGATGGATCCCGTGGCCAGTAATGCAACGCGACAGGGGAGGTTCTTAAACCAGCGTGTGGTGATTGATTCCACCATCCAGGTCAAGAAGGTAGTGAAGCAACAATAACCATAATCTAATATGCCCGTTACCAGAAATTGAATAAGAGGCGGTAACGGGGTTTTTATTGGCTGTTGGAAATCATTTGTGCGGCTATTGCCGCAATTTTTCCACCTTTGGACTTTGCTTGATTCAACCAAAATAAAGATTGATTCTGGTTTTTGATGGTATGGTCGTCTTGGTAAGCAATTCCGAGTAGTAGTTCTGCTTTTTGACTACCGCTATTCGCTGCTTTTTTCCACCAGTCAACGGCTTGCATAGCATTACGGACAGTACCTTGTCCTTGATAGTAACTGGCACCCACACTGAGCTCGGCGGCCAGATTTCCTTGTTGCGCTGCTTTCATAAACCATTCAAATGCCTGAGTGTAGTCTTGTGGGGTGCCATAGCCTTGGGCATAATCCCGGGCTAGCGCAATTTCGGCGATGGGATTATTCTGGCGAGCGCTGAGTAGAAACCAGGCGTTCGCCTTTTCATAACTTTGAGCAATACCACGACCATAATAATTGGCTAGACCTAACAGGAGTTGGGCGTGATCATCTCCTTGTTCTGCGGATCTGGTCCACCAATACACGGCTTTTTTGGGGTTTTCTGGGATGCCTTCCCCATGGGTATAAGCATAACCCAGATTATTTTGCGCCTGCGGATTACCGGCATGGGCAGCAATCCTCCAACATTGTGTTGCCTTTGCCATATCTTTAGGTAGCCCGGTTCCAAAATAGTAAGCATCACCCAGGTTGAATTGTGCCTGTGAATTGCCTAGCTGTGCAGAAGAAAGCCAAGACATTGCTGCGCGCCGTGGGTGCTTCAAGTGTGTCCAGTAAACCCCTTGCCAATAGTCCGCTTCTGCTTTGGCCGCGCGCGCGAGGGGGTTATGTATTGAGTGAGGGGAGGAGGATTCCTGAGTGTGGTTTGAGTAATCCATTCCGGATGAAAATGCTGGATAAAAGGCGAGTAGTACGCACAGCGGAGCTAAGTGTTGTCTGTAAAAGTCCTTTCTTATATTGAATGGGACGGCATGCATTGCTCTAATCCTTTGTGTTGTTCATTGGGTATATCTAATTTCCCTTGTTTACTATCATATTTCAAAATGTATGATGACAGAAAGAAAGCCAAAATAAAATACGTATAAAAACATTACCCACCAATGTAACAAATGCAACTCTATAGGAAACGCACAATATTGGGTAATATTCATAAACAAAGGGTTACCGTAATATTTTTGTTGGCACGCAATTTGCTTTTGTGAGGATGCCGGAAGATTTGTTACTGCATATCTCTATGGCAATACAATAAAGCATTTCATCCTCTATGTACTCATCTATTTTAAGGAGTTAAAGTTATGGCAGGTTTAAGTGTAGGTGGTCTCCTCAATAGCGTCACCGGTTTGGTTGGTAATCTTTTGGGTGGTTCCAGTGGTATCACCACCAGCGACGTCAGCACCTTGATGAACGATGGTGTTTCTGCTACAACCACCCTTGACAAGGCGGTTACTACCGATGCTGCAACTCTGGCAGCAGATATGACCAATGATATCACGACTGCAGCACAAGGCACTTTGAGTGAGGCGGTAACTGGTGCAGAAGATATGAGCAAGGCATTTCTTTCAGACAGCTCTTCTACTGTGGCTTCTCTGGACAAGGCGGTTGGTTCGTCTGTTACCGGCTCCTATACCCAGTATGTTGCCGGCCCTCTCGCTGCCGGTGTCGGCGGTGGCATCAGTGGGATGCTGAAAGGTGTGGGAACCGGCGTGGGTAATGCCATGGCCAACATGGCCACCAGCATTCCTGC
>NZ_JABBOU010000132.1 GCF_018853465.1 Acidithiobacillus montserratensis
GCCAGAGCCAGAGCCAGAGCCAGAGCCAGAGCCAGAGCCAGAGCCAGAGCCAGAGCCAGAGCCAGAGCCAGAAGTGCCCATAACGCCTGTTTCCGGCAAGCAGCAGCCTAGCTCTGGTGCCCTGCACTTTTGTAAGGCCTGCGGTGCTGATTTGGGCGGCAATCGGTTCTGCCCGCAATGTGGCAGTGACAGCTTGTCATCAAATTCCACGCCAAAAACAGTTGAGACTAAAAGCCATAAGAAAGGACCGTTACTCTGGATTATTGCCTTAATAGTCCTGACGGTTGTGGCAGTGGGCGGCTATTTTGGATACCGCTTTATGACCGGGAAAAATACAACGGCGGTAGCGAAAAATCCTGTAGCTGCGGCCAGTAGTGCCGTGGTTGCAGCGTCCAAATCCGCAGCGTCAGTTGCTGCCGCGACGTCATCTTCTCCAGTAGCCAAAGCGACTTCAGCGCTAGCTTCACCGGCAGTGAGCCCAGGCAAATCTGCAGTGCAGGTCAAAAAAGATATCCTTGCAAAGCCTACAGTTATGGCCAAGCCGGTGACGACACCTGTACCTGCACCAGAAAGAATTCAGGTAAACCATGCGGAAGTCCGTCAATCTAACCCTCGGCAATCAATCCCGAGCACTCATTCTGACGAAACCCATGGCGGGTCTGCGGACCAGGAGCAAATGCAGAAAATGCTTTCCCCTTTTGGCGGTAATAACTGAATCAAAGCTTGAAACGGAGGCTGTAATGAATCTTTCAAAAAATCATGCACAAAAAATTTTCTGGGCTGCCAGTGCCTTGGCGCTTGCGGCGCTGGGTGGTTGTGCCAATACGGGTGGTACGGTGGCCCCGCCTATGCCGCTGGCCATGAATCAGGCCCAGGCCCAGGCCAATGTCAAACAGGCAGGAATCAATGTTTCCCGGCAGTTTGTTGGACAGTGGACAGACGCAAAAAGCACCATGAAAAACGATCTGGAACAATGTTCCCTGTCTGCCAGCTCAGGCTATGGGAGTCAGCGCGCCTGTTGGGAAAATCTACAGAGTCAGTCCCAAGCCTACGCCCGTCAATTTGCTGGCATGAGTGTTTCCGGGCTGACCGCCCAGCAGCTCAATAGTTTCGAGTTGGCAAAGGCTTCTGCGGTAAATTTCTTCCATTTTACGGCCCGTTATGCCACAGCCTGTTCGGTCAGCATGCAGAATTGTATGCGTCAAAATGCCTTGCGGATGAAAATGGATAGTGAAAGAAAGTCCGTAGATGATTATCTGATGGGTACACGCGTCGCTCCCAGTAGTGAGGGTGGCGCCATTCAGTACGAAAATAACAGTGTAAATAACAACCTGGAAACCATGCGGACGCCCGACATGGTTCCTCCTGCGGCCAATCAACCGCAAATACAGGGTGGTAGTCAATAAATCTGATGAGTATTCAGGAGGGGCGAGCGTTTCCGTCCCTTAAAAATAATCTCCATATCACCAGAGGATTATATGGGTAATCAAGAAATAGCAGGCGGCATATCAATAAAAATGTTTGCCTTGGGAAAATGGTTGTCACTGATTTTCGCATTTCTCGCGCTTCTGACGGTGATTTTTGTGGCGATTGACCTGCTGACTCTGGGCTCTTCTTTCAAAACGCCAAGGTTTGATGCGCAAGCACAGCAAACGATGATTGGGAATTTGCCTTCTCAGCAAAGCAATGTGGCCCAACAAAAGGAACAGCTTGGGCTGAGCAAAGACTATGGTAGCCGAATCATTTCGATCATTTCGAAATACGATATTCAAAATGTCAAAATGAATCAGATTATCAACCTAATGCAACAGATGCCCTCTGAATATCGTGATAATTTTATTTCTGGCTGGTCAGAGTTTGTGCATGATGGTATCAAGTATGCCCAAAAAAATGGCGTTTATCAGGCCCAGAATACCACAACGTCCAACTCTATTTTTGGCGGCACTGTCACGGAAAGTACGGCGGACATTCTGACGCGGCAGTATATTAATGCATTTTCTTCGGCCATGGATGCGGCAAAAATAGATGCCCGGAAAGATGAGATTAAAAGATTATCGTTATTGGGCTTTATTGTCGCTGCGGTGATTGTTTTCATTTTGGCTATGGTGTTGCCTGTTCTGGTCCAGATTGAAAAAAATACGCGGGGTTTGGCTCGTTCTGCACCTTCGAGCCCTTTGGCTGCTAGCCCGTTAAGGCAACCAGCGGTTTCGCTTGGTAGCGCACAGATTCAGGAAGCGCTTTGCCCTAAATGCCATGCTCCAGTGACCCCGGATGATATTTTTTGTGGAAACTGCGGAGCGGATCTGCGCTGAGGTTTTGGTCCAGTCTCATTGCTTGGAGAAAACGCTATGACAACATCATCAATGAACACAGCGGCTACCAATTCTCAAGAAATAAATTTCAATATCCTTCTTAAAGCCCTGCAGGGCCTGACCATGTTCCGCCCTATGACGATATTGTCCATTTCTATGTTCATTGGCTTTGTGGCATTGCTGGTTTTAAGCCGTATTGGTGCTGGAATCGGTGGGTTTGTTGCCGTATTATTCGCGTTTATCGGACTTGTGGCTTTTGCGGCTCTCGCCGGTGCCGGATATCTGGGCGCAGGATTTAGTTTGTCTGCCGTGGTTGAAGAGCGGGAAACCCCCGGTATCAGTACCAGTATCTTATTTGGTATTTATACCTTGCCCCGTTTGCTCGGGCTCATGTTGCTCGAAGGCCTCATGGTGTTTGGTCTGCTGATTGTCGAGGTTATCCTGATTGAGATATGCCGAATTCCCGTCCTCGGCGGTCTTCTTTCCCTGGTGGTTTTCCCGAGTCTGTTTTTGATGAATGTAGCGTTGACGGCTATGTTTCTGGTAGCCGTCAATTTGAGTGGCCCAGCCCTCTGGTTTGGAGAAAGCGTCAGTAACGCCCTTGGTCATGTGCTCGCTGTAGCTAAGAGTCGTCCGGGGCCAGTGTTTTTTGTGTTGCTCCTTCTTTTTTTGCTGTATCTGATTGTGGGCGGAATATTGGCGGCGCTGGCAGCTTATGCGGCTTCCTTCACAGGAGCTCTGGTGGTTGGCGGTATGGGTGGAGCCCTACAAAGTGCCTCCTATGGCCTATCCGGATTGATGAGCATGTTTCAGTTGCCCATGGGAAATACCTATGGCAGTGCCATGGCTTACATGGGTTATCACCCTACATTCAATGGCGCTCTTTATGATTACGCGTTATTGATTGTAACTGCAGCATTTTTCGTCGTGGTGGTGGCTATTCCCAATACGGTATTGCAACTGGGGCTGGCTTATCTTTACGCGGATAGCAGAGGACTGGTGGACCGCGAAGCCGGCACTGCGATGGTGGGAAAGGTCCTGCAAAAAGTGGGATCAGCAGCGGATGCGGCACGGAAAAAGGCGGAGGAAGCCGCGCAACAGGCCCGCCAGCATACCCAGAATTTCGCAGAAAAAAGGTCAGCAAAGACGGAAGATGAAGCTGTTCCCGCAGCTCCGGTTGCCAACAAAAAGCACTTTTGCAATCAGTGCGGGGCTACGCTGGAACCCGATGAGAAATTCTGCGGGGAATGTGGAAGCCCCACAGGGAACTGAGAGTAATATCAATCTCTTGAGTATCGGCTGCCATGATTGGTGGCCGGTGGGGATTATTGGTGATGTTGACGGAAAAACCGCCGAAACAGAATCAAATACGCTCCCTGCAGGGCCACCGCCAGTAAAAACGGGGTGATCAGCATTTCCGCCTCAAAAAAGAGCCCGGCGATGCTCGGTCCAATAGATCTTGGCGCTTGCAGGGACAGGCTGTTCACGGTTGCTGCCAGACCCCTTTTGTCTTTCCCAACCAGTCCTAAAAACAAGGCTTGCCGCGAACCTATGCTGCCTTGATTGAGAGCTGCGCGGAATATATATAAAACCATCGCCAACCAGAATACCGGTGCAAACGGTAATGCCAGCAATAATATCAGTCCGAGCAGGCGCATCCGGGTCACGGTTCCCACCATCCCGAAGCGTTGGGTGAGGCGCAGGCCGAGTAAAGACATGATGGCGGCGCTGAAAAAGGCCAAAGCCATGGCTGCACCGATGGCTGCCGGACCAACGCCAAAGCGTAAATGGAACCAGTAAGCCATGAGCGGACCGACCATGCCTATGCCGAGGCCGTTCAGGGCATTGATGGCAGCGAAGCGAAGCAAGATTTTTCCTGGCGTTGCAGACACTTCCGCCTTTTTCGCAACGGATTGGGTTGCAGCAGTGACCACTTCTCCCTTCTCAGAAGACGCATCCGTAGGCCAGGAAACCTCTTGGGCCCGTCGTAAAAAATACAAACAAGCGATGGATCCCAGCAGCACGACCATAAACAAGGATCGATAGGCTTCTGGACCCGGGACTATGCCTTGCAGCAGACCGGGTATAGTAGCCAGTAATGCGCCAGCCCCCATCCCCGCTAGCCCCACGCTGGTATTCAGGTGAAAAACCCGGCTCCATTGATGTTGAGCGGCGCTGCGAGACATCCATGCTTGTTCTGCCGGAGCAAAGGGGCCTGCACCCCCGTTGGCCCCCCTGCCGAATGCCCCGATAATGGCTGCAAAGGCCAACCAGACCGGTTGGGCAGTACTCAAGGCAATGCCGGCGGCTGCCAGCTGCACGACTTCATACCCCAACAGAAAGTGTTTGGCACCGAAACGGTCACTGAGTGGCCCCACGATAAGGGTGGCCAGAGCGCCCAGCAGTAAGCTGAGTGTGTAAAGACCACCGATACGGATGGCCGACCAATGCAAGACATGTAAATAAAGGGCAAAGTCCACGACCAGTGCGCCCTGTCCAATACTCCGGGCCACCCGTGCGCCCATGAGCAGGCGGGTATTACGCGGAAGGTCTGGAAGCACTCAGGGATAAGCTCAATGGAGCCAGTTATGACAAATCGTGACTGCAGCGCGTAATCTGATTGCGCTGATCAACATAAACGAGGCGGGGCTGGAATGCAGCAATCTGATCTTCAGGAATTTGTGCATAAGCAGCAATGATCAGGATGTCGCCCAACGCCACGCGCCGGGCAGCGGCACCGTTCACGGAAATCACTCCCGAGCCTGCCGCTGCGGGAATGGCATAAGTGCTGAACCGATCCCCGTTGTGGACATTATAGATGTGTACTTGCTCATACGGATAAATGCCCGCGCTATTCAGCAGATCAGTATCAATGGCGCAGGAGCCTTCATACTCCAGCTCAACATCTGTCACCCGAACCCGATGCAGTTTGCCCTTGAGCATATTGAGCAGGATCATGAGCGATCTTCATCCCTCTGATGTTTGTTGGCCAGACGATTGATCCCTACTGCGATAATGATCAGCAGCAAGGGGGTTCCAACCATGATAATAATTTCTCCCCAGAAACTGAGCATGATGGTGACTTCCTCCCGATAACCTGGAGAAAGAGTTTACTCCCTGGAAGGGCCTTGGGGGAATGTTTTGCGTTGCAGCCCCCGCAAGAGGGGCCGCGATATGGCAGAAATTACTTGTTACTGAGGCAGGACTTCATGAACGCCTTGCGTTCGGCACCTTTTTTACCTTTGGCTTCCACGTTGCAAGTTTTCATGCGCATTTGCTGGGAGTTCATTTTCTTTTCGGTTTTGGGCTTCTCAACCTTTTTCTCCTCATGCTTTTTGGCTTCAGGCGCTTTCTCGGCAACTGCGGCGCTTTCACCCTTCAGGCAAGACTTCATGAATGCCTTGCGTTCTTCGCCCTTCTTGCCTTTAGCGTCAGCATTACAGGTTTTCATACGTTCCTGGTGGGCAGTGAGGGGTTTGACGGCGTGGGTCGCAGTTTCCGCGAAGGAGGCAACAGGCACCAGAAGAGACAGGTATAGTACGGACATCAGACTTTTTTTCAGCATGGTTCGTTCCTTTATTGGGTAGATGATACAGCACAAATAGTATTTCATATCGGTGAGTTGGAAGACAATAAGTACACTGAAAACCAACACTTTACATGAGAAATTAAGTAATCCGTTCAGAGATGCCCGGGTAAATGCTAAGATGCTGCCTAACTGAATCACTGGTGGATTTTATGCACATGAATAGAGAAGCAGCAGAAGCACAAATTGCCCTGGGGACCGTCGATATTCTCCCCGAAGGAGAAATCAGCAAGCGCCTGGAGCTTGCGGCGGAAAAGTCTACGCCACTGAGAATCAAGCTAGGTATGGACCCCACCGCCCCGGACCTGCACCTCGGCCATACCGTACTCCTCCACAAGGCGCGCCAGTTTCAGGATCTGGGGCATACGCTGCTCTTCATTGTGGGTGATTTTACGGCGATGATTGGTGATCCCACCGGCAAGAATGCCACCCGCAAACCCCTGAGTGCTGAAGAGGTGGCCGCCAATGCGGAAACCTATCAGCGTCAGGTATTCAAAATTCTCGACCCGGAACGTACGGAAATGCTGTTCAACTCCCACTGGCTGGGTGCATTGCGCCCGGAAGCGCTGATCCAGCTTGCCGCCCGTTATACGGTGGCACGGATGCTGGAGCGTGATGATTTCAGCAAGCGCTATGCGGCCAATCAGCCTATTGCCATTCATGAATTCCTCTATCCCTTGCTGCAAGGTTACGATTCGGTGGCCATCAAGGCGGATCTGGAAATGGGCGGCACCGATCAGCGCTTTAATCTTCTGGTGGGGCGGGAGCTGCAGCGTGAATACGGGCAAAAAGCCCAGCTCGTCCTGACCATGCCGATTCTGGAGGGGCTGGACGGGATTCAGAAAATGTCCAAGTCCCTCGGCAACTTCATTGCCGTGGAAGATGCACCCGCAGACATGTTCGGCAAGGTGATGTCCGTCTCCGATGCTTTGATGTGGCGCTATTACACCCTGCTGTCCCGGGTACCGGCTGACGAGCAGCAGCACCTGCAGAGCGAGTCAGAACAGGGTTTGCGCAATCCCCGGGATATCAAGCTGGATTTGGCGGAAGAGCTGGTGACCCGCTTCCACAGCCGGGAAGCCGCGGACGCAGCCCGGCGGGAGTTTCTGGCGCGCTTTCAACGCCATGAAATCCCACAGGATCTACCATTACAGCAGTACGACTATGCGGCGGATCCCCGTTTGTCTCAGGTCCTGGTACAAGCGGGACTGGCAGCCAGCAATAGCGAGGCCATGCGCAAGATTCGCGAAAATGCAGTACGCGTAGATGGTGAGCGGGTCGCTGATCCGGCACAGACTTTGAGGCTTGGAGAAACATATCTGCTGCAACTGGGAAAACGTCATTTTGTCCGGGTCGCCCTCAGCAGCGGCGGTGAGCACGCATAAAACGGCGCTTCGCGATTTTTGCGCGCATAGTAGCCCCGTCAAAATTTTGTGTTGACACCCTTCGGCGCCTGCGTATAATGCGCCCTCACGACGCGGCGCTAAGCCGCAACGGACTCCGGTCCGAATGTTCTTTCACAGCCGAGTGGAGATGTGTGGGGTTTAGGCTCTAGGTATTGATAGTGCGTTTAAGGACGGGCTATTGGTACTGGAAGTTGAACAAATTGTATGGATTGAACTTAAGAGTTTGATCCTGGCTCAGATTGAACGCTGGCGGCATGCCTAACACATGCAAGTCGAACGGTAACAGGTCTTCGGATGCTGACGAGTGGCGGACGGGTGAGTAACGCGTAGGAATCTGTCTTTGAGTGGGGGGCAACCCAGGGAAACTTGGGCTAATACCGCATAAGCCCTGAGGGGGAAAGCGGGGGATCTTCGGACCTCGCGCTGGAAGAGGAGCCTACGTCTGATTAGCTAGTTGGTAGGGTAAAG
>NZ_JABBOU010000133.1 GCF_018853465.1 Acidithiobacillus montserratensis
CCCCAAAGTTGACCCATCGTGACCACCCGTGCTTAAAATCACAACGACCAAAATGTTCCCTCTCCAGGGGTGCCCACGATCGCCAGAATCGGTGCCCACGATCAACAGAATACGCACTTACAACCGTCTGACGCCCATCCACCATCCGCACCGGCGCAAATTCTTCCAGCAAAACGGCCACCTCGGTTTCGATGGCTTTTTCAATCAGGGAACGTGCCGCACGTCGCAGCACGCCCTCAATACCCAGGCCAAGCTCTCCCATACCACCCTCAAATACGGTACTCTTTCCCACGGCGTACTCCTTACGTTGCTTACTTGGTCGGAAACCCTTTGTAGCAACAGTACGCCACCTTATTCAAGTCAGTTGTAATCCGCCCGTACACCACTTTCGAGCATAGCTCTTAACAGCGACGCCTGCTTCAACCATTGCTGCACCCATTGATCGCTGTTTCCAGCGCGCGCAGGCGATCGACGATGGCATCGAAGGCGGGAGGCTCGCCGATGAACATGCCGGCACCGATCATGCGCTGGAAGTCATCGCGCAACGCGGCTAGTGCGGTGTCTTCCGGAATCAGTTTGAGCTGCCCGGCCAGGCATGCGTCGTAGTTGGCGTAGCTCGCGTTGTAGAAGATCTTCTTGTGTTTGACGACGTCTGCAAGCAGAGCGCGATCGACCACTGCGGCCTGCCATGTTCAATGTCGGCCAACATCGCCAAGTCGTACCAATGGCGTGACAGACGTTCGGCGCCTGTGCGGAACTCTTCGCGCTGACATTCGACATGCATCAACGTCGCCTTCTCCCAGAAGGTACGTGCTGGGGACAGCACACTGACCGTCGGCTGCGGGAATTCGAGTTCAGCGACATGTTCCGCAATGTCGGGCCGCACCACATGCTCCTCATTCGGCTCGGTGATGTTGCGGCCACCGAACTCGATCAGAACGCTGTTACCGACGTAGTCTCCGGATTTCTCCAGCACGGTCGGGTAGGGCACGCGCAACTGCTCGCCGTCATCGCTGATTTCAAGACGGAATGCGTCGGCGCTGAACTCGGTGGCCAGCATCTTCTGGAAGTGCGGCGCCACTACACCGTGAGCATGGTCGCGCACGAAGGACTTGAGATCCTCGCTGAATTTCTTCAGCCGATTGCGCGAGACCCCTTCGGCAAATGGATCGAAGGTTCCGTCCAGTCCTCGATAGTCGAGGGTGATGTCTACGTCCTCGGAGAAGCGTGCGATGGCTCCGAAAACTTTGGATAGTGAGGTGCCGCCCTTGAAGGCCATCGGAAGTCGATCGGGCATGGTGAACAGAGTCTGTAGCACCCAGCAGACCCATACATCTTTTTCCAGTACAACAGGTGAGCGTGCAAGCTGCGGAGCAAGCGCCCGGTAAATTTGGGACTGCTCCTCTCGTTCGAGATGCAGGAAGGACTCAGGCATGAGCTGCCATCCGCTCGTTTCGGAAGATGGCGTCGCTCATCCACGCAGGCATCGAGCTGGTGGCTGACTTCAGCACCTCGAACTCGCTCGATCCCAGCTTGCGCCGAATCTTCTCGACGAGAGCTGGAGTCACTTCCTTCTTGCCGAGGTACCACATTGCCGCAAGCGCGAGCCCCGCAGGTCGGCCGGCTAGGGCCAGCTTGCGCTGACAGACGTGCTGCAGTCGGATCTCCATCTTGCCCACGCGGATGCGCTTTGACGGGCCCGATGTCACGAATACAGATTGGGTTGGAACCTGAGTGGTCAGTTCGAGCCGACGCGCAGCTTCGGCACCGTGAATCTGGACAACCGCCCCAGTGGTCTTGGCAACGGTCTCGGCCACCTTCAGCGGTTCAGGCATCACCTTGCCGACGAAACGGCTGACCTCAGGACGCACAAAGACGCCGCGCGTCACTCGCTCGATCGACCCTGCCTTGACGAGGCGCGACAGAGTCTGATCGACGGACGCACGCGTGCCGCACTCAAGGAATGCCGTCGGGGTGAAAGGCTCCCCAATCGGCATCGCCTCGATGCGCTCGCGAATCAGCTCGGCGGTCTTGGTCGTCGTGTTCATGTCTGAAAATATATGCGAGTTTCTGACAAACTGCAAGTGCGACAGCTCGCTGGGGTGAGCGTGTGTCCCCTCTGGCAGCCAATGCTGCAATCCAACCGCTTGATTCGTCCGCGCGTAACTCGTGGATATGTAAGGCTCAGAATTCGGGCCTTTGCGGACTTCGGGCCAGTTCCAGGGAGCGAGGTCGAAGCGAGGAATGGCCTGGAGAGAGTGGAATGTGGCCCGGAACGGGCAATTCGGGTGGCTGGCGAAGTCCGCAGGCTTCCGCAGGAACCCCCAACAACACGCGGGAACCGGCGCGATCGGGCAAGAAAAAACCCCAACCGAGAACGGTTGGGTTTTGTTATTGGTGGAGGCGGCGGGAATTGAACCCGCGTCCGCAAGACCTAGACCACCGGATCTACATGCGTAGTTTGTCTATTGGCTTTAACCGCGCCACCCTCCGACAAACAGGATGATGCTACGGCGATTCTGCTTTTATTTAGGATCAGTTCCACAGACTAGAACAGACCCGATCCCGTGTTTCATGACCCTCCGCGCGCCTTTCGGCTCCGGATCCACGGACAAATCCGGGCAGGGGGCTCACTGATTAAGCAGCGAGGGCGTAATTGCTGTCGTTGGCAATTATGAATCTGCGACCAGTTTTAAGAGCAAACCGCAGCTCTGCATGCACCGAAGGCTTCGCGACCTGCGTCGAAGCCGGTCGCCCCCTTTTACTGAAGGTTAGACTATTCAGCCTCGAAAAAGTTGCTGAAACTGGGCAGTCGTCCACCTAAGCCAGTATCATAGCCTAGAAGCCGTATTCACGCCACAGCGCTTTTGATCCACTTCAAAATCAATGCAAAGCATGTTCCGGGGCAAAGAGCAGCGCTACATCCGCTTCGTCAAAGCGATAGACTTCCTGACAATACTCGCAGGTGACCACAATGGCTCCCTCACTGCGCAGAGTGTCCTCTGCTTCTGCTGACCCCAGGGAAATCAGCATGCGCTCTACCTTTTCACGGGAACAGGAACAGGCAAAGCCCAGCGCCTGGGGCTCATGCAAACGTACTGCGAAATCGGGAAAAATTTCCGGCAGGAACTGCTGAGGATGCGCCTTGAGTAAAGATAGATCTGAACCAACGGCGATGAATTGCGTGGCCAATTCCCAATCTTCCTCTGCCAACACGCCGGGCAGGCGTTGCAGAAAGTAACCCCCGGCCTGCTGCAGTGACGGGTCTGCTACGAGCCGAAAATAAGCTGGCGACTGCACCGATTCCGCAAAATACGCATTCAGGGAAAGAGTCAGACTCTCACGGAGTTCCACCAACCCCTGATATCGTTCTCGATCCATGCCCATATCGATCGTAATAGCCAACAGGGCATCGGGTAATTGCGATAAATCGACCGATACGCCCTCTTCCCAGCTTCCATAAGCGCGCATCCCGCCGGCTGCGGTCATTTCCGCCACCAGCAGTTTCAATGGACCCTTACTCTGCGCCTGAATAATCAAGCGTTCATAATTTTTCTGGGTAGTGGCCAGTAAGGCCAGCCCAACCAACACTTCCCCCAGCAACTGGGCGACTTCGGCCTGGCCCTGAAAATCCCGCAATACCCGCGCATAGATGGCATCCAGACGACAGCGCGCGCCCCGCAAAGGCAGGGTTTCCCAATAAAAGCTCTGCGAAAAATCAGTCATGGTCATCCTCAAAATCCAAACCTTCCAGGCCCTTGCGCATTAACGGCAGCATGGCCCGCTGCAACTGCTTGAACAAACGCGGATCACGGGTTTCCTGTTGGGCCAGCAATTCTTTCATGTGCTGGCGTTCCGTGGGTTTACCAAAGCAGGCGGGGCAGTTTTCATAAATTACCGGGAGCTGCTGCTCTTCAGCATGTTGGCGCATCTGCCGTTCGCGACAATACACCAGGGGCCGAATCACCCGTAAGTCGCCTTCACGTACCCGATAATGAGCTTTCATGGTCCGCATTTCCCCATTGTAAAACATAGACATGAAGAAGCTTTCGGCAAAGTCGTCGAGATGTTGGCCCAGCGCCAGCACATTGTAACCCTCCCGCCGGGCACAACGATACAGCACTCCTCTCCGCATCCGCGCACAAAAACTGCAATAGGACGGACGCAGCAGATGTTTCTTGGCCCGTTCATAAATATCCTGCCGCTCCAAAAAATAGGGGATTCTCAAAGACGCCATGTAGGGCACCAGTACTTGTGGGTCGTAATCCGGACTCATGGGATCAACCGTCGCCACACCCAATTCAAAAGGCACCGGAAATTGACGCTGCATGGCCCGCAGCATATGCAATAAAGTGAGGGAATCCTTACCCCCGGATAAAGCCAGCAAGATACGATCACCGGGCTGGATCATGCGAAAATCCGCTACGGCCCGGCCAATCCGCCGCTGCAGGAGCTTGGGTACGGGCAGACGCGGCGCCACTGCAGGCTGCAAATCTGGACTCATCCCGCACTCGGGGTGGCGAGTTCCTCAGGGCTGACCACCGCAGCGCCCAGTTTACCCACCACAATACCTGCCGCGCGGTTGGCCAGCTCTACGGCCTGGTCAATGGGCCAGCCCGCTGCCAGGGCCGTAGCCAGGGTGGCAATGACCGTATCTCCGGCACCGGTCACATCAAACACTTCGCGGGCCCTGGCGGGGTGATGATGAATGGCATTTCCTGTGAAAAGGGTCATCCCCTCTTCGCCCCGGGTCACCAGCAGTGCGTCCAACTGCAATTTTTGTCGCCATTCCTTTCCCAGGGCTAAAAAAGCCTCTTCACTGTTCCAGGTGCCGGCTACCGCCTGAAATTCACTCAGGTTTGGAGTAATGATGGTGGCTCCGGCATAGGGCCGATAATCCCGCCCCTTGGGGTCAATCAACACCG
The DNA here is from genome assembly GCF_018853465.1 of Acidithiobacillus montserratensis. Classification (GTDB taxonomy): domain Bacteria; phylum Pseudomonadota; class Gammaproteobacteria; order Acidithiobacillales; family Acidithiobacillaceae; genus Acidithiobacillus; species Acidithiobacillus montserratensis. Next base: position 4,926 of record NZ_JABBOU010000133.1, read on the forward strand.
GCAAATCCGCTGCCCTCCCGGCGGCAATGAGGCTTTCCACCTCGCCTAAAGCACCCTTCCCGTAATCAGAGAGCAACAGGGCACCCGCACCATCCAGCACCGCATGCAGTCCGGCGCGCATGGCGGCCCCATGCTCAGGGCTGGGCTGGGATTCAAAATCCATGCGCAGCAACTGCTGTTGATGGCCGATGACCCGCAATTTGACGGTGGTAGGATATGCGGCATCCGCAACCAATCGGGTCTGCACACCAGCCTTTTCCAGCAGGACAGAAAGTTGGGTGCCGGCCGCATCCTGACCGACTGGAGCCAGCAAATGGGCTTTCGCCCCTAAAGACACTACGTTGAGTGCCACATTGGCCGCCCCACCTGGACGTTCTTCTTCCCGTCGGACCTGGACCACTGGTACAGGCGCTTCGGGAGAAATCCGCTCAACTTTGCCAAACCAGTAACGGTCCAGCATCACATCACCGATGATGGCGACATGGGCCTGATCGAGATTATGGAGAGCGCCTGGCATTATGGACGACCAATGGCGGAATAATGGAATCCTTCCGCCCGCAGGGTGGCAGGTTCGTAAATATTGCGGCCATCGACAATGATGGGCTGACGCAACAAGCGGCGCATTTTGGCAAAATCCGGGCTGCGGAACTCCTGCCATTCGGTGCAAATGACCAGGGCATCAGCTCCCTCACAGGCGGCATAAGGATCTTCACAGAGGACCAGCGCCGCCTGACCGCCATAAAGGCGCTTCAACTCATCCATCGCCACCGGATCGTAGGCCTGCACAGTGCCGCCTCTCTGCCAGATGCCCGCCATCAACGCCCGACTGGGTGCTTCGCGCAGGTCATCGGTATTGGGTTTGAATGCCAGACCCCAGATGGCAATATGTTTGCCGGTCAGATTTTCACCCAGAGCCGCTACCAGTTTCTTTTCGAGAATCTGCTTCTGGCGATTATTGACTGCTTCTACGGCAGTCAGCAGCGGCGCCGCAAAATCATGCTGCCGGGCACTGTATTCAAGGGCACGAACATCCTTGGGAAAACAGGATCCGCCATAACCACAACCGGGATAAATGAAGGAGTAACCAATGCGCGGATCCGCCCCAATACCGCGCCGCACCTGTTCAATATCTGCTCCCACGCACTCCGCCAGCCCGGCCAGTTCATTCATCAGGGAAATTTTGGTGGCCAGCATGACATTGGCAGCGTACTTGGTCAGTTCAGCGGAAGGCGGGTCCATGACGATGAGACGGTCATGATTGCGATTGAAAGGCGCATAGAGGGCGCGCATTTTCTCCGCTGCCCCTGCATCGTTCGTTCCGATCACAATCCGGTCGGGTTTCATGAAGTCTGCAACGGCAGCACCCTCCTTGAGAAACTCGGGATTGGAAACCACGACAAAGGGAATCTCAACCTTACGCCTGAGCAGAGCAGCCGCGATATGGTCCTGAACCTTGCGGGCCGTACCCACTGGGACTGTGGATTTGTTGATGACGATGACGGGCTTCTGGAGATGTGCGCCGATTTCATCGGCAACAGCCAGCACATGACGCAAATCGGCTGACCCATCTTCTTCGGGAGGTGTGCCTACGGCAATGAAAATAAAATCCCCGTGGGCCACTCCAGCAGAAATATCGGTGGTAAACTGTAGCCGTCCGCTTTTGACGCCCTCCTGAACAATACCCGGCAGGTCCGGTTCATAGATGGGTACCTCGGCCTCGCGCAGGCGCGCGACTTTTTCGGCATCAATATCGACGCAAAGCACCTGATTGCCGACCTGAGCGAGACAGGCACCGGTGACCAAACCCACATAACCGGTTCCGACGACCGTAATTTTCATGATTTATACTCCCAATTCCAGAATAACCACGGCCGTGGCGTAACGACGTTCATCACTGATGGACAACCAGGTACGCACTTCCCTTCCCCATTGCCCCAGCAACTCAGCGGATTTCCCCGCCATGAGCAACTGCGGACGACCGGCAGCATCGTGGGTTACCTGCACATCCGACCAGCGCATGCCCGCACCCAGGCCACTGCCCAGGGCCTTATAGGCCGCCTCCTTGGCGGCAAAACGCCGCGCCAGAAAGGCCGCAGCGGCGGTGCTTTCGGCAGGCAACTCGGCACACTCCAGGGAGCCCAACAGTCGTTCGGCAAAACGGCGGCCATAGCGCGTATGCAGGCGGGCCATGCGT
>NZ_JABBOU010000134.1 GCF_018853465.1 Acidithiobacillus montserratensis
CGCATGCTGATCCAGGTCACGCCAAATGCGCAGCACATTGAAATACGCCTGCGCGATTACGGCCCGGGCGTTTCCCCGGCCCATCTGCTGGCCATGAACCTCGGAATACTGCCCCGCCAGTCTGGCCATGGCGCCGGCATTGGCGTGCGCATTTGCAAGCGTATCATGGACCTGCATCATGGCAGTCTGGGCTTTGAAAACGCAGTAGACGGCGGACTCAGCGTCCAACTGCTATTCCCGACGGACATGGGCAAAACAGCTTGACAAGAATCTACTAAACAGGAATCATTCGCAAACCAAAACGTAAATACGGATAATTCTTAATAATGACTGCAAGCAATCCCACTGCCCCACACAAGCACTCACGCTGGTCGGTTTTTTTGATTGTACTGGGCCCCGGCCTCGTCGTCATGCTCGCCGATACGGATGTCGGCAGCATCATCACCGCCGCCCAGAGTGGCGCCCAATGGGGTTTCAAACTGCTGTTACTGCAGTTCATCCTCATGCCGATCCTTTACCTGGTCCAGGAATTGACGGTCCGTCTGGGCATTTTCACCGGCAAGGGACACGGCGAACTCATTCGCGAAACCTTTGGTACCGGCTGGGCATATCTCTCTGTAGCCGGACTCAGCATTGCCACTACCGGTGCCTTGCTGACCGAATTTTCCGGCGTGGCAGGGGTCAGTCATCTGTATGGACTGCCGCGCGCGGTCGGGGTAATTCTCGCCGCAGCCACCCTGCTGACCATTGTCTGGACGGGTTCCTACCGGCGCGTAGAACGCATCGCCCTGATCATGGGACTGTTTGAACTGGTGTTCTTCGGCATTGCCTGGGTTGCTCACCCCAACATCCAGGACATCCTCCACGGCCTGACCCACGCCCCCATTACCGACAAGGATTACATGATGCTCGTAGCAGCCAATATCGGCGCTGTCATCATGCCCTGGATGGTGTTTTATCAGCAGTCTGCCGTGGCCGACAAAGGGCTTCATCCCGAAAACTATCGCCATGCCCGCTGGGATACGGCCATTGGTGCAGTACTTACCCAGGCCATCATGGCCGCCGTGCTGATTGCCACCGCCGCCACCATCGGCAGACTGAATCCTAACGCGCCCCTGAATACCGTTCATCAACTGTCCGAGGCCATCACCCCATACCTCGGCGACACCTGGGGACGCCTGGTGTTTTCCATGGGCATTCTCGGTGCCGGGATGGTTGCCGCCATTGTCGCCTCCCTGGCAGGAGCCTGGGGTTGGGGCGAAGTCACCGGATTTCGTCACTCCCTCGAACACCATCCCAAAGATGCGCCCTGGTTCTATGGCACTTACACGGCCATCATCATCGCTGGAGCAGTAGCCGTCATCAGCATCCCCGATCTGGTCAGCCTCGATATCGGCGTGGAAGTCATGAACGCCCTATTGCTACCCTTAGTCCTGGGTTTTCTGGTTGCGCTGGGGGTCAAAGCCCTGCCCGCCGAGCATCGTCTGCGTGGCTCTTATTTCTGGCTGGTACTGTTTGTAGTTATCCTTTCGGCAGGGCTGGGGGTTTATGGTGGTCTGACCAGCATCCCCGGATTGTGATGAAAACCTGCACTGCGAGCAGATTGTCATAAAACTGTCATATTCGAGGCGTACACTATTCTCCAAAATATAGCTGGAGATAATAGTGATGCCTCGAAACATACTGCTTCAAGCACTGCTGTTCAGTGCTATGGGTATGTTACTTCCGATTCTCGCCCAAAGGGGCTTCCCGGCCCGTTTGATCAACAAGGACGAAATCAGCAGCGTAGTCTGCTCCTACATCTATAACCGCCTGAAAATCCAATATGCCTTCTGATCTATCCGAGGGGCTGCAGATTCAGTCTTTGCGGGTGGAACTGGGTGGGCGGGCAGTGCTGGCCGATGTCAACCTGCGTCAGGATACGGGGTCGTATGCCTGCCTCCTGGGGGAGTCGGGTTCGGGCAAAAGTACCTTGCTGGCCACCATCGCCGGTTTGATCCGGCCGCAGCTGGGAGGCATCAGCATCCATGGCCAGGTGCTGAGTGAAGGCAAAACCTTTTTGCCGCCCGAACGGCGGGAGATCGGCATGGTATTTCAGGATGCCGCCCTCTGGCCGCATATGAGTATTCTCGACAATGTACTCTATCCGCTCCGGGCACGGCGGCAATCGGTAGACAAATCCCGGGCCATGGCCCTGCTGGAGCGCATGGCGATTCCGACCGCTGCGGCCCGTCGCCGACCCCATGAGCTTTCGGGCGGGCAACAGCAACGGGTGGCCATTGCCCGGGCCATCATTGCCAAGCCCCGTATTGTCTTGCTGGACGAGCCCCTTTCGGCCCTCGATCACGGGGTGCGGGAGAACCTGCGGGAGTTTCTGCACGGACTGTTTGCCGAGGAGGGCATCACTGCCCTGCATGTGACCCATGATCCGGGAGAGGCATTCTATCTGGGTCGCCGGGTGGGAGTGCTCAATGGGGGGCACCTGGAACAATGGGATACCCCGGAGCGCCTCTATCAACGCCCGGCCAGTCTGGTGGTGGCGCGTTTGGGGGGCTCGGTGCGCGCCATTCAGGTACCGGTTCAGGAACTTCGCGGCCAAGAGTCGGTGTGCCCGTGGGAAGGGCGGCACTGGACCGTACCAGCCGCTCCCGAACTGCAGGGTGCCAGCCGGGCAACCCTGCTGCTGCGACCCAGTGACCTAGAGCTGGACGAGGCGCCCGCCGCTGCGCCCGAGGCCCAGGTACGCCACGCCCACTGGCATGACGGCCAGTATCTGTTGACCCTCCAGGCCAGTGATGGCCAGGAATTTCTTGCCTATTCCCGCCAAGGGGACCTGGGTCCCCGCCGCTGGCTGCTGCGCCAGGGGCATGGCTGGTGTATCCCCGTGCAGTCTTCCGTAAACCGCTAACGATAGGAGTTTCCATGAAACGTTTGATGCTTGCATTGCTGGGTCTGGGACTGGCCAGTGCCGCCCATGCCGCTACCCTCACCCTGTACAGTGCCGCGCCGGCCACCCTGGCCAAGACTCTGGCTGCCGATTTCGAGAAAAAGACCGGTGATCATGTGGAAGTCTGGACCTCCAGCACCGGCAAGGTCATGGCCCGTCTGGCCGCCGAGGGTAATCATCCCCATGCCGACGTGGTCATGGTCGCCGGTTGGTCGGCGGGGCTGGACCTCGCCAAGCAGGGGATGGTCTATCCTTATCACCCTGCGACTATCGAGAAGACTCTGGTGAAGCCCGCCCAGGTTCCGGCCCCTTTTCTGCCCTACGGCCTGGATACGGTGTCCATGGTCTTCAATACCAAGGCTCTGCCTAAAGGTGCCAAGCTGCCCGACAGCTGGTTTGACCTGACCCAGCCGCAATGGAAGGACCGGATCACCGCTCCCAATCCGCTGCTCTCGGGTACGGCTTCCAGCTTTCTGACCGCCTTCGTGGACCAATATGGCAACAAGGCCTGGAAATTCCTGTCAGAACTCAAAGACAACGGTACTGTCTGGCCGGGCACCAACCATGCCGCCCTCCTGCCGGTGATGTCGGGCGAGCGCAGCGGCATGTTCGAGTGTGTGGGCCATGCGGCCGTGGCTGCCAAGGCTCAGGGGAACTCCATTGTCCAGGTATTCCCCAAGGAAGGCACCATCATGATCCCGCGCCCCATCCTGATCCTCAAGTCGGCTCCTGACAAGAAGCTGGCCGAGCAGTTCGTGAACTTTGCCATGTCCCCTGCGGGGCAGAAGCTGGTGGCTGAAAACAATCTGTATCCGGCCCGCCAGGGAGTACCGGCCAAACCCATCATGAACAAGATGGGCAGCTTCAAGGTCATGTCCGTCAACTGGAGTCAGATGGCCGCCAAACAGCCCGCCATTCTGGCCCGTTTCAAGAAGGAGATCTTGGGCCAGTGACGCGGGCTGTCAACCATCTGCTGGTTTACCTGATCCTCGGGGTGCTGGTTCTGGCACCCCTCGGGGCCATTGTCTACGAGGCCTTGCAGCCCGGAGCCGGCCACCATCATGGGATCGCCCTGCTGCAGCTGGGGGTGAACCGGCATTTTCTGGACTCCTTTTCCGGCACCTTGGGCATGGCGGGTTTTGCCGTGCTTTTCGCCTTGCCCATGGGTTTTGCTTTGGCCATGTTGATGTACTACGTGCCACCCCGTTGGACACCCTTCTGGGAGGCGTTGATTCTGATTCCTTTCCTTATTCCTCCGTACCTGACGGCCGAGGCCTGGAGCCTTCTGGTCGGGCCCGTAGGAATGATCGAGCAGGTCATTGGATTTTTGGGTAGCAGCCTGGAGGGATTCCTGTTTTCTCTGGCAGGCATGGGCATGATGATGGCCCTCCATCTGACACCCTTGGTTTATATTTTATTACGCGCTGCTTTGGATAATGGTAACCCACGCCTGTTGCAGGCGGCGCGGGTACATGGGGCTTCGACCTTGGCAGCTTTCCGCCTGGGTATTCTGCCAACGCTGTTGACGGCCCTGGCGGCAGCCGGGCTGCTGGTTTTCATGGACACCTCCGCCGAGTTTGGCGTCCCGGCGCTGCTGGCCGGTTATGCCGGAGTGCAGGTTCTGAGTACCAGTATCGAGGGCGCCACCAATGTCTGGCCCGTGAACCTGCCCATGGCCTCGGCCATCGGTTTGGTGCTCTGCGCCATGGGGATATTGGTCTGGTTTCTCTACCGCCCGCTGGTTCGCCGTAACGAGGGGCAAATTCAGCGCCGTGCGCCGGCACGGCGGGTATGGTGGAGTATTCTGCCCATTGGCTTTTTCGTCCTCGTGGGAACAGTCATGCCCGTATTGGCGGTTCTGGCCATCTCCCTGGAGAAAGCCATGACGGCGGGGTTGCGGGCATCCAATTTCACCTGGCAGCACTATCATCATATTTTCAGCAACAGTTCGTCGGGCTTTGTGGCCTTGCTTACCAGTCTCAAAATTTCCGCCCTGGTGGCTGTTTTCGGCATGGCCTCGGCGCTTCTGGCCGCCAATCTGGTGCGCCGGGGCGGACGTATTGGCGCGCTGGTCGATTTGCTCGGCACCTTACCCATGGCGGTCCCGGGCGTGGTGCTGGCGGTGGGAATGATTCTCTTCTGGAATGCTCCCTGGAATCAGATGCCGGTTTTTGGTCATCCTATCATCCTGGCGGTGGCTTATGCCACGGTCACTTTTCCTTTTGCCTTGCGCTATGCCCGTACCGGCCTCGCACAAATTCCACCCCGTCTGGAACAGG
>NZ_JABBOU010000135.1 GCF_018853465.1 Acidithiobacillus montserratensis
CATAGGTTCAGGCGGCATCCTGTTGGTTATCCGGCAGGGTTTGGTTGGCCGGTAATCCATCGATAAATTTCACTCCAGTAAAAAGGTCTCGGACTTTCTCCGGGGCATGAATCCCAATCCAGCGTTTCTCTGCCTGCTGTAGCATCTTGAAGCCCAATCCAATGAAGCTGTTGCGCGATACACAGTTTTTGGTGCGCGATGTCCGGTGACGCACGGTGGCAAAGGTCGATTCAATGGCATTGGTAGTGCGGATATGCCGCCAGTGTTCAGCCGGAAAATCATAAAAAGCCAACAATTCCGCCTGATCCTTTTCCAGCTTGGCCACGGCCTTGGGATACTTCG
>NZ_JABBOU010000136.1 GCF_018853465.1 Acidithiobacillus montserratensis
GCAGTGGGTGCGCCCTTCGGCTTTTACAATACCGTCACTCAGGGCGTGGTCAGCGCCATGAACCGGCCGCTGCCCGATGATGAATATATTCCTTTCATTCAGAGTGATGTGCCCATAAATCCCGGCAACTCCGGCGGGCCGCTGTTCAACATGAAAGGCCAGGTCATCGGCATCAACGACCAGATTTATACCAACAGCGGCGGCTACATGGGCCTGTCATTCTCCATTCCCATCAATACCGTGATGCGCGTGGTCCAGGATTTCAAGGATCACAAGCCCATTCAGTTCGGGTATCTGGGTGTCGAGGTGCAGGATGTGACGCCGCAAAT
>NZ_JABBOU010000137.1 GCF_018853465.1 Acidithiobacillus montserratensis
AGGCTTGCAACAATGCTGGCCAGCGTGCGGATATTGTTGACGGTCTGCTGATTGATCTGCTGGATGATCATGCCGGGCATGAGGCCGGCTTCGGCAGCCGGGCCTTCGCTGACCCCCACCACGACGACGCCATGATGCACATCCAGCTGTTTTTCAATGTCCGGGTTCAGATCCTGGACATGGATATCCATGCGCGGAATTTTCAGGGTTTTGGTTGGTGCAGAGGGTAATGCACTGCTGCTTTTTTCATCCATGTTTTTCGGCAGGGCAGTCACCAGCACGTTTTTGGTTTCCGCCACGCCATGATGGAGGATACCGACGCTGGCATGGCTACCCGGAACGGTGTTGCCGACCATGGGCGGCAATTGCCCGACGTTATACACCGGCTTGCCGTTGTAGGTGACGATGACATCGCCGGGCTGGATCCCGGCCTTGGCCGCCGGGCTACCGGGCATGACCGAGGCCACCAGCGCCCCGACCGGTTCCTGCAGGTGCAGGGCCTGGGCCATTTGCGGCGTCACATCCTGCACCTCGACACCCAGATACCCGAACTGAATGGGCTTGTGATCCTTGAAATCCTGGACCACGCGCATCACGGTATTGATGGGAATGGAGAATGACAG
>NZ_JABBOU010000138.1 GCF_018853465.1 Acidithiobacillus montserratensis
GATCAGAAGCTGGTGGTCAGAGACAGATACAGACCGTTCTGGCTTTTCATGGTCGCGATAGTCCCCAAATCCACATAAGCGGCTGTCAGCGAAAGTTGCTTATAGGGGAACCAGGCCACATACACGTCTTTCCAGGCACTGGTTTTGGAAACCGCATCCGCCAAAGGGGCCAAAGCAGACGTCTTGGATGCAATCAACTGATTCTGCGGCATATCCCGATATTCCGCACCTAATACTACATGGCGATTCAGGAAAACCCCCACAGATGCCGCAGGCAGTACCTTATAGCCCATGCCTGTAGGTCCGCCGAAGCCCAGCAAACCTTGCTGATTGGCGTTCGTCACATCAATATTGACGTCAGCCAGTGTCGTCAAACCAAACAAGCCGTTGATCCACACCTTGGTCGCAGACAAATAATAACTGACACCATTCCGCTTCACACCCAATGTAGCCGCCAGATTTGCGGGCATTTCATTGTGATGGAAATCTACGCCAACGGATACTTGTGGTTCCCACCAGTTCTGATCATAAATGATATTACCAAACAGTCTGGCCTTAAGACCCACTATATCTTGGTTCAATTCATAACTGTTACCGAAGAACGCCGGGGTTCCTGATGTGGTAAGTCTTGCCTTATCCAGAATCACCGATGCCGGTGCTGCTCGCTCGGCCGCAGACTCCTTTCCACCGTAGGCAAAATCATTAATCTCACCATCCAGTGTTCCACCCGTATTCCCCAACCC
>NZ_JABBOU010000139.1 GCF_018853465.1 Acidithiobacillus montserratensis
AGTCGGCGTCATCGCCCTGGGCGGTGTGGTGTACTCCCAGAGTGTCCGGGTGGGGGGCGACAAAATGGATGAGGCCATTGTCAACTATATCCGCCGTAATTACGGTATGCTGATTGGCGAAAGCACCGCCGAGGAAATCAAGAAAAAAGTCGGCTGTGCTTACCCGGGCCAGGAAGTGCTGAGCCTGGAAGTCCGGGGCCGCAACCTGGCAGAAGGCGTTCCCCGCACCTTCACTATCAACAGCAATGAAATCCTGGAGGCCCTTCAGGAACCCCTGGGTGCCATTGTCGGCGCCATCAAGCTGGCTCTGGAACAAACTCCTCCCGAGCTTGCCGGGGATATTGCCGAGCGCGGTATGGTCCTGACCGGCGGCGGCGCCCTGCTCCGCGATCTGGACCGGCTCATCATGGAAGAAACGTCCCTGCCGGTGATTGTTGCCGAAGACCCTCTGACCTGCGTGGCCAGAGGCAGCGGTCGCGCCCTGGAAGAGCTGGAACTGCTGGGTGAGGTTTTCGCTGACGATTAACGCGGCGAAGTCATACAATCCCTTATGCCCGCGTTGTTTTTCCCCCGCCGCTACCCGCCGCTCCTTCGTGTAGCGGCGTTTGTGTTGTTGAGTATTGCCGTTGCCATCTTCAGTGAAAAACATCCGGACCTGCAGGGCTGGTCCGGAAATCTGACTTATCCCGTGCATTGGATAGACATGCAAGTTGCGGAAAACTGGGGCGCCCTGCATCAATATCTGCAGGATCGCAGCGAACTGCTCGCAGAAAATGCGCAGTTGCGCGAAAAGCTCAAGGTGATGGAACCCCAATTGCTGGAAAACGCAATACTCCACAATGAAAACCGACAATTGCTGGCTTTGCTCGACAGCTTTCCCCAGCCGCCGGGCAAAATGGCAGTTGCCCGGGTCATTGCCGAAAATTTTTCTCCGGGCAGCCAGCTTATTACCGTCAATCTGGGTAGTCATAACGGGGTACAAGTAGGGCAGCCGGTCCTCGCTGCGGGTGGAGTCGCTGGACAAGTCATTCATGTTGCTGAATTCAGCGCCCAGATCGCTCTGGTCTCCGATCTGGACAGCAGTATTCCAGCGCAACTGGCGGGCACGAATATTCCGCTGCTGGTCAACGGCAAAGGCCACATACATACCTTGAGTGTGCCTTTTCAATCGCGCAATACCCCCCTGAAAACCGGCGATCACCTGGTCACTTCGGGACTGGGAGGACGCTTTCCTCCGGGCTTGCCGATTGGCACCATTTCCGGTGTCGTTCACAATGGTGACGAACCCTTCGCACAAATTTCCGTACGGCCTTCTGTGTCCCTGGGTCAGCTCAGCACAGTCTTGATTCTTTTGAAAAATCTACCACCTCTTCGGCACGGCAAGCCATGACCATCGTGGCCATGGTCATTGCCTTTTTCCTGGCATTGGTGCTGGAAACCCTGCCTTCCGGTCCGGTTTATGGCATGGTCCATCCGGATTTTGTGGCGATGCTGCTGCTCTACTGGTCCATCCGTAGCGGCTCCGAGCTCAGCTATACCCTGGTTTGGCTGATCGGACTGCTTCAGGATCTGGTGATGGGCGATGTCCCCGGAGGACAAGCCATCGCCGGGGTCCTCATGATTTATGCGCTGGTCAATGGATTGGGCAGGGTGCGACATCTCTCTGTCTGGGAACAACTGGTTTTCGTTTTTATGCTCTTGCTCCTGCATCGCCTGATTGTATGGCTCTGGCAACTCTGGTCCGGACCACTGAGCTGGCATTTCAGCCTGTTCCTCAGCCCATTGATCGGGGCCTTGCTCTGGCCGCTGTTCACCTATCTACTGGACGGCTTGCGCCACTACTTGAAGACTTCGCCATGAAATTGTCACAGCGTCTTCTGCATTCCCTGCAAAAACTCGACCCCGCCTTGCTGACCGGGATTGTCCTGTTGATGCTCATCAGCCTCGCCGTGCTTTACAGTGGTAGTCAGGAAAGTTTGCGGGTGGTGTTTGCCCAGTTGTTCCACTTTGCCGTCGGTTTTGCCGTACTGATCGCCGTTGCCAATACACCACCGGAACGCTTTCGAGCCTGGGCCCCGGCTCTTTACGTGATTGGAGTGATCCTGCTGGCACTCACTTTGGTGGCCGGCAAAACCAGTCTGGGAGCTCGGCGCTGGTTAGGAGCCGGGCCCATCACCTTCCAGCCTTCGGAACTCATGAAACTGGCCTTGCCGCTGTTAATGGCCTATTACTATTCCCAACAGGAAAATGTGCGGCGTTGGCGTGCGGCAATCACCGGCTTCATCCTGATTGCCATCCCCTTCCTCCTGATTGCCAAAGAACCGGACCTGGGTACAGCCGCGCAAATCGGCGCCGCCGGAATTTTCATGATGTGGCTAGCGGGAGTCCGTCGCCGCTGGTTCATTGGTCTGCTGATCATCCTCGCCGTCAGTGGGCCGGTCATGTGGCATTTCCTACACGGCTACCAAAAAGAGCGGATTCTCACTTTTCTCGACCCCCAACGTGACCCCCTGGGAGCCGGATACCATATCATCCAGAGCATGATTGCGGTCGGCTCGGGCGGCTTCTGGGGAAAAGGCTGGTTCAATGGCACCCAGGTCAATCTCGACTTTCTGCCCGAAGCCCAGACTGACTTTGTTTTTGCCGGTTTTGCCGAAGAATTTGGCCTGTTTGGGGTCCTTATCCTGATTGCCACCTACCTGCTGATCGTCCTGCGCGGACTGGTCATCGCCTTTGAGAGCCGGGATGCTTTTGGGCGACTGCTGGCCGGCACTTTGAGTCTGACTTTTTTTCTGTACATTTTTATCAACATGGGCATGACTACCGGCATTTTACCCGTGGTCGGCGTGCCGTTGCCCCTTATCAGCTATGGTGGCACCGCGATGCTGACCTTCATGATCGGCCTCGGCATTCTCATGTCCGTACATGCCCATCCCCGCACCCACGAATGATCAGCAAACAGACATAGCTTTCTTGCCGGGCATCATTATAATTCTGCAGATGCTCCCAAGATTTATTCCAAATTCAGTACTGCGTATTGAGGACCTGATGATTTCCCGCCCATCCCTGATGAGTCACATTTTTCTCGTAATTTTCGGACTGCTTTTTACCAGCAGCGCCTTTGCGGTAGTGCCGACGCCACGCCTGCCGACCCCGCCGGCACCTGCCCTGCCCGCCATCGTCAGCTATGTATTGATGGATTACGACACCGGTCAGATCATTGCCGCCAAAAGCGAAAACCTGCGCCGGGCGCCGGCCAGTCTGACCAAACTCATGACGGCTTATCTGACTTATCAGGCTATCCATAATGGCACCCTCAATATCCATGAAAACATCTCCATATCCAACAAGGCC
>NZ_JABBOU010000014.1 GCF_018853465.1 Acidithiobacillus montserratensis
TTACCCGCCATTGCGGCGGTAGTCATTGGCGGGGTTTATCTGTTCGGAGGGCGCGGAACCGTCTGGGGCGCGCTGATTGGCGCCCTGCTGCTGAGTACGATTCTGGATGGTTTGGTTTTACTCAATATTTCACCCTTCTATACCGAGCTGGTGGAAGGCGTCGTTATTTTACTGGCGGTCATGCTCGGTTATTTGAAGAAACGCGGTACGGTTTGATGATGCCCGAATGATCGGGGAGGAAAAAGGAGTTGCTCACGTAAATACCCTGCATAAGGGCGCTGATAAATACTGAAAATAAGGAGAGTGCCATGACCAACAACTACAAAAATCGTAAATCCGGGCCTGGAAAGAGCTTGTCCAGGTATCTATTGACCGGCAGTCTGGCAATGGCCTGTACCATTGCCCTCGGTGCCCCGGGATTATCCCTGGCCGCTACCGCTACCCCTGCCAATTCATTGATTCCGTCCAATAACATTCTCGACAAGGCCATTGCCAATACCAAAATATCGGCGATGCTCGGGCTGATTAACTTCAGTTATCTGAATCATGCCCACAGCCGGCAGGATACCCATTCCCTGGCCCTGGGTGGACATTTGTATGTGCACAGTCCGCAACTGGCAGGTTTCAGTCTGGGGGTCGGCGGAGATTTTGCCACCTGGACCGGCTTTTATCAGCACGAAGATCCGGAATTGACCGGACCCTATCCCAGTCATGGGATTGCCATCGTGCGCCAGGCCTATCTGCAATATCACTATGGACCGTTTGTGATTCGCGGCGGGCGGCAGTTTATCAACACGCCTTACGCCAACTGGGATTATTATACCTATAATCCCCGGTCTTTTACCGGGGTCAGCGCCGTGGTGGACATCATCGGTCATCCCAAGGCGAGGCAATGGTCCGGCAATAGCCCGCTGGCTCTGGGAGGTTCTCCAGCGACCCTGAGTTTCATGGCCGCGCGCATGTACAGTTATGCCAGCCGTTACAGTGCGACCTTTACCACCGGTAATCGTTATACCAGTGATCATACCAATGGTTTTTATGTCATTGGCGCCCGTTATCAAACCCCGTTTTTGGGCAGCCACATCGATCTCCAAGCCTGGTATTACGACTTTTACGGCTTTGCCAACATGTTTTACGGCCAGGCCGGAATCAGTCATCCCCTGACCAACAATGTGGCCTTGTTTGGCAATTTTCAGGTGGTTTCTGAAGGCAATTCCGGAGCCGGCACCAGTTATCTGCATGCCCTCAACGCGAATTCTGTGGATGCCCAGGTGTATGGCGGGCGTATTGGCGTGAAATTTGGTACCGATCATGAGGATAATGTAGCCCTGGTGGCAAGTTACAGTCCGATCAATTATGACTCCTTTCGTCATGGCGGCATGATTCATCCGTACAATGATCTCAGTGGCACCAGCTACACCACGACCATGCAAACCGGTATTTCCGATTATGGTCCCGGATATGCGTATGGCATTGCCTCGAACTTTGGCTTTCTCGCCAATCAACTCCGGCTGAACGCCAGCTTTATCCGTTATCTGGTCCGTTACGGTTTTGGCGGCAGCGCTTACTCTTATAGCGGTGCTTATGGTTTTCCAACCGGTGAGGCCATTCCCAACCAGAAGCTCTGGTCCATGGATGTGGGCTTGTCCTATAACTTGTCGAGTATTCTCAAAGGCTTGTATGTCGCCGACTATACGGACATTTCCATGGCGCAAAACGAGGCGGGTTATCCACATTATCAGAACCCGTATTTCAGCAACCGCTTTTATTTCAAGTATCGCTTCTGAAAAAGTCGCATTCGACAGTTTCAGCACTTGATGATGAGGAGAATAAAATGAAATCCATGCATAAAAAAATGCTTGCAGTGTGTATTGGTCTGGCAATTGGCGGTGGTTTTTCCGTACCGGCAATGGCCGATTCCGCGCCCAGTTTGAGTGTGATCAACTGGTGGACGGCCGGGTCGGAGGCTAAGGCCATGCACGTCCTGGTGCAAATGATGAAAGCCAAGGGCGTGAATATCCAGAATGATGCGATTGCCGGCGGTGGTGGTGCCCAGGCGCGCACGATTCTGAAAACCCGACTCATGGAGGGTCAGATACCCGGTGCAGCGCAAATAAAAGGGGTGGAAATTCAACAGTGGGGACACACCGGACTGCTGGCGAATATTGATGCCGCTGCCCAGGCCGGCAACTGGGATAAAAATGTCCCGGCGGTAGTGAATGATTACATGAAATATAAGGGCAATTATGTGGCCGCACCCATGGACCTGCATCGCCTGAACTGGCTTTGGTACAACCGGGCTATTCTGAAAAAAGCCGGGATCAGTGCGGCCCCGCAGAGCTGGCCCGAACTCATGACCGATCTTGCCAAGGTCAAGAAGGCGGGATATATCCCCATGGCGGGCGGGGGCAATGGCTGGATGATTGCCACCGAATTTGATCCCATTGCCCTGGAGACCGGCGGGCCGACCTGGTACAAGGACGTGTTTGTCAAACTGGACCCCAAAGCCATAGATAGTCCGACCATGGTCAAGGCCCTGGAAAGGCTGCGCGCCATCGAGGCCTACACGCCCAAGTCTCTGGCAGGGCGTACCTGGAATTTCGACACGGCGCTGGTGGCCCATGGAAAAGCGGCTTTTCAGATCATGGGGGACTGGGCCAATGGTCAGTTTGAGTTCCTGCATGTGACACCCGGTGGACCACAGGTGGGATGCGTGGCTTTTCCCGGAACGGCTAAAGAGTTTATTTATAACGTCGATAGCTTTATTTTCTTCCGCCAGAATACGCCGGCAAAACGGGCCGCTGAAATCAAGCTGGCAGAAACCATGGTCAGCCCGAAATTCCAGTTACTCTTCAATAAGTACAAAGGTTCTATCCCGGATTTGATGAATGTGTCCCTGAATGGTTATAACGCCTGTCAGAAAAAATCCCGGGCGCAGTTTCTGGTGGCGCGCAAGGAGAATGGTCTGGTACCCAGTTTTTCCCAGAACATGTCCACCTACGGACCGCCCACTGGTGCCTTCATAGACTCCCTGGATAAATTTTATACCTCCAACGAAACGCCGCAGGCTGCTGCCGCAGCTATGGCCAAGCGGGTTGAGGTGGCCAAGAGTCAGGATTGATGGCTGCATTCATGCCCGGCACTGCTCTTGACAGGCCGGGCTTTTGCCTTTGAGACGTGCTGCAAAAGGATATTTCCATGCCATTCATGAATGCAGAATTCAGTGGACGCGATCGATGGATGGCCAAACTGGTGCTTTCACCGACCATTTTGGCCGCAACTTTTTTTATTTATGGATTCATTTTGTGGACAATTTGGTTGTCATTAACCCGCTCGACGATTTTGCCGAGTAATCATTTTGTCGGTCTTGCGAATTATTATGATCTTTTTGGAAGTTCACGCTGGTGGCGCTCATTAAGCAATCTCGGCATTTTCGGCGGGCTTTATGTGGTGATTTCCGTGGGACTTGGTTTGGGGCTGGCCATTTTGTTGGATCAGCGAGTCAAAGCGGAAAGGTTGTATCAGGTGGTTTTTCTGTATCCCATGGCGCTCTCGGCGGTTGTCACCGGGGTAGCCTGGCGCTGGCTGCTGGATCCAGGTTTTGGTATTCAGGCGATTGTCCGTTCTATGGGCTTTCCCCATTTTGCCTTTGCCTGGATTGATGACCCGGACATGGCGATTTACACCGTCGTGATTGCAGCTGTATGGCAGACCACGGGTTTCATGATGGCCATTTTTCTGGCGGGACTGCGGGGTGTCAGCCCGGAAATCGTCAAGGCGGCCCAGATTGATGGCGCCAGTACCGGACGGATTTATTTGCGAGTGATTCTGCCCAGTCTTGCCCCCACTTTTTTTGTGGCACTGGTTTTATCGGTGGGGCTCGCCATCAAAAGCTTCGGATTGATTATTGCTCTGACCGGTGGCGGACCGGGATACAGCACCAATGTCCCCTCTATTTTTATGTATGTTTTTTCGTTTCAACGCGGTGAAATGGGAGTGGGTGCCGCCAGTGCCCTGATGATGCTGGTGATCATGATGATCTTTGTGTTGCCCTTTTTGTATCTGGACTCAAGGAGGCAAGCCTGATGCGTACTTCATCTGCTTTTGGCCCCCGAAGGTGGCTGATTTATGGGCTTCTGACCGTGGCGGCGGTGTTTTTTCTACTGCCTTTTTACGTCATGCTGGTCACCGCCTTCAAGACGATGCCGGAGATTTATTCAACCGGTATCCTGGCCTTGCCCGACAGTCTGAATTTTTCAGCCTGGATCCACGCCTGGAGTGCTGCCACCATTGGTGCCGCCAGTGAGGGCATTCACGGTTATTTTCTGAATTCTTTTATTCTGGTGATTCCTGCGGTGATTATTTCCACCGCCATCGGCGCTTTTAATGGCTATATTCTGACCCACTGGCGTTTTCGTGGCTCCAATATATTTTTCTATATGCTTCTACTGGGAACAATCATCCCTTTCCAGATTGTTCTGTTACCCATGGCCTGGGTGGAAGGCCGTATCGGTATAGCCGGAACCCTGGTTCCCGGTTTGATGATGGTGCATGTGATTTACGGACTGGCCTTTACGACCCTGTTCTTTCGCAATTATTACGTCGGTATTCCTCATGATCTGATCAAGGCTGCGCGAGTGGACGGAGCCGGATTTTTCAGTATTTTCTTTCGGATCATGTTACCTGTGAGTACGCCCATCATCATGGTCACAGCAATCTGGCAGTTCACCATGATCTGGAACAATTTTCTTTTCGGTGTGGTATTTACCCAGGGGGGACAGCAACCGGTTACAGTGGCCATCAATGATCTGGTGGATACGGTCACCAGCGTCCATATGTGGAATGTGGATATGGCCGCCGCTATTTTTGCCGCATTACCCACTTTGTTGGTGTATTTGATAGCGGGTAAATACTTTGTTCGTGGACTGACGGCTGGCGCCGTAAAGGGATAAGCATGGGACGTCTGATACTCAAGAATATTCATAAAACCTTTGGCAAGGACGAAGTGCTGCATGGAATCAATATAGAAACTGCAGAAAACCAGTTTCTGATCCTGGTGGGGCCCTCAGGCTGTGGAAAAACCACCCTGCTGAACATCATTGCCGGTCTGGAGAGGGAGAGTGCCGGTGATATTTTGATCAATGATCGGCGGGTGAACGATCTCAGTCCCAAAAACCGGGATATTGCCATGGTATTTCAGTCCTACGCCCTGTATCCCTCGATGTCGGTGCGCGACAATATCCTGTTCGGGTTGGTCAATCGCCATGTGCCCAAGCACGAACGCGAACAGATCCTGCAAGATGTGGCGCACATGCTGCAGCTGGATCATCTGCTCGATCGCCGTCCCCGCCAGCTGTCCGGCGGGCAGCAGCAGCGCGTCGCCATTGGCCGGGCGATTGCCCGGCGCCCCGCACTGTTTCTCTTTGACGAGCCGCTGTCCAATCTGGATGCCAAGTTGCGTGTCGAAATGCGCACAGAAATCAAACGTCTGCATCAACAGTTGCAGACGACCATGGTGTATGTCACCCATGACCAGATTGAGGCCATGACCATGGGGGATCTCATTGCCGTGATGAATGATGGCATCATTCAGCAGTTGGGAACCCCTGATGCCATCTATAATGACCCGGCCAATCGTTTTGTCGCCGGCTTCATGGGCTCTCCCTCGATGAATTTCATCCCGGTCACGGTTTGTCAGGGCGAGGGCACTGTCTGGCTGGAAGTCCGCGAAGAAGATCAGACCATGTCCCGTTTGCCCCTGCCTCCCGTCCTCCAATCCCGGCTGAAAACGGTCGTGGATCGCAAGGTGATTCTGGGTATTCGACCGGAACAGATTACTGATCCGGGCAGTGCCAGGGAAGGGAGTGCCCTGCATACCATGGAGCTCAAGGTGGAAATGACAGAGCCCACGGGCGCGGATACATTGGTGTTTACCCGCCTCAACAAAACCCCCCTGGTTGCTCGCGCGCACCCATCCACCAAGCTGCTGCAAGGCAGTAACACGCCCCTTTCCTTTCACATGGAGCGTGCCGTATTCTTCGATCCGGACGATGGGCAACGTCTGGCATAATCGGTCATTTGGGGGGTGGCATGGTGCAACCCGAGGGGTCTGTAAAACACCGGGACCGGCGCTTTGTCCTGATTGCGGTCATTGCCGGTTTGGGCGGGCTACTGTTTGGTTATGGTACCGGGGTGGTTGCCGGAGTGTTGTTGTTTCTGGCGCATGACTTTCAACTGAATGGCAGCCTGCAGGGTTTGTTTGTGGCCGTAGCTCTGGCGGGTGCTGCCCTGGGCGCCGCCATCGCCGGGATGCTCGCCGATGCCTGGGGACGGCGTCGGGTACTATTGGCAACTGCGGCGTTATTTGTCCTGGGCAGCCTGCTGGCCGCGCTGGCGAATACGGTATTGTTGCTCTTTTTGGGCCGCGTTCTGGTGGGACTCGCCATCGGCCTGGCATCGACCGTGACTCCCCTCTATCTGGCTGAAATCACTACCCCCGCAAGACGCGGGGCTATTGTGACCATCAATCAGTTATACATCAGTATCGGGATATTCGTTGCCTACGGAGTAAACCTGCTTTTTGCCGATCTTGCCAGCGGCTGGCGCTGGATGCTGGGGCTGGGTGCTTTACCCGCCCTCCTGCTTTTTGTGGGAATGTGGGTTTTACCCGAAAGTCCACGCTGGCTCATCAAGCAAGGTCTCGCAGCCCGGGCTGAAGCGGCGCTGCAATATTTGCGGAGCACGACACAGGTGACAGAAGAACTGATCTCCCTGCGGCAGGGGGGCGCAGAAATTGCTGCCCGGAGCACCAGTTTGCCGACCCTGTTCCGCAATCCGAAGTTGCGCAGAATGATGATTATTGGCCTGGGACTCGCTGTTTTTCAGCAAGTCACCGGAATCAATGTGGTATTGTATTTTGCCCCGAAAATTTTTCAGGAAACTGGCTTGTCTTCCCCTTTCATGGCCATCCTGGCCACGGGAGGGATTGGTCTGGTCAATGTTCTGGCGACGATCCTGGCCATGCGTTTTCTTGACAGCCTGGGCCGCCGCAAGCTGTTGTTGTGGGGGCTTTGGGGCATGTTGATCAGTCTGTTACTTCTCTCTGCGGGTTTTTTGCTGCCCTTACAGAGTGTGGCTGGTGCTATCCTCATCGTTCTGATCTCGGCAGTTTTCGTGGCCTTTTTTGCCATGAGTATCGGGCCGGTATTCTGGTTGCTGATTTCCGAAATTTTTCCCCAGGCGGTTCGTGGGCGTGGCATGAGTCTCGCCACGGTTGTTAATTGGCTCGCCAACATGCTGGTGGCCGGTGTTTTTCTGGACCTCGTCGGCGCCATCGGTCGGAGCGGCACTTTTCTGATTTATGCGGCAATGACGCTGCTGGCCATTGTTTTCACCCTGAAAATGGTACCGGAAACCAAGGGTCTGAGCTTGGAACAAATAGAGCAGCAATTCATCAGTAATCCTGAATAAACGAATATCCTATATTGGTGCTGTTCCTTTACGCACAAGTCCTTGTGCTATTCCGCGCGTTGAAGTGGAAATTTTACGAGAAATACAGAGGATTTTTTGTGGTATGGAAATTGCTCAGTTTTTTCAGAGCAGGAAGCAGCACGTAAAAATTAAATATACAGCCAGAACATCGCGAGGTCATAGAATATGAACAAAGGTCATCCATTTTCCAGAAATGCACTCATCATTGCCGCAGCTATGTTCGGAGTGACACCTCTCGCTCATGCTGCCAACTGGTTTGAGCTGCAGGGAACTTCTCCAGCCAAGGCACCCATATTTGGTGTTTCTGGATTTATTGAGCCCAGTTTATATGCCCAATCTGGTAATGAAGACAGTTTTGAAAAAAACCAGATTCCGCATATTGATCTTATTGCTCCAGGATTTTCCCAAAGCACTACCGCCAACATTTTACGCGCTCGTATCATGTTTCGGGGAAATCTGAACAAACATATTTCCTATTTTTTTGGCGGGGAATTCGGAGATAATGGTTTTACCCATGTGCGGGGTGGGTATCAACCCGGTCTGATTGATGGGCATTTTACTTTCAGCTATATACCGGGAGCGCGCATTGAAGCGGGATTGATTCGTGCGCCCAGCGCGGAAGGCGCCATGCAGGGCTTTATGAGTTATAACTTTGTCTTGTCGCCAACGGTTATCGGCCAGTTGGTCCAGCAAAGAATGTATAATTCCAGCACACCTTATGACATTAACCCCAAGCTGCATGCTTACCTGATAAACGGAAAAAATACCCTGGGGGTCAACGGCTATCGCTATCCCGGCATCATGGCTTTCGACTGGTTTCGTAACGGCCACTGGGAATTCACCTATGGTGCCATGATCGGCATGTTCGGTACCGTTGCGGCGGGGAATCAATCCAACAGTCCCCTTTATGCGGCACGCCTCCAGGAAGCTTATATATTCGGCGGCAAGGGGCCTTTCCGCAGTGATATTCAGGCAGGAGTCTGGTATCAGCATGCCAGTCCGGAATTGAATGGTACCAGTTACAGCATGAATCGTTATGGAGTGGATCTGCAATATCTCCAGGGATATATGCACCAATGGGGACGACAATTCCGCTTCCAGTATATCAGAGGCTCAGGCTGGATATCGGCTCCGGCAGCTTTCAGTAGTGCTCCGGGTCTGGCAGCGCCCCTGACCAATACCCAGCTTTATCCCGGCAGTCAGAACAAGGCCAGTGGATACATGCTGGAAGGTGGTCTGTTTTTGACCAAGCATATTGAAGCGAATTTGCGCTATGACTACTACGATCGCCTGCCCAATGATCCGGCACAGCAACGTATTTTCAAAACCTGGGCCATCGGTCTGCAATACCATTTCACACCGCTGACCAAAATCATGGCGGGTTATTATTTCCGGACTCTGGATGTCCCGCATCAGCCTAATCCGGCAGCAAACAGCATTTCTGATGCTGTGGATAACGAATTTGCCATGCAGGCGATGATCGCCTTTTGATGCTTACAGCGAGGAGAAAGTGATGTCCATGAAGAATTTTATGAAAGCGGCGGTTTTTGCCAGCATGATGCCCGTCATGGGATTGCTGGGTATGACAGCGGCCTCAGCCAATGTCGATTCCGCCAATGTTTCCATGCTCCATGATTTTCATTTTAATCATCCCACCTTTATTCATAACCTGCCGTTTGCCGAACACCATGTGGTCATTCAGGTCAGTCAGGATAATCCTGCACGCTGGACGCTGACTTTGAATAATGCCCAGAACCTGCTCAATTATTTTGGTCAGGAGAAAGTGCAGGTGGTGATCGTCGCTTTTGGTCCGGGCATCAAGATGTACCTGCCCAACAGCCCGGTAGCGAGTCGGATTGCGGCGATTAATGCCGAGGGCGTGGAATTTGATGTCTGTCACAACAGCATGGAAGCCTTCAAGAAAAAAACCGGCCATCTACCCAAGCTCGACCCGTCGGTGGTGATCGTTCCCGCCGGTATCGTGCGGATCATGCAGCTGGAGCATGCCGGTTTTGCCTATGTAAAACCCTGACCCATCATTTAGATCGTTCTTCCGTCCTTGGGATGCAAAAGGCAGCAAGCTGCCCATGCATCCTTTTTTATGGGGCGAGGATAAGGCGCGGATCAACCGATCTAGTCACTGCTCCTCTGTTTTGCTTATAATGAGCGGTTTGCATAAGCCGCTGTGCACAAGCTGACCCGACAACGGGTTATTGTCGCTGAACAATTTTGGAGTAAGACGATCAACGTAGAAACATTAAAAAAAGAGCAGCAACTTGATGAGTTGTCGCGCCGCTATCCCTGGCCTGTGGTGGAATATGAGGAAGGATTGACCGCATCACAGGGTATCCTGCGCAAGCTCGATGTGGACATCCTCAGAACGGAATTATGGTTGCCCTTGGTCTGGACAGCCGAGCAGGCGGAAGTCATCGTCTGTGATCCCGAAGATGCCGATTTGCTGGCCCGTATCCGCAGGACCCTCGGGGTCGAAAAGCTGACCTTCCGGGTCGCGACCCGCTCCGACCTGATTCGCCTCATCGAAAACAGTGCCGACCTCAACGATCATTTCCCCGTCAATGGCGGGCGCACGCCCCTAGCTAAAATACGCACCTATCTGGCCGGGCAGCGCACCCGTTATTCGGCGCAGCGGACCCGCTTTGCCCGCAGTCGCACCGGTTTGGCTCTGGCCCGGACCGGGGTGGCCTTGACCAGTATCGGTGTCGCTTTTTTGCGGCTGTTCGGCGGTGGAACCTGGCTGTTTTTTGAAATTCCGCTGTTGGTTTTCGGGATTCTTGCCATGATCGACGGTCTGCTCTGGTATCTTCCGGCGCGAAAAGAGTCGAATGCCATCAAAACCTATCGGCCCTATGCGGTCCCCGCCGATTATTCGGCATTGGATGTACGGGATCCGGGCGGGCAGATGCTTTTCCAGCGGAGCCCGGTGGTCGCGGGGGCTGCCGCCCTGCGCGAAGCCTGGGATGCTTTGTCTCCCGTCGAAAGACGTCGGTTTCTGGCCAATGACCGGACCGATCTGGCCGAAGAGCGGACGATTCTGGCCTATTTGCGGACCATGATGGCCAAGGCCCGTACCGGGCTGGCCTTTGCCCGTACCGGGGTGGCCTTTGCCGCCATTGGCATTGGCTTCATTCGCAAGTTTCCTCCCGGGCCCTGGTCGATTTTCGACTGGAGCCTGATTGCTATTGGTATATTCATGCTGGTGGAAGGATTTCTCTGGTATCACCCGGGGCGCGATGCAGCGAATCGGGCGCTGGAAGCCGTGGGTAACGCCCATGGCAAACGCGGCCCCTGGGATGTGATTTTTCCATCTTTATGCCTTTATACCCGCAAACTCGACCCGGTGGCCGAGGCCAGCGGCGAGCAGGCCCGCCCCGGGGTTTTTGCGACGACGGGTCTGGCTCTGGAACGTACGGTGTTGGCCGATAAACGCAATGGCATGTCGCGCCTGCGCACGGTCATGGCCCGGGCCCGTACCGGTATGGCTTTCATCCGCACCGGTTTCAGCATCATGACTGTTGGCGCCGGCCTCTATATTTATTTCGGATTTACCGGCCATGTCGATATTCTCTGGACGGTTTTTGATACGTTCCTGGTGATTATGGGACTCTATCTGATTGCCGATGGTCTGCGCTGGTATCTGCCCGCCGAAAAAGTCAAACGTCATTCGCCCTTTATTGACAATCATTTTGAAATTGCCGACGCCGATTACAGCCTCCCGAAAAGCGCCTGGAAGCGCACCCACTATCCCCATGATCACTGAAATGTCCCCCTATCATCTCCTGGTCGAAGCCGATCTTCTTAGTGCAGCGCAGCTGCAGGAGGTCATCGCCAGTGCCTCCCGGCGTGGTATTGATGCCGAGCGTATTTTACTGAAGGAATGTGGCATATCGCGCTGTGCTCTGCTGGATGCTCTGGCCCGGCATTATGATTGTGCTTTCACCCAGTATGATGAGCGCCTGCCGGTGCCTTCAGAGCTGTTTGCAGGTCTGGATAGCCAGGTGTTGCGGGTCGGGGAGTGGTTCCCGATCCGCCAGTTGGGAGATACGGTCGTCATCGCCGCTGCTGATCCGGACAGCCAGCAGATGCGGGCTCAGGTACAACAGTGGGTTCCGGCAAAAAGCTACGAATTTCGGGTGGCGCTCAGGGAGGATCTGCGCTGGTATATGCAAGATTATCTCCACGCCGAAGCCCCCTTGCTCATCGGCATTGAGCGTACTGGCCTCGCCTGGTGGCGCAACACCATGGCGCTGTGGCGCACCAAACTTGCCGCCCACCGGACCGCCCATGCCCGCGCCCGGACGTCCATGAAGCTGCTGCGCTGGGGGCTGGCCATGGTTGCTCTTTCCAATGTGTTGACCCGGGTGACCGATAATTTGCTGGCCTCCTATCATCTGTGGATTTTGCTGGTGGGCATCGGTCTGGCCCTCATCGGCCTGCTGGACTACCTGAAAGTCCGTGGTGCCAGCATGGATCTACCCTGTCAGCGCGCCTTGATTGATATCACCACCGAAAATGTACGCTTCACCGACCGCTATCATCTGCCCGAGGCACCCATCCACGCCGAGGATGACAGTGCCCTGGCCCGTCTGGCTGCGGCCATTCCCCACTATTGTTCCATCCTGCGCCCGGTTCCGGCCAGCAAGGAACGGACTCATCTGGCGCGGGAGCGCAACATGCTCGCCGCCCAGCGCACCATCGCCGCCAGCCATCGGACGTCCTACGCCCGGGCGCGCACCGGGCTTTCCCTGATTCGCACGGGGGTGGCCTTTATCGGTCTGGGGCTGGCCATTCACAAAATACTTGGAGCCACTCCCTATGGTTTCAGCGACTATGTGCTGATCGGGGCGGGGGCCCTGATGCTGTTGGATGGACTGCGCTGGTATCTGCCGGTACGGCGACTCAAATACGGAATCGGGCGCGATCTCAAACCCTGATCAGGAGGTGCTGACATGCACCAGACCGGGGAACAGCGCCGCCAGGCCGTTGGCGATAAAGGTGACGGCAATGGCCGCGAGGACCAGTCCAAATATCCGGGTAGAGATGTTGATGCCGGTCACCCCCAGCCGGCGCGACAGGGGGCGCGCCAGGCGCAGGGCCGCATAAGCGACCCCGGCAATGATCAAAATGTCCAGAACCAGCAAGCCGCTGGCAAACCAGGAGGCGTTTTTGTGGTGGGCAATAATCACCGTAATCATGGTACCCGGACCCGCCATCAAGGGAATGGCCAGGGGTACCACCGCTACCGCTTCCTTGCTCATGCCTTCGGCGGTTTCTTCCGGGGTATGGCGATAGCGACTGGATTTTGCCTGTAACATGTTGAAAGCCAGCAGCATCAGTACCATGCCGCCGGCCACCTGAAAGGCGGCGATGCTGATGCCGAAAAACTGCAGGATGTACTCCCCCAGAAAGGCGGCAATGAGCAGCACGATGGCGACTGATCGAGAAGCCAGTTTGATGGTTGCCAGTTGTTGGGCCGGATCTTCGTCGGCTGTCAGGGCAATAAAAATGGGAATGGCCCCGATGGGGTTAAGAATGGCGAGCAGGGCAATCAGGGTTTGCAGGGCGTTATGCAATTCAGGCGCGATGGACATGACTTATTACCGTAACAGACTGTGCGGCGCACAGAACGCTTGAAAAATGGTGCCTGAAGACGTATTTAATAGGCATATTCAGTTACAACCTAATACGGAGTCGATACGATGCCAACTTATGAGTATGTATGCAAGGACTGTGGACATCACCTGAGCGCGGAACAGCGCATGAGTGATGCGCGGCTGACGGATTGTCCTGTCTGTGGCAAACCGGGTCTGGAGCGCCAGCTCAGTGCCGGGGCCTTTGCGTTGAAGGGATCGGGCTGGTACGAGACGGATTTCAAGGGCAGCAAGAGTAACGCCACCAAAAGTGAAGCCCCCAGCGCCGCACCCGCCTGTCCCGGCGGCAGTTGCGCCTGTCATTGACGCCGCGCCTGCAGCGGGGCTAGATTGTGCACGGGCCGCCGGTCAGGCGGCCTTTTGTTGTTTGATGAGGCATTTTTGACTGACTACACGGGACGCAGCATGCGGACACATTATTGTAATGGCATTAACGAAAATCTGATCGGGCAGACCGTCCGCTTGTGTGGTTGGGCGCAGCGCCGACGCGATCATGGCGGGGTGATTTTTATCGATCTCCGGGATCGGGAGGGACTGGTGCAGGTGGTAGCGGACCCCGATCAGGCGGAAGCCTTTGCTGCGGCCAACGAATGCCGCAGCGAATTCGTGTTGAGTGTCGAGGGGGTCCTGCGGGCGCGGCCAGCCGGCACGGAGAATCCTCTGATGCCCAGCGGCAAGGTAGAACTCATGGCGGCGCGTATTGACATCCTCAATCGCTCCGAGCCGGTTCCCTTTCCGCTGGATGAAGAGGACATCGCCGAAAACCTGCGCCTCAAATACCGCTATCTGGATTTGCGTCGCCCGGAAATGCTGGCCCGCCTGCGCCTGCGTCATCAGATTACCCGTTATGTGCGGCGCTATCTGGATGACGCCGGTTTCATGGACATTGAAACCCCGGTCCTGACCCGCTCCACCCCCGAAGGCGCGCGGGATTATCTGGTGCCCTCCCGGACCCAACCCGGCCATTTTTTCGCCCTGCCCCAAAGTCCGCAGCTCTTCAAGCAGTTGCTGATGGTGGCCGGTATGGATCGTTATTATCAGATTACCAAATGTTTCCGGGATGAAGACCTGCGTGCCGACCGGCAACCGGAATTCACCCAGATCGACATGGAAGCGTCTTTTGTGGATGAAGAAGCGGTGATGGTTATTGCCGAGCCAATGATTCGTGGCCTCTTTGCGGACGTGCTCGGCGTGGAATTGCCCAAGCCCTTTCCGCGCATGACCTATGCGGATGCCATGCACCGCTATGGGGTGGACCGTCCCGATTTGCGCAACCCGCTGGAGCTGACCGAGCTCAGCGACCTGATGCGCGGTGTGGAATTCAAGGTCTTCCGGGAAGCGGCAGAGCGGCCACGGGGCCGGGTGGCCTGCCTGCGGGTTCCCGGCGGTGCCCAGCTCAGTCGTACCCAGATCGATCAGTACACCCAGTTTGCGGCGATTTATGGCGCCAAGGGCCTGGCCTGGATCAAGGTCAACGCCCTTGATCAGGGTGCAGAGGGATTACAATCGCCCATCGTCAAGTTTCTGACCCCCGAGGTGCTCCAGGAGATTCTTCAGCGCAGTGGCGCCGCTGTGGGCGACATGCTCTTTTTCGGCGCCGACAGCGCCAAGGTGGTCAACGAAGCGCTGGGTAATCTGCGCAATCGTCTGGCCGCTGATCTGAACCTGCTGGAAGGCATCTGGCGGCCGGTCTGGGTCACGGATTTTCCCATGTTTGACTATGACGAGAAGGAAGATCGCTGGACCTCCACCCATCATCCTTTTACCGCACCCCAAAGCGCCCACCTGGAAAGTCTGACAGAAAATCCGGGTGCGGCCCTGGCCCGCGCCTATGATCTGGTGCTGAACGGCAATGAAATCGGTGGCGGCAGCATTCGTATCCACCAGGAAAAAGTCCAGGAAAAAGTGTTTGCGGCGCTGGGCATTGGCGAAGCAGAAGCGCGGGATAAATTTGGCTTCCTTCTCGATGCCCTGCATTATGGTGCCCCCCCTCATGGTGGCCTGGCTTTCGGCCTGGATCGTCTGGTCATGCTCATGTCCGGCGCGGAAACCATTCGCGATGTCATTGCTTTCCCAAAAACCCAGAAGGCCGGCTGTCTGTTGACCGAGGCTCCGGGAGTGGTGGCTGACAAGCAGTTGCAGGAGCTGGGAATCCGCCTGCGGCCCGGGGTGGGGGGCGATGTTCAAAATCCCTGAGTCGGTGCTGGTCATGGTATACTCCGGCGAGCAGGTTCTGCTGCTGGAGCGCGCCCGGCCCGAAGGATTCTGGCAGTCGGTTACCGGGAGCCTGGAGCCGGGAGAATCGTGGCGGGATGCGGCCATTCGCGAACTGCACGAGGAAACCGGATTCAACGCAGAAAATATGGTGGATACCGGGGTGCGCAACCGTTTTCCCATTGTTCCTCCCTGGCGGGAACGCTACGCACCGGAGGTGGAGTACAATGAAGAGCGTATATTCACCCTGGCCCTATCTGCCCCGGAGCCGCCGCAACTGCAGCCCCGAGAGCATGTCGGTTATGCCTGGCTACCAG
The DNA here is from genome assembly GCF_018853465.1 of Acidithiobacillus montserratensis. Taxonomy (GTDB): domain Bacteria; phylum Pseudomonadota; class Gammaproteobacteria; order Acidithiobacillales; family Acidithiobacillaceae; genus Acidithiobacillus; species Acidithiobacillus montserratensis. Next base: position 15,692 of record NZ_JABBOU010000014.1, read on the forward strand.
CAGCCGAGGCGGCCCGGCGTACCGGATCCTGGACTAATCGCGATGCGATTTATCGTCAGTTTGGAGCTAATCTTGACGTAGGGCAGGCGGCTTCGTAACGTTGCAGAATAATTTGCACGCGCAACAGCGCCTGAGAGGGTGGTTATGGGTGTAGAAACAGTGATGGTACAGGGCTTGCGGCGCAGTGCCGGCGCCGATCTGGATACGCGCATCCGGCGGGCGAAAGCCGCTCTGGGCAAGCGCGCCGTCATTCTCGGCCATCATTATCAGCGTGAAGAAGTGTATCGCCATGCCGATTTTCATGGGGATTCCCTGCAGTTATCCCGGGCAGCAGCCGAGCAGGAAGCCGAGTTCATCGTCTTTTGTGGCGTCCACTTCATGGCAGAAGTGGCCGATATCCTCAGCCGCCCCGATCAGGCCAGTATTTTGCCTGACCTGAATGCCGGATGTGCGATGGCGGATATGGCGGATATGCCCCAGGTGCAGCGCGCCTGGGAAGAACTCGCCACGGTGCTGGATGTGGAGCAGGAAATCACGCCGGTTACCTATGTGAACTCCTCCGCCGCCCTTAAGGCCTTTTGCGGCGCCCACGGTGGTACGGTCTGCACCTCCTCCAATGCCCGCAAGGTGCTGGAATGGTCCTTTCAGCAACGGCCCAAGGCTCTGTTTTTTCCGGATCAGCATCTCGGCCGCTGGACTGGCCACCAGTTGGGTGTTCCCCTGCGGGATATGCCGGTCTGGGATCCGGCTCTGCCCCTGGGAGGCCTGACTCCCGAGGAAATTCGCCGCGCCCGGATTCTGCTCTGGAAAGGTCATTGTTCGGTACATCAGATGTTCCAGCCTGCCCATATCGAGCGCTGGCGGCGGGAGCATCCCCAAGGCCAGGTGATTGCCCACCCGGAAGCGGCCTTTGAAGTCTGTCAGATGTCCGACGCGGTGGGCTCAACGGATTTCATCCTGCGCACGGTCAAGGCGGCGCCAGCCGGGAGTGAGTGGCTGGTAGGCACCGAAATCAACCTGGTGACCCGTCTGGCCGATGAAGTGCGGGCAGAGGGAAAAACCGTGGAATTCATGTCGCCCATGGTCTGCATGTGTTCGACCATGTTCCGTATTGATCCCGAGCAGCTGGCCATATCCCTGGAAAATCTTCTGGAAGGACAGGTGCGCAACCGGATTCAGGTAGAGCCGGAAACCGCCGCGCAGGCGCGCACCGCCCTGGAACGCATGCTGGCGGTATCCTGATACTCGCCATGCCGCGCGCCGCTGCGTCGCCTGCCGATAGCATCGGCCAATGGTCCCTGACCCAGCGCAGCCTGCATGGGCTCCTTTCTGCCTATGTCCGTTTTTATCAGGGCGCCCGCTGGGAACCCAGTACTATCCCGAGCGAAGGGGCGGCCATTCTCGCCTGTAATCATGTGTCTGTCCTGGACCCGCTGCTGCTGGTGGCCAGTAACACGCGGGTCGTTTCCTTTCTGGTCGCCCAGGAATACTACGATAATCCCTGGATACGCAGACTGCTGGAACAAACCTACAGCATTCCGGTGCGTCGTGATCGTCGCGATGTACGGGCGCTCCTGCAGGCGCGGCGAATGCTGGAAGATGGCCGGGTGCTCGGTATTTTCCCGGAGGGGGGCATTCATCGTTCGGAAATCCAGAAAGGCATAGCCTGGCTGGTCCGCGAAAGCGGCGCTCCGGTGGTGCCCGCCCATGTCGGCAGCGTCAGCCAGGCCTCCTCCGATCTGCAGACCTGGTTGCGCCGTCAGCAGCCCATGCTGCGCTATGGCGTCCCCCTGCATTTCCATCGCGATGCCGACGCCGCCGAGGTCCTGGGCGCGACCATGAGCGCCATCGCCACCCTGGCGTGATGCTGTTGTTTATGGGGCTGGGCAATTGCGGACACATTGTCTGCATGCAGCCGCAGAGTCGAAACATCGAGCTGTTTGTAAAACTCAGCACTGCCGATAAGGTTGGCGGGTGAGGCTTCTAACACGGCGCTCCAGCCGACCGTCAACCCGCTACGCAGGCCGGTGTCGCTGATTTCGGGCGTTGGGCGACACAGATGGCCACGTTGTCCTGGCTGTGACAGAGGTGTTACCATAGTAACACTGCACTGGAGAGGGCTTGGCCATGTCCACGACATCATTGAAAATCCCTGAGGATGTAAAGCAACTTGTTGTTGCTGCCGCCAAGCAGCAAGACGTTACCCCGCACGCATTTATGGTTGATGCCATCCGAGCCGCAGCCACAAATGCCGAAAGGAGGGCGCGGTTTGTTGCTGCCGCAATGGCTTCGAGAGAAGAAGCGATAAAATCTAACCAAGGATACCCGGCCGAGGATGTTCATGCTTATCTGCGAGCCCGCGCGCAAGACAAGCCCGTCTCCAGGCCAAAGATCAAGTCTTGGCGCGCGTAATCTACGCAGCACCAGCCCTGGCTGATCTTGACCGGCTCACTGATTTTCTCGTTCAGACTGACTCCACCGCTGCTTTGGACACGGTCGGACTTATCATCGAAGCCATGCAGGTCCTTGAAAACCACCCTCTGATTGGACGCCCTGCAGAGCAGGGTCTGAGAGAACTCGTCATTTCCCGTGGCAAGTCTGGTTACCTTGCGTTATACAGCTATGAGCTGGATCAGGACGCCGTTCTTGTTCTTGCCATCCGGCATCAGCGCGAAGCTGGCTATGTGCCGGAGTAGATAGCGAGTCGTCCAACCTGATCATTAGCCGCCACAAACAAAACACCTCCGTTCTTGAGCGCATTCAAGAGGCTATTGAGTTTCACTTTGAGGGGCTCAAGGAAGAGGGGCTTCCGGCCCGCTGACAGATAAAGCAGGCATGACGTCCTCCTCGCCTTTGCGCTATCATGGAGATTATTTCACCAGAATAAGCCAGTTACAGAAGCAAGGAGTGGGTTATGTCCGGACATAGTAAATGGTCCACCATCAAATTCAAGAAGGCGCTCAAAGATGCCAAACGCGGCAAGATATTCACCCGTCTGATTCGCGAAATTACCGTGGCCGCTCGCGCCGGTGGCGGCGATCCGGGCAGCAATTCCCGGCTGCGCCTCGCGCTGGACAAGGCCTACGGCGCGAACATGACCAAAGACACCATTGAGCGCGCGGTCAAGCGGGGCACGGGTGAGCTGGAAGGGGTGGATTACGAGGAAGTGACCTATGAAGGTTATGGCCCCGGTGGCGTCGCCATTCTCATCGAAACCATGACCGACAACAAGGTGCGTACGGTCGCCGAAATCCGTCACATTTTCTCCAAACGGGGCGGTAACATGGGAACCGCCGGCTCCGTCGCCTACCAGTTCAAAAAGCTGGGCCTGATCGTTTTTCCTGCCGATGCCGATGAGGACAAGATTCTCGAAGCGGCTCTGGAGGCAGGTGCCGAGGATGTGGTCAATGAAGGCGAGCGCATAGTTGTCTATACCGCCGCCACCGACTTGCACAGTGTGGTGCTGGCGCTTGAGGCCGCCGGTTTAAAACCGGAAGAAAGCGAATTGACCATGATTCCGGAAAACACTATTGAAGTCAGCGGAGAAGAAGCGGAAAAACTGTTGCGTCTCATTGATTTCCTCGAAGAAAACGATGATGTGCAAAATGTGTACGCCAATTATGAAATCAGCGAGGCAGAAATGGCCCGCCTGGAAGCGGCTTCCTGAGGCGCATGGTCATGCGCGCGGATAATCTGCTGGATGCGCTCCCGCCCCTGCTCCCGCTTAGCCCGGTTGGCCATACTCTTGCGCATTATTGGCATTGATCCGGGGTCTTTGCGCACCGGCTACGGCATTATCGAGTCCGATGCGCGGGGAGAGTTGCAGCATGTGGCGCACGGTTGCCTGAATGTGGCCGGGCGCCCTTTCCTGGAGCGTATCGGTGCCATCTATCGGGAGCTCAGCCAGGTGTTGGCTGAATACCGACCGGATACAGCGGCTATCGAGCAGGTGTTCATGGCCCGCAATGCCGATTCTGCACTGAAACTCGGACAGGCCCGGGGGGCGGCGCTGGTGGCATTGTTGGAAGCAGCCCTGCCGGTGGAAGAATATACCGCCTTGCAGATCAAAAAAGCCTCGGTGGGTGCCGGGCATGCCGACAAGGAACAAGTCCAGAGCATGGTGCGCTGGCTCCTCCATCTCGACAAAAATCCCCAGGCTGATGCCGCAGATGCCCTGGCCTGTGCCATTTGTCATGCCCATCATGCCCGCACCCGCCAGCGCTGGCAGGTCGCCGGTCATGCCTGATGTCCTGTTGCTGCGCAGAGGGCGGCCATGATCACCTCATTACGCGGAATCATTCTCCAGAAGCGCCCCCCCTGGCTGTGGCTGGAGGTTCAGGGCGTTGGCTATGAACTGGAAATGCCCCTGTCGAGTTTCTATCAGATGGCGAATGCGGGGGAAACGGCCCTGATATACACTCACTTGACCATCCGCGAAGATGCCCACCTGCTCTATGGATTCATGACCGAGGCTGAGCGCGACGCTTTTCGTCTGTTGATTCGCGTCAACGGTATTGGTGGCAAGGTGGCACTGGCTTGCCTCTCGGGATTGCCCGCCGAAAAACTCGGTCAGGCGGTGGCAGAAGGGAATATCGCCCAGCTCACCGCCATTCCCGGCATCGGCCCGAAAACGGCGGAAAGACTGGTGGTGGAGCTGCGCGATAAAATGGGCGGAAGCAGCGTCTTGCCCATGGGTAAAGCGGTGCCGGGAGATCCCCGACAGGAAGCCGTTGCCGCACTGCTGACTTTGGGTTATAAGCCTGCACAGGCCAGTCAGGCGATTGCCGGTCTGGGCGAAGGATTGGGCCTTGAGGATCTGATTCGTCAGGCCTTGCAACAGCTTTCACGGCATTGATTTTTATGGAACCCGCCAGCATTCCGATGGTCACACCCCGATGATGGACAGAGGCCCGCTCAACCCCGAGGAAACCCATACCGATGCAGTGGATCGCGCTTTGCGTCCACGGCTGCTGACGGAATATATCGGCCAGGCACGTCTGCGGGAATCCCTGAGCCTGTATATTGATGCCGCCAAGGGTCGTCAGGAAGCTCTGGATCACGTCTTGCTCTTCGGCCCGCCGGGGCTGGGCAAAACCACTCTGGCCCATATTATTGCCCAGGAAATGGGGGCGGGTCTGAAAGTCACCTCCGGTCCGGTGCTCGACAAGCCGGGTGATCTGGCCGCCATTTTGACCAATCTGCAGCCCCATGATGTGTTGTTTGTGGATGAAATTCACCGCCTCAGTCCGGTGGTCGAAGAAATTCTCTATCCAGCCCTGGAAGATTATGAGCTGGACATTCTGATTGGCGAGGGGCCGGCGGCCCGTTCCATCAAAATCAGTCTGCCACCTTTTACTCTGATTGGTGCCACCACCCGCGCCGGTTTGCTGACCTCGCCATTGCGTGACCGCTTTGGTATCAGTTTTCATCTGGAATTTTACAGTGATGTCGAATTGACCCAGATTGTGACCCGTTCCGCCAGCATTCTCGGCACGCAGCAGGACTTGCGAGGTGCCCAGGAAATTGCCCGACGTGCCCGGGGGACCCCGCGCATTGCCAATCGCCTACTGCGCCGGGTGCGGGATTTTGCCCAGGTGCGGGGCAACGGAGAAATTGACCAAAGCACCGCCGAAGCTGCCCTGACCCTGATGGAAGTGGATCAGCACGGTTTTGACGGCCAGGATCGCAAGCTTCTGCAAGCCGTCATCGGCCGTTTCGCGGGGGGGCCGGTGGGGGTCGAGAGCCTGGCCGCCGCCATTGGCGAAGAGCGCGGGACCATTGAAGATGTCCTGGAACCCTTCCTGATTCAGCGCGGATATCTGATTCGCACCCCCCGTGGCCGCTGCGCCACCGAACTCAGCTATCTGGCTTTGGGTTTGCCGGTACCCAAGGATGGCGGGAGTCTTTTTGATGGTGCGTGATGCCTGCGACAGCCTCTTTCAGGTGCGCGTATATTATGAAGATACGGACCACGGCGGGGTGGTGTATCATGCCAACTATTTACGCTTCATGGAGCGCGCCCGCACCGAAATGCTGCGCGAAAAGGGCTATGAACTGGATGTGTTGGAGCAGGATCCCGGAATCCTCTTTGTGGTGCGCCGCGCGCAACTGGATTTTCGCGCCCCGGCTCGTTTTAATGATTTGCTTCAGATAAAATCAGTCATCACTCGTAAGACCCCTGTGCGCATGAATTTTCAACAGCATATATTCAACCAAAACAAGCTCTTGTGTAGTGGCGAAATAGAGGTCGTCTGTCTCGAAGCCAAGACCTTTCGTCCCCATGTCATTCCTGCAGTGCTTTTGCAGGCTTTCCCCCTTTGTGTTCACCCGTGAGATTTTATGGATCCTCAAAACGTTACCCACCCCGCAGCTTCTCTTTCCGTAGCCCATCTGGTGCTCAACGCCAGTCCAGTCGTGCAGATCATTCTGGTGCTGCTGGTCATCGCCTCCATCGCTTCCTGGACCATCATTTTTGAAAAGTGGGCTGTATTTGCCGGCGCTTTCAAGGCGCTGGCCCGTTTTGAAAAGCGTTTCTGGAGTGGTGGAGAAATGAGCCAGATTTACCAACACGTATCGGGTAACAGTAATCTGGAAACCGGGGCGGGCAGTATTTTCTGCGCAGGGTATGAAGAATTTCAGCGCCAGCGCGGCAAGATTCGTCCCAGTGATGCCCTGGACGCAGCGCGTCGGGCCATGCGGGTGGCACAAATGCGTGAGGTGGGACGTCTGGAGAACCGTCTGGCTTTTCTGGCTTCCGTATCTTCTGTCAGTCCTTTCGTGGGCTTGCTGGGGACGGTCTGGGGCATCATGACCGCGTTCATGCATATTGGTGCGGCCGGCCAGGCGACGCTGGCGACGGTGGCCCCGCCGGTGGCCGAAGCTCTCATCGCCACGGCGGCCGGTCTTTTTGCCGCCATTCCGGCCACCGCTGCGTATAACCGCTATATTCACAAGCTGGACAAGCTCGATGCCCAGTTTGAGGTATTCATGGATGAATTTACCAACATCCTGCACCGTCAGGTACCCGAGACCAAACCATGAAAAGACGGCGATTGATGGCGGAAATGAACGTCGTCCCCTATATCGACGTGACTTTGGTACTGCTGGTGATTTTCATGCTCTCGGCGCCCTTGTTGACCCAGGGGGTGAACGTCAATCTCCCCAAGGGGGTGACCAAGCCAGTATCGGACAAAGTGCCTCCGGTGCTGATTTCCGTGACCCGGCAAGGAAGTATTTCCGTACAGTTCAAGGATAAGCATGGTTCTGTGGCGCTGGACGATCTGGCTGCGGATGTGCGGCGTATATCCAGCTCTACTCATGGTCAGGTGCAGGTACTGGTGGGTGGTGATGCCCATGTGGATTACGGCAAAGTGATGGCGGTAATGGCACGGCTGCAGCAGGCCGGTATTTCTCATGTTGGCCTGCTGACCCGCCCGGAGGGCCATTGAAAGAACGTCGCTCCCTATGGCCTTTGGCGCTGGCGATCATCCTCAATGCCGCCATACTTTTTGCTCTGTTCTGGACTTTTCATGTGCAGTTGCCGCCGAGTAGCGGCAATCATCCCATGCAGGCCCAGTTGAGTAGTGGAATGCCTCCGGCGGCCATGCCCGCGCCGGTGCCTACTCCTGCGCCCGTCCCGCAACCTGCTCCTAAGCCTGTGCCGAAACCGGTTCCTAAACCCATTCCCCAGCCGACCCCGAAACCGGTTACACCACCGCCACCCAGCGCTGCCCGGATCGCTGCTGAAAAAGCCGCTGCCGCCAAAGCGGCCGAGGCCAAAGCGGCGCAAATCGCCGCAGCCCGTGAGGCCCGGGAAAAGCACGCGGAAGAACTGGCGGCCCGGCAAAAAGCCGAGCGGGAGGCTAAGGCCCAGGCAGCCGCTGCGAAGGCCGCCCAGGAAAAAGCCGCACAACAAGCCGCCGCCAAAGCCGCTGCGGAAAAGGCAGCAGCAGAAAAGGCGGCCCAGGAAAAACGCGCCGCCGAACAGGCGGCAGCAGCCCGGGCGGCAGAGCTCAAAAAACAACTGGCCGCTCAGGCTGCTGCGGCAGCCCGCGCCAAAGCCCAACAACAGCGCATGGCCGAAGCCAAAGCCCAATTGCAGGCCGAAGCTAACATGGCTGCCGCCCGCGCTCAGCAGGCTTCGGAAAATCAGCGGTTGATTGCGCTATTTGGGCAAAAAATCCGTACCCAAGTTTTCAATGCTTGGAATACTAATTTTGCCGCAGCACTTACCTGTGTGGTAGAAATGCACCTGAGCCCTGAAGGCCAAATTATTGGCCAACCACAAATTGTACATTCCAGTGGTAATCCACAATTTGATCGCGCAGTCATCCAGGCTGTAGAGCAGGCCGCACCTTTTTCACCGCCTATCGGACTTTCCTATTCCCTGTATAAAGATGTAGACCTTAAATTTAAAGCGGAGGATCTCAATCATGGCTAAACGCTTCTGGGCTTTGGCCCTGTTCCTGCTGGCTTCGGTTTATGTGTTACCTGCCGAGGCGGCACTCACTGTGGAAATTACCAAAAGCGTGGCCTCGGCCCTGCCTATTGCCATTCCTTCTTTTGGACCGGGCGTGCCAGGTCAGCCTTCCGTAGCCGATGTGGTCCGCAATGATTTGCGCCACAGTGGTCTATTCCGGGTGATTGAGCCTGCCGGTTACCCCAGCGATCCGCGTGCGCCGGGAGATGTGAAAGCGGCCCAATGGACGGCGGTCGGTGCTACCGGTCTGGCCGTTGGTTCGGTGCAGCCCCTCAACGGCGGCTACGCGGTTACGGTTTATGTTTACAATGTTAGTACCGGACAGGAATTGACGGCGCGACGTTTTACCTGTTCTGCTGCCGAACTGCATATGACCGCCCATCATGTGGCGGATGTCATTTATCAGGCTTTTACCGGAAAACCCGGTCCCTTTGCCAGCCGCATTGCCTATGTGCGGCAGACGGGCAATACCTATGAATTGCTGGTGGCCGAATCCGATGGCTGGAATCCTCACCCCATTGTCCGGGGCATCATGCCGGTGTTCTCGCCAGTCTGGTCACCCAATAATCATCGTCTGGCCTATGTCACCTACGCCAACGCCAGAGCCATTATTTACGTGCAAAATCTGGCGACGGGGCAGCGGCAAGCCATTGCTCCCGGCGGTGAGATTGTTAGTGCGCCGGCTTTTTCTCCCAACGGTCAGGAAATCGCCTACGCCCGTTCATCAGGGGGCCGCACCGAGCTCTATGTGGCCAATTTGCAGACGGGTCAGCGCCGCCAGTTGACCAATGATGATGCCATCAACACCTCGCCCACCTGGGCGCCCAATGGCAGCCAGATTGTGTTTGTCTCGGACCGTGCCGGCGGACCCCAGATTTATGCCATGAACGCCAATGGCGGCGATATTCATCGCCTGTCTTACAGTGGCGGCTATAATGCCGGACCTGAGTATTCGCCCACGGGCAATGCCATTGCCTTTATCCATCGCACCGATGGCGTTTATGCCCTGGCGGTGATGAATCCCGATGGAAGCGGCATACGTGTCCTGGATGCCCAGGGCAATTGCGACCATCCGAGCTTTGCCGGAAATGGTCAGATGATCCTCTACGGTACCCATCGCGGTGGCCGCAAGGTGCTGGCAGAAGTCAGCCTGGACGGCAAAACCATGGCCATACTCCATAGTGATGCCGGCCAGGACAGCCAGCCTGCCTGGTCGCGGTAACTATCTGAAGTGGCGCCTATCCCTGGGTTTTTACTGCGGGGATGGTGCGCCGCTTGTCCGAGCAACTGGCAATCATTCACAAGCCCGAGCAGGCCGCCTGAACCTATTGATAAGGCGTAGGATCCACGATTCCGGCCTCCAGGAAGCCGGCGTGGCGCAGGCGGCAGCTGTCGCAGCGGCCGCAGGAGCGTCCCTGGTCATCGAGCTGATAGCAGGAGCGGGTCAGGCTGTAATCCACCCCTAGGCGGGTGCCCAGCTGGATGATTTCGCTTTTGTTGAGATGCTGGAGGGGGGCATGAATGCGCGGTCCGCGCGCATCGTCCCCGAGACGGGTGGCCACCGCTGCGAGCTTTTCAAAGGCGCTGATGAATTCCGGGCGGCAGTCAGGATAACCGCTGTAATCCTGACTGTTGACGCCGATGAATATGTCCTGGGCACCCAATACTTCTGCCAAAGCCAGGGCAAAGGACAAAAAGATGGTATTCCGTGCCGGTACATAGGTGATGGGAATACCCGGAGCCACGCCAGTTTCCGGAACCGCAAGCTGGGTGTCGGTCAACGCCGAACCACCAAATGCCCCCAGATCAATATGGACGGTACGTTGGCTGGCCACCCCCATGGCCTGGGCTATCAGACCGGCATAGTGCAATTCCTGCTTGTGGCGCTGGCCATAATCAAAGGACATGGCGTGAATGGCGTATCCATCCCGACGCATCAGGGCCATGACCGTGGCGGAATCCAGTCCTCCGGAAAGTAGGACAATAGCGGGTTTTGCGATGGTTTCTTCTGACATGGCTCAGCGTCCCGGGACATCGCCCCAAATGAGTTTATGGAGTTGAATCTGGAGCCGCACCGGGAGCTTGTCGGCCAGTATCCAGTCAGCCAGATCGCGCAGGGGCATTTCTCCCTGGGCCGGGGAGAATAGCACTTCACAGATCTGATTCAGATTTTCGCGCTGCACTACCTCTTTGGCCCAGTCATAATCCCGGCGGCTGCAGATGACCAGTTTGATCTGGTCCCGGGCATTCAGGTGGGGCAGATTTTCCCAGAGATTGCGCCCAGACTCGCCGGAGTCGGGTGTTTTCAGGTCGAGGACTTTGACGACCCGGGAGTCAACGGCTGCGACAGGCAAGGCGCCGCTGGTTTCCAGAAACACCTCGTAGCCGTCATCACAGAGTCGGGTCAGCAGGGGCAATACCTCTGTCTGAGCGAGGGGTTCGCCACCGGTCACCACCACCAGAGCATTGCCGCCCGCCTGGACGCTTGCCATGATGGCATCCAGGGTCTGCCATTCGCCGCCATGAAAAGCATACGCCGTATCACAATAGTGGCAGCGCAGCGGGCAACCGGTCAGACGCACGAAAGTCGCAGGACGTCCGACACTGCGGGTTTCCCCTTGCAGACTGTGAAATATTTCGGTGATGCGGAGGCGCCCGTCCATCTTTACTGTGACGGCAGTGCCTGCAATTGGGCCTCAGCTTTTTGTGCAGTTGGCGTGCTGGGATATTGCCGGAGGATCTTGTTCAGGACCACAACGGCCTGCTTCTTTTTGCCGATGGCCTGATAAATTTCAGCCATACGCAACATGGCTTCGGGCGCCTTGCTGCTCTGGCTGAAGCGGGTCGGCACCACATACAGACTTTTCAGCGCCGCGTCATTCTGGCCGAGCACATACTGGGCTTGTCCCAGCCAGTAATAGGCATCGGGAACAAGGCTGCTCTGAGGGTATTTCTGGATGAAGCCCTGCAGGCCGGTAACGGCATCCCCGTATTTTCCCTGCCGCAGGAAATTGAAGGCATGCTGATAGTCGGCTTGTCCCAGACTCTGGATGGTAGATGATGATGCATTACTGGCCGCGCTGGCCACTGCCGCTGCCGGGCTGCTGGGCACAGAACCGGGGGTAAGCAGACTGCTGAATGTCGAGCTGGTGCTAGCGGTGACTCCAGTAGCCGGGGTGGCTACCGCCAGCTGGGCGGCCAGGGCCTGCACCTTGCTGGCCGTGGCCTGTTGTGCCGTTTGCAGGTCGTGGGTTTTGGTATCCAGCTCACCCCGCAGATTGCGGACTTCCTGTTCCAGGCGCTGGGTACGTTGCAGCAGGCTGGCCAGGGCGCTTTGACTGCCCTTGTCCGCCTGCTGAACGGCCACGAGGCTGCTCAACTCGCCCTGCATGACCGCCATTTGCTGCTGAAGCTGGAGCACCCGGTCGCTCGTGGATTCTGCCTGGGCAAAGGGACTCAGACACAATAACGGCAGAACAGGCAGTAATTGCCAGCGTTTCATCAACATTTTCTCCTTGGCTGTTTAGCCGTTGTAGCCACCACTATACACAAAATCAACGCGGCGGTTTTTTGCCCAGCACTCGGCATCGTTGCTGGTGCAGAGGGGATTGTCCTTGCCGAAGCTGACGGTGCTGATACGCGCGGCATTGACACCCTGGGCTTCCAGGAACTGTTTGACCGTTTCGGCGCGACGTTCGCCCAGGGCGAGATTGTATTCCTGGGTACCCCGGTCATCGGTATTGCCTTCCAGGCGCACCTTGACATGGGGATGATTGACCATGAACTGGGCATTCTGGGTGGCAATCTGCTGGGCATGGGCATCCATACTTTCACTGTTGAAGCCGAAATGCACCCGCAATTGCTGGGGCAGCGCTGCCAGTTCAGCAGCGGTCAGTCCACTGTTGCCGCCGCCGATGGGGCCATTGGCATTGAGGTCCTGGCCGTTGACGCCTTCGCCATTGTATCCCGCCGTGGCGGCAGAATTCACCGGGGCTACCGCTCCGACGGTGCTGGGCTTGCCACTACCGACGTTATGGGCGCAGCCAGTAAGGGCGAGGGCACTAGTCATTGCTACGGCCATCCAGATTTGATAACGCATGTTTTCGAGCTCCTGTTAAATTTGCAGCGATTGTATCTTGTAGTTAAAGAGTATTTCAATGTTATTTGCGGCATCGGGCGAACTTCTTTATCCTTGACAGGGAAAGTTGCCCTGCTAAGGTAACGAATTCCTGTTTTTTTGTGTCGTTCCAGGGTGATTATCCCGCCATGATGCCGCAGATTCGAATTGGTACCCGCGCCAGCCCCCTCGCAGTCTGGCAGGCCGAGCATGTCCGTGATGCCCTCTATGCGGCGCATCCGGGTATTCAGGTAGAAATTATCCGGATGACCACCAGTGGAGATATCCTCCTCGATGCGCCTCTCCATTCGCTGGGAGGCAAGGGGCTTTTCGTCAAGGAAATTGAGGAAGCCTTGCTCTCAGAACACGTGGACGTGGCGGTGCATTCCATGAAAGACGTGCCCGCACTACAGCCCGAAGGTCTGGAGATTGCCGCCATCATGGCCCGGGAAGATGTCCGCGATGCTTTTGTCAGCAATAGCGTCGTACATCCTGAGCAACTCAAGCCGGGTGCTCGGGTGGGAAGCTCCAGCTTGCGGCGGCGTGCACAATTACTGCAACTCTACCCCCATTTGCAGGTGGATGACCTGCGCGGCAATGTCGCCACCCGGCTGCGCAAGCTCGACGAGGGCCAATATGAGGCCATCATTCTCGCCGTGGCGGGCCTGAAACGTTTGCAGCTGGGGGAACGGATCAGTATGGCGCTGCCGGTGGAGCAGTCCTTGCCGGCGGTGGGGCAAGGCGCTGTGGGTATTGAAATTCGCTCGGAAGATACGCAAACCCGGGCACTATTACAGGCGCTGATAGACCCCGCGACCCAGCAGTGTGTGTGGGCGGAGCGCAGCATGAACCGCATACTGGGCGGAGATTGTCGTTTACCGGTGGCGGCACTGGCCGAATGGCAGGGGCAGGCCATGCATCTGCGCGGCCTGGTAGCCAGTCCTGACGGTGCGCATCTGCTGCGTGCAGAAGCCAGCGGCATTGATCCGGTGGCTTTGGGGCAAGTGGTGGCTGAGCAGCTTCTGGCCCAGGGGGCCGCCGCAATTATCAAGGAAATTCAATCATAATGAGTAGCGCATTACTGCAGAATAAAGGCGTAGTCGTCACCCGGCCCAGAGAGCAGGCCGGAGATCTGGTAGATGCCCTGAAGGCCGTCGGTGCGCGTCCGATTCTATTTCCGGCAGTGCAAATTGAAGCACCGGAAAACTGGCAATCATTGGACGATGCCCTGCATCGGCTGGAGACCTTCGACTGGGTGATTTTTACCAGCCGTAATGCTGTGGCCTTCGCTTTGAGCCGACTGCAAAGCCAGAATTTGCCCTGGCCCCAAGGCCCGCGTGTGGCGGCAGTAGGGCGGGAAACGGCTAAAGCCTTGCGCGAATTTGGCCTACAGGTCGATCTGGTCCCCAAAAAATTCAGTTCAGAAGGTTTGCTGGATAGCGCCGAGCTGAGCGATATGCAGCAGCGCCATGTGGCGCTTTTTGTTGGCGATCAGGGCCGGGAATTGCTCGAAAAGGTGCTGGGAGAGCGCGGTGCCCAGGTTGATAAAGTGCTGTGCTATCGGCGCACCCTGCCGGGCGCCAATCCCACCCCGCTTTTACATGCCTGGGCGCGGGGGGAACTGGACGCGGTGATTCTCACCAGTCCCGAGATTTTCAAGAATTTCTACCAGATGGTAGGCGGCCTTGGGCAACGCTGGTTAAAAAACACCCCACTGATAGCCATCAGTCCGCTCACCGCAGAAGCCATTACTGCAGTGGGTTTGCCGGAACCCTGGGTGGCTCCCGAGGCCAGCACCGAAGGACTCATGACGGCCCTGGAAAGTTGGGTCAAAAGCCGGAGTAACACCGATGAATAGAAGTCCACTGTCCTTGCGGCATTCGCCCCGGCGGTTGCGCCGACATCCGGCCATGCGCGGGATGCTCCAGGAAAATCAGTTGATCCCTGCGGATTTCATTTTGCCGATTTTTCTGGTGGAAGGTGAGGGTATCCGCAACGAGATTGCGTCCATGCCCGGCGTTTTCCGCCATAGTGTGGATTCGGCTTTAAAACTATGCGGGGAAGCTGTAGCCAGAGGGGTTTCCGGGGTGCTGCTTTTCGGGGTCATTGCCGAGACTTGCAAGGATGCCTGCGGTTCGGCTTCCTGGGATAAGGACGGGCTGGTGCAAAAAGCCATCCGCGCCATTCGCGCGGCCTATCCGGATTTGCTGGTCATTGCTGATGCCTGTTTTTGCGAATACACCGATCATGGGCATTGTGGCATCCTCAGCGTGGACGGTGACCGGGATGATAACGCGACTCTGGAAAATCTCCAGCGTCAGGCCCTTTCCTATGCCGAAGCCGGGGTCCATGTAGTGGCTCCTTCCGGCATGGTGGATGGCATGGTCAGCGCCATTCGCGAGGCACTGGATGCGGGCTGTCATGGGGAAGTCAGTATTTTGTCCTATGCCGTCAAATACGCCAGCGCCTTTTACGGTCCGTTCCGGGACGCCGCTGACAGTGCCCCCCAGTTCGGGGATCGTCGCGCCTATCAGATGGACCCGGCCAACCGCCGTGAGGCGTTTCGCGAGCTGGATCTGGATATTGCCGAAGGATGTGACATGGTGATGGTCAAACCTGCCATGCCCTACCTGGATCTGGTCCGTGATTTGCGTGAACGCTGCGATCTGCCGGTGCTGACCTATCAGGTTTCGGGAGAATACAGCATGCTGCAGGCTGCGGCGCGGGCTGGATGGCTGGATTTGCAGCGCAGTGTGCTGGAGTCGCTGCTGGGCATGAAACGGGCCGGGGCTGATGCCATTATTACTTACTATGCCCTGGATGCGGCGGAATGGTTGGGGTAAAAGCGTCAAAGGCCTCTCATCAAGCCCGTGCTGTGGGTCAGGTTGCCGCCGATAGCTTTATTCTGGATATCCTGTTTCGGCTGCGCTGGTATAGCGCAGTAATCATTACGGCAGTCCGTCGGATATTCCGCCTGCGCGCTCAGGATATGGACCAGCTCTTTCCCTGGCTACTGTTTTCTTTGTTTATCAACATTCTGATCTGGTTGTATTTATTGCTGGGGCTGGCGGGCCCTTTGGCCAAAAAAAATCCCGTCAACTCGTTGGTGGAAATTTCCCTGACCCCCACTTTTCATCGGCCGCAGATCAGCGCCCCGGTGGACCCCCGCCTGACCCATCCCCAGGCCGAGGTGACCGCCGCCACACGGAAAGTGGCGCCAGCGGTTTCCTCCGCAGAGCGACAGGCCGCCTATAACATTTATTTGAAAAACTGGGAGGGGCGCATCATGGCCCTGGCGCAGAAAAAACTGTTTGCAGCGGGGCATGGTCCCTTGCCTCGGGGGCGCGTAGTGGTGGCCGTGACCATTGCCCCGGATGGACATCTGCTGGAAATAGCCATGTTGCAAGGTGCGCGCAATCTGGCGCTGGTGGATGCTGTAGAAACCCTCATTCGCGCTGCCGCGCCCTTCCCGCCCTTGCCGGCCTTGTGGCAATCTCCGCCGACCCCTCTGCGCATCGTTCGCACTTGGAGTTTTGAGTAAATTCAGCTTTTGGCGGGCAGATTTTCCAGTTCTTCGAGGCTTTTCATACGGGATTCCACGCCATAAGCCAGGGTGACGAGCAAGCCGAGCAGGGCGACGACCGACATGCAGA
This sequence comes from Acidithiobacillus montserratensis, assembly GCF_018853465.1. GTDB lineage: Bacteria > Pseudomonadota > Gammaproteobacteria > Acidithiobacillales > Acidithiobacillaceae > Acidithiobacillus > Acidithiobacillus montserratensis. The sequence continues at coordinate 31,941 of NZ_JABBOU010000014.1, forward strand.
TCAACACCAGAGGAATCCCCCAGCTTTTCTCCACAATCGGGAAGAGTATGGCAGACAGAAAAGCCCCCAGGCGGGACAGAGCGGTGGCTAAGCCCGCAGCACTGGCGCGCAATTCGGTGGGAAATATTTCCACGGCCAGGGCAAATACGGTCACCCCGGGACCAATCCCCATCCCAAAAGCATAGAGGGCTGCGGCCAGATATACCCCGACGCCCCAGTGCTGCCAGGAACAGAGGGCAAATACCGCCAAGCCCAGAGACATGAGGCCAAAACCGGCGCTTTGCAGTGGAATTCGCCCCCAACGGTCCAGTCGGGAAACAATGAAGAGAATCCCCAAGGCGGAAACGATGAGCACCGCCGCGTTGATGGCAGCGGCTGCCGCATTACTGCTGGCCAGACCATTATCGCGCAGCACGGTGGGGAAATAGAGGCCGATGCCCAGGCCAACGACATCCAGGCAGAACCAGGGAAAAATGCTGAGAAAAAGGCGACGCAACCAGGCTTTGTGGAGTAAAATCCGCCAGGATTGAGGTGGGATTTGAAAGCTGTCCAGTTCGGTTTGTCGCTCTGCTACAGAGCAGGCCGGTTTTAGCAGTGCCAGGGCTTCCTCGGCCCGTGAATGCTGGCCTTTGCGGACCAGCCAACGCGGAGATTCGGGCAAGCCCCGGCGTAACCAAAGCAGGGCCAGGGCCGGTACGATGGCGCTGCCGAGCATCCAGCGCCAGGAGTCCGGACCGGTAAGGAGCAGGCTCCAACCCACTATGGTGGAGAGCAGGGCGCCCAGGTACCAGGCGAGATTGACCCGCGCAAAGCGGTTACCACGTTGGGCGGTCTGGCTGTATTCCGCAACAATGGTCGCGACCAGAGGGTAGTCCAGACCAATGGCCAGGCCGGTGATAAAGCGCCCGGCAAACAGGGCTGCAGTATCCGGACTCAAGGCGCTGATCAGGGCTCCCAGCACATAGAGAAAAATATTCGGGAAGAGCAGCTTGCGGCGACCCCAGCGATCTGTCAGAAACCCACCGAACAAACCGCCAATGAGAGAGCCCAGCAGGGCCATGGCCATGAGTACACCGGTTTCCGTTGCCTGCAGGTGCCAGGCACTACTCAAGGGCAAGAGCACGACCGCCATGATGCTGAGATCATAACCGTCCAGCAGCATGCCCAGCATGGCTGCTCCCAGCGCGTGACCGCGTTGCTCAGCCATTGGCTACTGACGCCGGATGGACATGGCTCTGAAGAATGGCGGTGCTTCAGCGGACATGATGGGGATCTAATCGGCGTACCGCACCCAGATGCCGGGCATGAAAAGCCAGATGATCGCTGACGAAGCTGCTGATAAAAAAGTAGCTATGGTCGTAGAGATCGTGCCAGCGCAAAGTCAGACGGGGATCGTTGAGAGCCTCCAGATATTCGGTTTTCAGTTCGACTTCCAGAAAGGGATCTGCACGCCCCTGATCGATGAGGATAGGTGGATGGCTTTGCCCCGCTTTTTCCTGCAGAAGTGCCAGGCTGTCATAAGCCTGCCATTGCCCGGTGTCCGCTCCGAGATAGCGGCTGAAGGCTTTTTGTCCCCAGGGGGTCTGGCTGGGTGCGGAAACGGGGGCGAAGGCCGAAATGGATTGATATTGTCCGGATTTTCTGAGGCCGCAGACCAAAGCACCATGCCCCCCCATGGAATGTCCGCAGATACCCTGGGCTTTGCCCTGCACTGGAAAATGCCGGGCAATCAGCGCTGGGAGTTCGTCAGTCACATAGGAAAACATCCGGTAATGGGCATCCCATGGGGCTGCCGTGGCGTCCAGATAAAAACCGGCACCGGTGCCGAAATCCCACTCGTCGTCTTCTCCCGCTATCCCGGTATGGCGGGGACTGGTGTCCGGAGCTAACAGGATAAGCCCGAGTTCGGCAGCATAGCGCTGGGCTCCGGCCTTGATCATGAAAGTTTCTTCGTTGCAGGTCAGTCCTGCAAGAAAAGTGAGCACCGGCAGGGTTTCGTCAGCACCATGCGCCGGGATGAAAATGGAAAAACGCATAGGACTCCGACATTGCCGGGAATGATGTTGGTAGCGCTCCATGCGTCCGGCAAAACAGGCATGGGATTCCAGCAGTTCCAGTTCCTGACTTGGCATGGATATCCTCAGAAGGTGAGTACAGTGCGAATGGATTTTCCCTCATGCATCAGCTCAAAAGCCGTATTGATAGATTCCAGCGGCAGGGTATGGGTGATCATTTCATCAATCTGGATTTTGCCTTCCATATACCAGTCGACAATTTTGGGTACGTCGGTACGTCCCTTGGCGCCACCAAAAGCCGAGCCGCGCCAGTTGCGGCCGGTGACCAGCTGAAAGGGACGGGTGCTGATTTCCTGTCCGGAACCCGCGACCCCGATGATCACACTGGTCCCCCAGCCTTTGTGGCAGCATTCCAGAGCCTGGCGCATCAGGGTGGTATTCCCGACGCACTCAAAACTATAGTCAGCGCCGCCCTTGGTCAGGCTGACCAGATAGGGAACCAAGTCCCCTTCGACCTCTTGGGGATTGACGAAATGGGTCATCCCGAAGGCTTCCGCCAGGGTTTTTTTGGAGGGATTGATGTCCACACCGATAATCATGTCAGCACCGGCGAGGCGGGCACCCTGCACGACGTTGAGCCCAATACCGCCCAGGCCAAACACCACTACCTTGTCGCCGGGCCGTACTTTGGCGGTATAAATCACGGCGCCGATACCGGTGGTAACGCCACAGCCGATGTAACAGACCTTGTCAAAGGGCGCGTCTTCACGGATTTTGGCCAGAGCAATTTCCGGAAGCACGGTATATTGGGCGAAGGTGCTGGTACCCATGTAGTGATAGAGGGGCTTTCCCTGACTGGAAAAACGACTGGTCCCATCGGGCATTAGGCCTTTCCCCTGGGTTTCACGAATAGCCTGACACAAATTGGTTTTGCCACTCAGGCAATATTCACACTCCCGACACTCGGGAGTATAAAGCGGAATGACATGATCCCCCGGTTTCAGAGAACGTACCCCCTCTCCTACCTCAACCACTACGCCCGCGCCTTCATGGCCGAGAATGGTGGGGAACAGGCCTTCAGGATCCATGCCGGACAGGGTGTAAGCATCCGTATGGCACACTCCGGTCGCCTTGATTTCTACCAGCACTTCTCCGGGACGTGGTCCGTCCAGTTGCACGGTTTCGATGACCAGGGGTTGATTGGCGCCATAGGCGACGGCAGCACGAACATCCATTGATTGCTCCTGAGTAAGGGAATGGGAAAAGCTTAACGACTATTGATCCAAAGAGGAAAGGGTAATGCCGGATTCTTCACGAACACGCTCGGCATGGGCATATAGGGTCATCCGATCATCGCGGGTGTAGCCAATCAGGGTGATGCCGTGGCTTTGGGCAAGCTGGATCGCCATGCTGCTGACTCCGGAGATGGCGGCGATTATTGGAATACCAAACCCCAGGGCCTTGAGCACGATTTCAAAGCTCAACCGTGAAGAAATACCCAGGACCTGTACCTGACCCGGCAGCAGCCCTTGTTGAATGGCGGCGCCAATACTTTTATCCACTGCGTTGTGGCGGCCGATGTCTTCGCGAACCAGTGATCCCTGATGGCTATCGAGAATGGCGGCGTGAGCAGTCCCGGTACTACGGTTGAGGCGCTGCTGTTCGCGCATCTGGCGCATGATCCGGTGAATGGCTTGAGGGGTGGTGGCATAATGGTTTTCCAGAGGCGCAAAGGGAATCAGTCCGTCAAAGACGGGCGTGCCACACAAGCCGCAGGCGCTTCCCCCGATAATCTGGCGACCCTTGTGACGGGCGCGCTCGGCAGCTTCTGCTGAAAGCTGCAGGTAGATGGCCGAAGTTTCAGCGTTCTGCATGACCAATTCCCAGTCGCTGATATCCTGCAGATGCTGAATGATGCCTTCGCTCCACAAAAAGCCATGAAAAAAATCTTCCAGATGTTCTGGCGTCACCATCATCACCGCATAGGGCTGCCCATTGATAACGATGGATACCGCCCGTTCTTCGAGAATGGCTTCTTCGTGGGCAACGGGGGAGGCCTTGCCAGCAAGCAATGTGGCCGGCGACCAGCCGATACCGCTGTTTAAGTGGCCATGGATGCGCATAAATCTTTCCCTTTTGCGGTGAGCATGATCATGGCTCGGCCCCTTTGTTCACTTTGGGTCAGATAGCCCAGTCCTCCCCAGGCTTCATTTTCACCCAGCAGTAACAGGAGCCTTTCCAGTTGGCTGCGTCGTAGTTGCATCTGTTTCCCGATTTTTGCCAAAGAAACAGCCTGCTCCTGACAGAGGATCTGCAGGAGCATGACGACCAGATCCTCGATGGCGGCAGCTTCGGATGGCGGGCTATTGGTCATAGGCCCCGGCCACCTGGAAGGTGACAGGAATGGACTTGGAAGTCGGAGTATTGGCCCGGTCTGCATGGCTGGACAGAGGTACCAGTACGTTCAGCTCGGGGTAGTAGCCCGCAACGCAGGAACGGGGAATGTCATAAGGCAGTATCCGAAAATTGCGGGCCATGCGCTCACCGTCAGTCCAGTGGGATATAATATCTACCGGACTATTTTCCACAAAACCCATTTCAGCCATGTCGTCCGGGTGCATGAAACAGATGTTTCGAGCTCCGGATACCCCGCGATAGCGATCTTCGTAGCCATAGATGGTGGTGTTGTACTGATCGTGGCTGCGAATCGTCATGAGATTGAAAACCCGGGCGCTGCTTTGGGGAACAAAACGATCCTCAGTAATGCTTTTGAGCGGCTGCGCAATGAACTGGGCCTTGCCGGAAGGCGTCGTCCAGCGCCGTGAGCGCGGGGGAAGATCCAGGTGAAAGCCTCTGGGATGATGCACCCGGGCATTGAAATCCTCAAAGCCGGCGACAACCCGGGAAATCCGTTCGCGAATCCGGTCATAATCCTGCACCAGTTCGCGCCAGGGCGTTTTGCTGTCGGGCAGAGTCGCTGCTGCCAATTCGGCAATGATGGCACATTCGGATTTCAGATGGGGCGAAGCCGGAGCACGCATGCCTTCAGAGATGTGCACCATGCTCATGGAGTCTTCGACGGTGATGCCTTGGGGCTTGCCATTTTGGATATCTATTTCTGTGCGCCCCAGACAGGGAAGGATCAGCGCATTTTTTCCATGGACGATATGGGAGCGGTTGAGCTTGGTCGTGACGTGTACGGTCAGTGCGCATTGGCTCAGGGCGGTATGCACACGCTGGGTATCTGGAGTGGCATTGGCAAAATTGCCACCCATACCGAAAAAAACCTTCGCCTCCCCCTTTTCCAGAGCGGCAATGCTGCCAATCACGTCATACCCCGGTTCGCGGGGTGGTTCAAAATCGAATTCTGTGGCCAGGCGATCCAGAAAGTCAGCGGCCGGACGTTCCCAGATGCCCATGGTGCGATCCCCCTGCACATTACTATGCCCGCGAATCGGGCAGGCTCCTGCTCCCTCCTTGCCGATATTACCCTTCAACAGCAACACATTGACCAGCATCTGGATGGTAGCAACGGCATGTTTATGCTGGGTGATACCCATACCCCAGGTAATGATACTGGCTTTGCCAGAATCATAGATTTGGCCGATTTCCATGAACTCGGCATGACTCAGACCGCTTTCGGTCTCAATATCCGCCCAGGGGGTTTCCAGGGCGATGCTTTGGAGCTGGGCGAAGCCTTGGGTATGGGTGTCAATAAAGTCCTGATCCAGTGTTCCCTGTTCCAGCAAATAACGGACGATACCAAGAGCAATGGCATAGTCGCCACCAATGCGCGGTTGATAGTAATGGGTAGCGATTTCGGTACCGTGATTGGTGAGCATTTCACCGGGATCCTGGGGATTCACAAAACGCTGCAGCCCGCGCTCACGGAGAGGATTGAATACCAGAATACGACAACCCCGTTTCGCCGCATCGCGGAGAGTTCCCAGCATCCGAGGATGATTGGTCCCTGGGTTATGACCAAAAAGGAGCAAGGTATCGGCGTGGTCGAAATCTTCCAGGGTAACGGTGCCCTTGCCAATACCAATGGACTCCGGCATGCCGAGACTGGTAGGTTCATGGCACATATTGGAGCAGTCGGGCATGTTGTTGGTGCCAAATTCCCGGGCAAATAGCTGATAAAGAAATGCGGCTTCGTTGGAGGTTCTGCCCGAGGTATAAAAAATGGCCTGGTTGGGAGAATCCAGTTTTTGCAACTCACTGGCAATGAGAGCAAACGCATTTTCCCAGGAAACCGGCTCATAATGATCACTGGCGGTGTTGTACAGCATGGGTTCCGTCAGGCGCCCAAATTCTTCCAGATCATAGTCACTTTGCTGAGCTAGCCAAGCTACGGAATGCTGCGCAAAAAAATCGGCAGTCACCTTCTTGCTGGTGGCTTCTGCGGCAACCGCTTTCACACCGTTTTCGCAAAATTCAAAGGTGGAATGGGCATCGGGATCGGGCCAAGCGCAGCCCGGACAATCAAAGCCCTCGGCCTGATTGGACTTCAGCAGTAAAGCGGTCCCTTCAGTCAGTATTCCCTGCTGGCGCAGGCTATGCATGGATGCGCGCAGGGCACCCCAACCCCCCGCCGGTTGGTGATAAGGATGAAATTTCAGTTCGGCCATTTTTCTCTCCTTGCAACAGTAACCCCGGCGAGGGGCTGATTTCAGACTAGCAGCAGCATCGTGCAGGCTCAAGGTGAAGCACGCTGGTAATGCGATGAATCCCCATCAGGATGACAGCCCTGCATCCTGAGCCGCCAGTATGCCAATAGCTGACCAGTCGCGGGAGGCGCCACCCTCAGCAGCAAGGCGAATGAAGCGATCGTGCAGCAGACTTGCCAGAGGCAGGGGGACGTTCAACTCTTCTGCAGCCGCCTGCACCAAACGCATATCCTTTTGCCCCAGAGGCGCGGCAAAGCCGGGCGGCGTAAATTTCCGGTCGGCGATGAGTCCCCCATAATTTTTATAGAGAGGTACATTGAAGAGGCTGGAGGTCAGCAGTTCCAGATAGGCATGACGATCCACGCCGCCTTTTTCCACCAGTGCCATGGCCTCACCCAGAGATTCAATGACAGCGGCAATCAGAAAGTTTCCACTGAGTTTGACCAGATTGGCTTTTTCTGGTGTCTCGGCCACCACGAAACTGTGTTGGCCAATTTGATCAAAAAGCGGCTGCAGACGATCAATGGTTGCTGGTTTGCCGGCCAGTGCCAGATAGAGTTTGCCCGACGCCGCCGCATCGGGTCTGCCGAAAACCGGCGCGGCCACATATTCCTGTCCGGCCCGGGTATGGGCCTCGGCCAGTTGCGCTGAAAGGGCGACACTGATGGTGCTGCAGGAAACATGCACGGCGCCGGGCCGCATCTGTGCCAGCAAGCCGTCTTCTTCCATCACCAGCGCATTCACAGCGAGATCATCGGCAAGCATGGTGAAGATCACGTCGGCATCGGCAAAATCGCCTAGAGACTGGGCAGCCTTTGCTCCCAGGTCAATCAGGTCCTGCATTTTTTCCGGGGAACGGTTGAATACGGTGAGAGACTGGCCGGAAGCCTGCAGCCGGGCCGCCATACCTGAACCCATCTGCCCTAATCCTATGAAGCCAATTTTCATGAACTACTCCTTGTCAGGGATCATTACATACCGGACGGTTGGTTCTAACCTTAGTCAGAAATCGGTTTTCCGTCAAGAAAGCCGGATTTGCTGCAAAATTGTCGTAGAAATACCTTGCATGTATAAAGAATAGTCCCTATGCTCAGCACTGGACACGTGGTCCGAATTTACGCAATAGGAAGTGCATCAAATGGCAACAGGTACAGTAAAGTGGTTCAACGATAGTAAAGGTTTCGGTTTCATCACTCCTGAAGACGGTAAGGAAGATGTATTCGTCCATCATTCCGCCATTCAGGGCAGCGGCTTCAAGACCCTGGCAGAAGGCGCACGTGTATCGTTCAACAGTGTTCGCGGCCCCAAAGGCATGCAGGCTGAGGACGTGCGCGAGATCTAATCCCTAGCGGATGATCATCGCCCAGGGCGCCGCTATTGCGGCGCTTTTTTATGGTGCAGGATGTGGTCAGGTTTTAGATATTCCTTTTTAGCTTTGCAACAGGTTCTGAAGCCCTTCGGGTAAACCCCACAAGGGTTGGCACAGATGCTTACGCATGCGTTCACTATCTGCGAGTGAACGCTGAATATCCCCCTCAATCCGAGGGATCCATTGGATATTCTCCGATACACCCGAAAGTTGATGAATAATTCTAGCCAGGGCATGAATGGTTGTAGCTTCACCTCGGGCAATGTTCACTGTCCCTTGCAGATTACCGACGAGTGCAGCGACATTGGCTCGAGCCACATCCAAAACATGTATAAAGTCTCTTTCCTGACTGCCATCTCCCCGAATGGTGAGGGCTTTGTGGGCAAGTGCCTGGTTGACGAAACGTGAAATTACCCCGCTATAGGGGGATTGGGGATCCTGGCGTGGGCCATACACATTAAAATAGCGCATTCCTAAATGAGAGAGTCGATGCATGCGGCCATAGAGATCCGCGTAAAGCTCGTTACTATATTTCTCCAAGCCATAAGGGGAAATAGGCATTACCTGAGCACTTTCTTGCAGAGGAAGCTTATCAGGATTTCCATAAACGGCCGCAGAAGAGGCATAAACCAGGCGTGCGTTACGCTTCCTCGCTTCTTCCAACACCCCAACAAATCCAAGAATATTTTGCTGACAAGAAAAAACAGGATTCTCCAGGCTCTGAATGACCGAAACCTGTGCAGCCAGATGTAAAATATGCGTAACGCCTGTACAAGATTGACTGAGGAGCATTTGATCGGTCATATCACCAAAGATAAACTCCAAGCGATCATGCTGTGCAGGCAAGTTCTCGCGTTTACCTGTAGAGAGATTGTCCAGCACACGGACGTAGTAGCCTTCGGAAAGTAAAAGCTCGACCGTGTGAGAACCGATGAACCCGGCCCCACCCACCACCAAGATTGTTGCAGAATGATGATTTGACTGCATGAGTATTAAACGCTCCCTATTTATTGAGTTTTAATAAAAGTGATAAAATCTATATCCTGCAAATCCTTCTTTAACAAAAACAGCCCGACTATGTCGGTGATAAAAAGGGAAAACATAAACCCCATGCCATAAAAAAATGGACCACCTTGAAGGCTGAGCCAGGTAAACGCGGTGTTGCCTGAAAAAAATATAAATGTTAAAAAAATGCTGCGGCGGCGTAAGTCCATGTAGAAATAGACGTTGAGAATGCTCATAAACAGTAACTGTAGGCTAACACCGATAACATCAAACTGAAAAATTCTCGCGTAACTGATTGGATAACCGAGAATATGAAGTATCTGCGGGGTGAAGGCTATAGCAAAAATGACTGTTAAACCCTGTATTTTGGCAATATCCCACAAACCAGTCCGCGTTGCGTTAATCATTCCTTGCTTGGCAACAATTAATTCAGCATAGCTTCCACCCTCAATTATTACCTGATTATAGGCATTGTAAGATTCAACAAAATCTGTTTCTAGACGGAAAAGAAATATAGCCAGGCCTGGCACAATAAGTAAGTAACTCAGAAAAATAGGGACATCGTATATAGGCGAGGCGCGTAGCGGCCCTATGACCAATCCGCTGGTATCTGGTGTGAACCAGAATAAAAGTTTATCTACCCAAACAGCAGCGTTAAAAAAAAGCCCTACCAAAGTGAGGGACCAAAAGATTTTCCCACCTTTAAGGACGCTATCAGGATAGTGTAAAATACCTGGAAATTGACGAATGACCATTGCGCCAAGGCTGGCCAGTAATACTCCCTGACCAATATCAAAAGCCAATAAGTAACCATAAAGATCCCAGATGGTTCCGAGATAGATTCCCGAAAAAACTATAATGGAATAGGCAATTAGATACCAGGTAACTAGTGCTTTATAGTCTTTTAAGCTAGTCCCCATGATAGTTAATATCCAGACACCACACAACTCTACAAAACCTGTACCCATTAGAAACTGGTAGAGAATAGTAGTTTTGGAGAAAAACCAGTATGCCAAAGCCCAGGCAACAATGCTTCCTAGAGTGCAAACTCCGGCAAGCATTAACATGATAATTGATATGACTTTGCGTTTTTCCTGTGCGAACAACAAGTCTGCGATATAGCGCGTAAATAGCAATTGGACAGGTCCCGTCAATATCAACGACGACATAATGAGATACGTGACAGAAACCTGAAATTCAATGACTACAGAGTTGTGCGCATTTTCATCTACAGCGAGGAAGCCCAGGAGCAGAATGCCGAAAATGGACAGTAACCAGGGACCCGAAGAAACAAGTCCAGCAAAGCTGTAGGCTTGAAGTAGGGAAAAGTATGTTCTCTTTTTAAGAATTCTGCGTAACTCGAATCCGATGCCAGCCATGTCTAGTTTGTCATCCCCGCTTGATAAATCTTGCGATAGCTGGCGAACATGTCTTCCTCTCGGTAGTTACGCTCAACTCTTTGTATGCCATTTTTACTGCAGCGCAGCCATACCTCTTCGTCATTCAAGAAAATAGAGATGGCCCGTGCCATGGCCCCGGGGTTGGCAATGGGGACTATTTCCCCTGCAGGGGCTTTCACGGAGTCTTTCGTACTACCATATATGAGTTCGCGGCAAGAACCGACATCCGTGGCGACAACAGGAACTCCAGCAGCAAAGCTTTCGAGTACGGAAAGGGGTAACCCTTCGCTGATAGAACTTAGTACTGTTAGCCGTACCTGACTGAGAACATCCTGGACGGGTGCAAAACCTAGAAATTTGACCTGTAGCTTTAATCCCAGATGTTCTACTAATAGTTGGCACTCTTGATAGTAATCCTCATCTTCCTCGGTCGGACCAGCTATCCAGAATTCAGGAGAGTTCTGCTCTGTTTGTTGCAGTATTTTGGCTGCACGAATAAAAGTTTTAATATCTTTGATGGGAACAACACGACCAATTAGTGCGACAATGTATCTTCTTTCAGCCAAAGGCGTCCGAGACATTAAAAAATTTTCAACTGGAATACCGTTGGGAATTGTATTTATTTTTTGAGGATCTGCTCCATCAGCAATCTGAAGTTCTAAAACCCCGGAATAGAGGTTGATAATATGTTGCGCTTGCTGATATGTCAGGCGACCGATGAATTCAAAAAACCGAATCCACAATTGCCGCAGATAATGAATTCTACCAGTTTGACTGAGGAACTCGTCGTCTTCATGAATCCATCGCGCCAACATCAGATCAATGCGTCTTTCCTTGGTATAAATTCCATGTTCTGAAATAATTAATGGGGATTTTCCAGTATTACTCAATAAAGCTCCTAGGTATCCAGCGTAACCGGTAGATGGGCAATGTATGATACGTGCTTTCGGGGCTTTATTCAGTGCCGTTTGTAAAAACCATAAAGGCGCGTGCATGCCGCGTACAGTCCAAAAATAATCAACAAAAGATGGTTGGTCTGGAATTTCAGAATAGCACTCTATAGTATAGTCCCACACGTGCCGGTTTTCAAAAAAACCTTTTTCACTAATTCCAAAGTTGTCAGCGTAATGGCTGATGTCAACAGTAATAGAAGATTTTGCAAGGCAGTCTTTCATTTTATGATGGGCTTCTCTGACTGCATTTATCTCTTTTTCTTCGATTTTTTTATTTGAATGCGTTGTTTTTTTGTTGTCGTATAGAAAATATTCTGCATAATATTTCACATTATCAGGTAAAGGGTAAGGCTTTGCTAGATAATCCTCACGCATACTTCCCAAAAATATGATACCAAAATGATATTCAGGAAATCCGATTATCAGGCGATTTACCCATGAAGACACTCCGCCACGGACATATGGAAAGGTTCCTTCGAGGATGAGAAGGATATCGACGGATTCAGATTGTGGTGTATCTATCATTTTCTGTCTCCCAACCAATAGGACATCGAAGGTCCATAACGTGGAGATAAGCGTAGTTCGGAGTGCTGCCGATATATTTCTCTAATTTTCTTTAAATCTCGTTTGTAAAAGTAGGCGGAGGCAAGATATGGGGCAATGACAGCTCCGGCAATATTAGAATTTTCAGCTGCTTTTAGACTGGTAATTGCTTCATCTATTTTATTTACCTGCAGTAAATAAAGCCCAAAAAGCATTTTCATAGAAGCGGAGTCATGACTAATATTTAAGAATTCTGGTTCCCATTTGGAAAATGATGGCGTTGTGTCGGATGTTGTTTCATGGGCCTCAGAGTGGCTGATGCTCCAGTACAGCCAATATCTTGAGTCCTGGATGCGTTTTAAGATTTTGGGTTCGTTAACGAGTTTCATCTGTTTGTTCAGGTGAATTAGTAACTCGGTGTTTTCTTGCTCACGGCGATCAAGTGCTGCATATGCTAATAGACGAACTTCTTCTGCGTCATCGGATAAGGCGCCACGCAATAACTGTGATTGACTGGAAAATTGTGAATCAGCTATTTGTGAAATTGCTTCAAGTCTTTGCCGGGGATTTCGAGCATGTCGGAGCCTTGCAGCAATACTTCCTGGTGCTGCTGTAGACATTGTGAGCCGCGCATCCCGCATGATTGATGGTATTTGAATTTTTTCAACATTCGGTTCATGCACCTGTCTTAAGATGCTGCGTAAAAATACCGCGTACACAAATACGACAAAGGGTCCAAAAAGTGGAATTATTGTTGCCATAATGATTATCAAAAAAGAGGAATACAATTTTTGCATTACTTTTTCAGATTTTGGAATAATAAATAAGCTGAATAGGATAAGCAGTAGCCAGTATAAACTGTAAATGAGAACAACGTTCTTAGTAAGTAAAGTGCTCATAAAATTATTTCTTCATTAAGCAACTGCCTGATCTGGTTTTCGCAAGAATCTTTATTTATGTAAAAAATTTTATGTCCAATATAAGTTTCTTTCCATTGGCTTCCATAATGCATGGCACTTTCGTCGTGCATGCGCTGAAAGTGCCCTTCTGCGGCCATGCTTCCTGCAAAAGGTAATAATACTATTAATTGAATCCGTTTTTGATTTTTTCTTACCCAAAGAATATCAAGTCCTCTTCGGAGTCGTTGTAAGAAATCTATAACTTTTTCTGCCGCTTTTCCTGCTTGAAAGTCATATCGCATGACCACGCCAACCTGTGGAACGCGCAGCGCCAGATTTTGTAATTGCATGAAGTCCGTTACAAACTCTGCCGAGCAATCAGGCCAGATATTTAATATCGGGGTGGCCTGACGCAGAGACTCCGAATAATTACAAAGATAGTGAAATATGACCTCTATGATTTGTAGGCTTTCCTTATTAATGGCAAAAAAAGACATGTCCTCAATGGTTAAAATATATTGCATTCCTATAGATAATGTGTGTATGTGAGCACTAATGTAAGCCCGTATTTCAACTATCTCCAGTTCAGCCAGGGTTTGGCTTTGTTCGCTATCAATTGCTTCTCGAAGAACTGGATCTTGTGGTTGCCATGGATGGGCATCGCCAAAAGCGGCTATTAACAGAGGATTGCTTTGCCCCTTTTTGAGTTCGTACAAGCTGGCAATTTGCACGCCAACGAGTTGATTTAAGAAATGTAGCACATTGCCGCCAATATCCTTATTCAAGCGACCATTATTGTCCACCAGTTGTTTTTTAATTTCGAGCAAAGCGCTGCGTATAGACATGGGTTGATACAGCAGGCTTTGTTCAAGGCGATCTTGGGATATCCTGGTGACAAATAAGTCATCCGATAGCTGTCGGAAGCGGGTAGCAGTAATTTCTTCCTGTAAAGCTCTTCCTGCTTCTTTTCGTGCCCAGTAGCCAGCATATTCTGAGGCAATTAAAATAACCAGGACTGTTCCGGCGAATACTTCAAGGCTGTGTATTTTTGGATAGGCATGCCAAATGAAAGTGCTAGCAAGGACCATAATGGATAACAAGGCTGGCATCAACTCATAACGCAGTGCAATCAGTAACGGAATAATTAAAAGCCACGGAAAAGGTTGATTCAATAATAAGGGATCATTCGGATCAATCCCCCAATTAATTATAATGCCCAGTGCGGGAAACAGAATAGCTTCAATCCATCCTGCCCCCCAGCGGGGGAGTGCCGTGATTACCTTTGCGCGCATGCTTGTGAATTCTTATTTGTGGAGAGCGCGGTCGATCAGGCGATGGATCAAGTCCTGTGCCAGACCGCCAGTACCGCCACGTCCCAGGGAACCACCATGAGCGCTCCCGACCCCTGTCCAGATTACCTTGTCTTCTGGCACATTGACTACCCAAAGAGTCATGGTTACTACCGGTTCCGCATTGATTCCTGCACGATAATTCCATTCGTCCACACTCCCTCCCAGGGCATAGTGTGTTCCATCGTTATGGGCATGACTCAGGGCCTCGGCGTACTCTTTTTTCCAGTCCCCACCCAGCAAAGACTGGGTACGGCTGCGTACGGGCAATGACCCAACGACGTGTCGATTATCACTTTGCAGTATTCCGGCGGCAAGGGCGGCTGCTCTTTCATTGGCCAGGGGCGTTTCTGTATTGTTAGCAAAGGGCAGTATGGTCCAAGTCGCATCCTTGTTTAGAGCAACGGGCTTGGCAGATTGTACGGTCATCCCAGCGCAGCCGCTGAGCGTCAATATCAGGATGAGAATCCATAATCCTTTGGTTTTCATGTTGTTCTCCCTCTACTGGCAATATTAAAAATAAAATCGATAATTCATTGAGAAAATCTGCTGATTTAATGACAGTCCGTTTCCACCTTGTCCTTGAGAAAAGTCCAGGCTGAGGCGGTCAGGCCCCAAAACTGCCGTGCTGATTCCCGCATTGAATTGATATTGAAAACCGAATCGCGAATTGTCGTAGGCGCTGATCTGCAGATTGGGGGCCCAGCCCGGATGTAGTGCTTGATTCAAAGCCCCCCACTGTAGCCGTAGGCCATAATCGGCGTAGCTTCCTGGTAATACGCTCTGTATATTGCGATCATTCGCAGCAAGTACCTGTGCCACTACGCCCTCTGGCCCGGAGCGCCGTTGTAGAGCATGGTAGTCTGCGAAGGGCCCTACACGTAATTCCCAGGGACCAAGATTAGAGCGCCAGAACGCACCTAGCTCCCCGTAGCGATCTGTGCCCTGCTGGATGCCATCTTGCCCAAGGTATTGGGTCCAGCCTAGTGCTGCATTAGCTGTCCAGGCATGAATTGTCTGCGCTATCTGTATTTGTGCACGATTAGCCATCCCGGCGACGGCTAAAGCCGGGCTCTGAAAAGTTTGAGAATGGTAATCTAGTATCGTCGATACGTTGGTGTTATCTGTCAATTGCCAATTCAGCTCAAGCTTGCCAGTCAAGTTGTTTCGTAGCCCACGATATTCTCCAGCACTGACTTCTCCCTGCCAATGCCGGGTGCGCCAAAAAAATCCTAAATTCGTCCGGCCTTGCATCCTTGGTGGATTGATCAGTTGTGTATTTGGGCTGGCGTTTTGCCACAAATTTTCATTTTGAAGCAATATCCCCCAAAAAGGTGAGATATGGATATGTGCGCTTAACTGTGGCCCATACAGTTGTAGCCCATTAAAACTCTGCCAACTTCCTTGAATATTCACAAAACTGGTCGTATGAGAGAGGCTGTCTATATACATGCGACGCAACTCGCGATCAAACGGGTTTATCTGCAAGGCTGTAATGGCCGAAGCCTGGGCCTGGAGAGGGCGTCCCAGATATTGATCGGCCTGAAACATCTCCTTGGCTGGTATATCAGCAGGATGCGCAATGAGTGACTGAATGGTCTTCTTGTCACGTTTGTGCAAGGCCAGACTCAAGAGTGCCCAGGGAGGTGTCTTTGCAGGATTATTGCCAACAAGAATCTCTGCCAAGCCCCAATATCTTCGGGAGAGACTCCAGGAAATAGCAGGTAAGTAGTCCCCACGCTCTGCAGCAGTCATGAGGATGGCTCGCGTTTGATTGCCCTCCTGGGGTGAGGCGGCTATGGCCTCGGCAAGATTATGCAAGGCATCTTCCTGACTTTGAAGCCCGAGAAAAGATGTTGATGGCAAAGCAGTGGATTGTTTGGCTGAGACCGGCATGCCTGGCGCAGCCAAGGATGAGCCTTCCATTCCTACGGGAATCGCCTCGTGTTCGAGCGCCTCTCTATCAGCCCGACGCTTTTGGTTGAGCTTTTGATCCCGCAAGATTACTTGTAAATCAGGCTTGATTTGCTTTTGCCTGGTATTGCCGTGTTGTTCTGGTATGGCCAAAGAGCCAGGTATCGGCAGGCTATTCTGGGTATCTGCGAGTGCTTCCACGCTGGACGCTAAAGCGCAGGTTGCCAATAGCCATTTGCCGAAAGCAACTATTTTAGAATAAAGAGGCCGCTGTGTCTTATTCATGCGCTGCCCCCTTCTTTTGCAGAAAGCCTTGATGAAGTTGAGCCAGGCTATCTGTCATGGCCTCTTGCCGCAATGACCAGGCAATACCAGGATGACCGGTAGACTCCCAAAGAGAGGCTTTGGCGAGAAGTTGACGGCTATCCAGTTTTGACTGCTGAGTTGATTGCTCGGCGAGAAATAATGCACTGCCGTAGTGTCCCAAGCGCTCTAGTGCATTCATAGTAACGTCATTAAGCTCTGCTGATGGGTGGAGGACGTTTCCAACCAGCAAAGCCTGCAAAGCGTATGCATTACTGGAATCAACCAACATCCAGAGGAGATTGTTTTTGGCAATAGTGTCTTCTGGATTCAGGTGCAGAGCCTCTGCATATGCCCTTTCGGCTATATTATATTTTTTCAGGGCATTGGCCCATTGGCCCAAGGCTAACCAATAGGTGGCATAGGAGCGGAGTCCTTGAGGATCGTGCTCCGGTACAGATCGCAATAATTGTCCCAAAGTCTTCCATTGTTGGGCCTGTCCTGCGTAAGTCAGGCTCTCAAAATAAAAATAGGGAAGTTGATATTTTATCCAGCCGCGTTGGGCAACCGCGAGAGCTGCTTCTGGATTTTTGCTACCAACCAGCATAATCAAGCGCTGAAGATCGTATTTGCTGGCAGCATCAAGCAGGTAGAGTTTTTTTTCGGCATCCAGAGCTGCCTGGTGATCATGAAGTTCCCATGCCAGTACGGCGAGCAGATGCCAGAATGGTACGTCATTCAAAGTCGCCTGGTCTCGTACGTGGTTCATGGCTGCAAAGGCTTCTGCGTAATTACCTTGCATCGATAACAGGCGAGCTTCTTGAATAGCAATATCAGGGGTGGCCTTAAAGTGTTTTTGAACACTTTGCAGAGCTGCCAGACTTTGTGTAATTTCGCCCCGCTGATAGCTGAGATAGGCTTTTTGCTCTAACAAAAAGCGATTCGGTCCGGTGTGTTGCAGCGACAGATTGATGTCAGAAATAGCCTTGTCCGGCTCGCTCAGTTGTCCATAAGCATAAATCAGTGTTTTCCAGTCGGCATTACTCAGCTGCCCTGCTCTTGCCAGGGGAGAAAGTAGCTGGATAACAATATCCGGCCGGGATAGTGCAGCGGCTAATTTGACCGCCGACGCGAGAGCGCCGGGTTCTCCGTGGCGTGCTAACCAGTGCCACTGCTGTAAAACCGTTTCCCTCTGTCCAAGCCAGGTACCTACCTGAATGAGCTTTTGGCGCCAGGAAATACTTTCTGGCATTTGCAGTACAGCGGTGTAGGCCAGACGATAAGCCTCGTTCAGCTGCCCAGATTGCAGGAACGCACTATAGGCTAAATCGTAAAGTTCAGGAGAATAACTACCAGGAAATGGCTGAACGACCATGGGGGGCTTGTACCAGGACGGTGAAATACCACCCTGATCCAGATATCCCATACCCTTCCCCGATTTGATACTTTGCGCGAGACTGGCCGCAAACGCATCGGCAACCTCCTTGTGCTGAGTATATTCTGCCCGCCATTTGGCATCATCAGCGGCCAGGCTACCGGGAGCCTTCCACCACGGCGTAGCTGTTGCCGCATCATGGGCGTAAGCTGCGGAGCCGGTAATGAGAAGAAAAATCCCGAGCAGTAGGGGTAGGTGTTTCATGGGTGATGAGCCCGCTCTGGTTTTTCTAGCTCTGCTTTTAGCCATTGTGCGGCCAGCTTGGGTTGTCCGGCGGATATGGCCAGGCGGGCCATGATTAGAACAATATAGCGTTCCTTGGCAATGCCGGGGAGCCGGGATAAGGTTTTTTCCCCTTGGGACAGCGCGAGCTTAGCGCCGCCTCCTCCTTCAATCAGAGTAAGACCACGGATGAAGTAGTCTTTCTGCAGTGACGCTTGATCGCTGTGCAGGGCCATTTGCAGCAGGAGTTGTCCAGCTTTGACACTTTTGCCATTAGCTGTCCATGCTGCAGCTGCTGCGTGCATGGCATGAACGGCAGCTGCAGGATTTTCCCGGGCTACCGCTAGCCAGGCTTCTGCACTTTGATCATATGCCCCAATTCGCAGGGCATCGTTGGCAAATTGTGCATAATCGTCGGCAGACCAGCCACCCTCCTTGAGTAATTGATCCAAATAAAGGACGAGTGCTGCCTGGGCCTTTTTTCTGGTGAGAGAGTGAGGTGACTGAGCCATGGCATGCGTCCAGTCTATCTTCCATTGCATGCGTTGCGCCTGCCTATATACCGGATCTTGAGGATTACCGAGAATAGGTTGCAGCTGTTTACTTGCGGCCATGTATTGACCACTTCTCAATAGAAGCTCAGCACTCTGGATGCGTGCTATACCGTTTGCCGATGAGTTCTGAAAATTCAGTCGCCCATGCCATCCATAACTCCAGGCGATGGCCGCAATCACCATCAGTATCGTGGCTACAAAAATCCATATACTCGCTGGTCGCAGTACTGGTTGCGGGGCCGACTGGGATTTATGGAGTGCAGGTGACATGCAGAGTAACAGTTTCGGCCGGGCTTTGGAGTCGTTCGCTGGCTGGAATGTTTGCTGACTGGCCATTCATATTGGCACGACAATTACGGGCATTACCCAATTGTATCTGTACGGGAACAAATCCCTCTAGTTTGGCGATAAATCCGTTATTCTCAGAAGTGAATCCGGAGATGGGCGCATTAGCGCTGATAATATAGGGAACAGACTTGGGGTGCTTGCTGAGCGATAAATAAACGGATGGAGCTCCGTCCATATGCACATAGAGGTTACCGTTGGGACTCTGATTATATCCTGCTATTCCTTGGCTTTCGGCAATGTCAGGAACTCCGAGGCTGGTCGGCATCCGCAGCTCCCGGAGGTCATCAGCTCCGCCAACCCAGAAACCGTGTCCCTCGCGAGCGAGGTGAATCGTGTAAAAATTGTTGGCTATATGTCCATAGTCGGCCACATAAATAGGGGTGATGGACTGTGTCAGCACCCAATTATAAACCTTATCCACGGCTGAAATGGAGGCCAGTTTAGTGGCGGTGTACCAATGAGTATATATGTCGATAGGTTTAAGTCGATGCGGCTTGTTGGTCATTTCAAAAGTCTGAATGACATTTTCATAGCCCCAGTAGGGCCCGCGCCATTGATTGGTAAAGTAATCTTCATTCGCATCAGGCGCAAAAACCTGCAGCCATTTGCCCCGGAAAATACCGATAGGCGGGACCGCCGTAATACTGGGATTTTTTTTGCTGATGGCGCTTTCGCCGCCGTTGATATTCATGAGCCCAGCCTTATAGGCAAGACCGACCACCTGAGCATCGGGTTCGCAATCGCCTGACCACTGATCAATCACCACCTTTTTGTCCGGTGGGGCCAGGTGTTTGTCAATCCATTTGGCGGCACCAACAGCTTCCATATAAGGGCTGAATTTGTAACCCGGTACCGGCAAATTAATACCGGGATAATCCTTGCCGGCCTCAATAGCGGGCCAGTCGAAGGGGTGAGACCACATGTGTGAACCAATTTCCACATAAGGCAGCCGGAATACCTCCCGAGCCACTTTTGTGCCTAAAGGCGCCAGGGCGGGGTATAAGCCACGATCACCCGGCAACAAATCACCCACGATGATAGAGCCGGTAAAGGGTAACTTATATTTCTCCAGGATCCGATGCATGTAGACCTCCCCGGCAATGTGGTAGGGGGGGAATTGCGCGCGGCTGACAAATCCATCGCCATCCGTGTGTGCCATAAACAATCTGCGTCCGCTTTCTGTAGTGGTATCGGGAACGGGCATATCCGGTAAACGAAAAGCATCAGCATATAGCTGGAAGGGATTTATCAGCCAACGGGTATCTTTGTTGGGCAGGGTAGTGAGGAGATAGGGCGAGAGCACATAGCCTCCCCATGGGGTGATGGCTGCGGCATCTTCGTTCTGACCTTCAGGACTTTTCAGGGTAAGCCACACCTGACTGCCCGAAGGGGCGGTGATTTGCAAAAAATCTCTGGGATTCGCCGTAATGGGCATCTCATAACTCATGTTTTTGTTTTGAGCAGTAATACTCAATGCACTGATATTGTGGCTAGACGGTTTATTCATGCCTAAATCCATATAGGTTTTATCGTCCAGGGCATCTTGAAAATCGCCGATCAATAAAATTGGAATGCCGGCTGATTTGGCCTCATCCAGCCAGTGAGATATGGCAGCTACATCTTTGACGGGTTCACCATCGCTCCAGAGGATGACTCCAGCATATTCTCCGGGGCGAGGGGTGTTGGGTAGTTCCTCGGAGAGACGTCTAAATTGCGGAACATATCCGAGGTACTCAAGAGGCATGGCACCATTGGCAAAGGCAGAACTATCCTGTTGTGGATCAGTACTATTATACAAAATAAGTACATGGCGAGGCATAGGTTCCCGCAGGCCAGCACCCACAGCAGTTAAACCGGCATTGGTAACATAAGGCACAAAACCCAGGGATTGAATTTTTTGGGCATCTTTCCACCAGCCCTGACGATTCAGTTGTGGCGGCATATAGTCAATGACAATAGCGGGCAGTCCATACGCCTGGACTTTCTTGAGTTCGGTAATCAGCTCTTTCTGATCAGATTCAGGAACAGATGAATAGCTTCTTTTTCCCTGATTCCACTGTTTGAATAATGACTCTGCGACTACGCCGACAAGGTCTTTATGGATTTCTGGAAGTACGGAAAAGCCACGATTGGCGATAAGCTGGGCATCGGGATGAGCAGTTTTTATAGCTTGAATAAGTTGCACTAATCCATTTTCTTGCGCTTTCTGAGCGGCGACACTTTTGTCAACCAGTTTGAATGAATCCAGAGTGTCCATGAAAAAGGCGTGATAACCTTGCTGCCAGAGAGGGGCTATTACTTGCTGTAGCAAATAGTTTCGACAGTCAGCATGAGCGAGATTGATGATTTTTCCTCCCCAGACCGCATTGTTACCCATCGCGCAATTTTCTGGAAGATTTTGGTAGCGGGCATCTCCCGGAGTGGTTTCCCCGATACTGACATAAGCAAAAATCCGTTGATTTTGATCAAAGTCACTCGGTAGTCGCTGATTGCCGGGGTTTACCACAACCCATTTGAAGTCTTGAAATGATTCTGGGGTAGAACCAGAACCATAGTAGAAACCAACGCTGGGTAGTGTACTGGCTAAGGCAGACCAAGGCAAAAATGCCAAACATAAAAGTAAGGTGCGGGATTTCGCCCGTAAAAATGCACTGAATTCACACATGATGTTCGCTCATGATCACTCCGTTCTGCATTTGAGAATAACATAAAAGCCAAAGCAGAACAGGAGCTATTCAGGTCATCATAACTTTCTATAATCTAATGTAAGCATGTGAATAAATAGTAAGGATGATAATAATTTTTATCAGAGTGCAGGGGCAATTTTAGAGTATTTCCAAGAGATTTGCTTAAGCCTTCAACGCTGTAAAAACCCCTTTTGACGCAAAAATTCGGCCATGTGCGGGCGGGCCTCGCGCCCCGCAAGGCTGGCCACCTCTTGGCTCCAGCTGCTGGTTTTCTGGCCGGTAGAGCGGGTCTGGTAGTATGCTTTCATGGTGTGGTCATACTGAGCGATGAGTGCTGCATCCCGGTTTTCATCAAAACGATTTTCCTGTAGAACGGCTGCCAATGGCAGGCGAGGCTTGACTTCCACTTCCTGGGCGGGATAACCGAGACACAAGCCAAAGAGCGGATAAACCTGCTGCGGTAATCCTAACAATGTGCTGATCTCGGCAGGATGGTTGCGCACGGCCCCGATATAACAGGCACCCAAGCCTTGAGATTCTGCTGCTACGGTACAGTTTTGTGCACACAAAGCTGTATCTACTGTAGCAATCAGAAAATGCTCGGTCATGCCAGCAACAAAGGGCGGGCCGACTTCATCACAAACCTCCTGGGCCCGCCGCAGGTCCGCACAAAAGACCAGAAAAACCGGCGCTTCCAGGACGTACGCCTGTTGCCCTGCCAGTGTGGACAGTTGTTTACGCAAATCCTGGTCCGTGATTTGAATGATGCGATAGGCTTGTAGATTGCTCGAACTTGAAGCCTGCTGTCCACAGCGAACAATATTTTCGAGAAGACCCTCTGGCAAAGGGTCGGAACGAAACTGGCGAATCGAACGATGGGACTGCAAGAGTGGAAGAACATCGGTCATGAGTCAGCTCCTGGATGTATGGTTTCGGAAAGAGGGATGGCCCCGCTCAGGGCACAATCTGCTTGACGGGGCGCACCAAAATTTCTTCAACCAGAACATGCGCCGGCTGGGCAAAGCTATATACCAGCGCCTGAGCAACATCTTCAGGATGCAGGGCTTCCAGTGATTGTCGTCTTTCACGCATGCTTTCTTCGGGAACATTAAACCCCCATTCGGTCCAGACCGCGCCGGGCTCAATTAATGCCACACGAATGCCCTCGGGTCCCAACTCCTTGCGCAAGGCATCGTGAAATCCCACCACCGCAAATTTTGTTGCATTATAAACGGACCAGCCGGGTAGGCCATACTGCCCGCCGACACTGGAAACCGTTGAGATCATTGCGCCAGGCCGCCCTCTCATCAGGGGAATGGCAGCATGAGTACAACGCAGAACGCCATACAAATTGGCTTCGATCATTTCTTCCCATTCCGAGGCCTTACTGTCTACAAAGGGCGCGTTGTAACCCAGCCCCGCATTGTTGAAAAGTAGATCGATTCCTTGATATTGATTGCCAATGACTTCAAAAAGATGACGGACCTCTTCAGGATTCCGCAAATCAGCCGGAAAAACATAGGCTGATGCACCTATTTCCTGCGCTAATTTCTCCAGACGCTCTTTTCGCCGCGCTACCAATATCACTTTCATGCCTTCTGCCGCGAGCAGGCGGGCGCTAGCCTCGCCAATACCACTGGAAGCTCCCGTGATGACTGCGACTTTATGGGTTAGATCCTGCATTTTCATGGAGATTACCTCGTAAAATGAGCAGGGCAAGCAAGATTTTTGCTATCACTTACCCTATGGGCGTAGAATACCGGCCAGTTGGTATTCAACTTAGTCAACGCGGAGCTTTACGTCAAGACATAAGTGGATGCACGCTAAAATTCATGTCAAACACACCAATAGATAACCCCCATGATCTGGAATCAGAATATGGGAAGCATCGCTAACTGAACAAGGAGATCATCATGTCCGTCAATAATGACCAGACCTCTATGGTATATCGCAGGCTTGGACGGAGTGGTTTGCAAGTGAGCCTTTTTTCTCTGGGCTCCTGGGTAACCTTCCATAATCAAGTTGATTCTTCAGGTGTGCGCGAAATGATGGCCATGGCCTGGGACGCCGGTGTGAACTTTTTTGATAACGCCGAAGTGTATGCCAATGGCGAAAGTGAACTGTTGATGGGAAAAGCGCTTAAACAGCTTTCCTGGAATCGTCTTGATTATGTGATTTCCAGCAAATTTTATTGGGGATTGAAAGGCGGAGATAAGCCCCAATCGTCAATCAATAGCCGCAATACCCTGAATCGGAAATATTTGTTACAGGCGGTCGATGGCAGCTTGCAGCGTTTAGGCCTGGAATATCTGGATTTGATCTATTGTCATCGGGCAGACCAGCATACGCCTATCGAAGAAACCGTATGGGCCATGCACAATATTATCGAGCAAGGCAAAGCGCTTTACTGGGGAACCAGCGAGTGGAGCGCCGCTGAAATCATGGCTGCCTGGGAAATCGCCGAGCGCCATCATCTGCATAAGCCGGTGATGGAACAACCGGAATATCACTTATTTCATCGTCAGCGGGTGGAAAATGAATATGCCCGCTTATATGAACATATGAGTTTGGGTTTGACTACCTGGAGCCCCTTGGCTTCCGGGCTATTAACGGGAAAATATCTAAAAGGCATTCCAGAGGGAAGTCGTGCTTCTTTACCGGCACTCTCTTTTTTGAAAGAAGGTTTGCTGGATCAGGATAAAAATGCTGCAGTCGCAGAGCTGCAGGGGTTGGCGCAATCCATAAACTGCAGTGTTTCGCAACTGGCATTGGCCTGGGTGGCTCATAATCCGCATGTGAGTTCCGTCATTCTGGGGGCGTCGCGCAAGGAGCAACTGCAGGAAAATCTTGCGGCTATCAATGTCTTTAAGGCATTAACTCCGGAAATTATCCAGCAAATGGAGTCCATAACGGAAAAATATGCAGACTGAAAAAGCCGGTTTAGCGCAGTAGATTATGCTTTGCAAGGTACTTCTTGGATAAGCCATAATCAACCGATAGTATCAGGATGACTATTTCTTATGGTCATCCTCATTCCGGAAGCTTTCTTCTGCAGCATCCATTTCATCGGCGGCGCTACGTTCAGGCATCTGCTCGTCTGCATCTGCGGTTTGTTCTGGCATTGGTTTAGGTGCCGGAATTCTGGCCGCGAAGAACAGGCCCAACTCGAAGAGCATGTACATGGGAATGAGGAGCAGCACCATGGACATGACATCGGGCGGGCTGAGGATGGCTGAGGCGATGGCACAGACCAAAAAGGCATAGCGCCGGCTTCGTCGTAATGTGGCCACCTGAAGGATGCCCACCCGCACCAGCACGACAATCAAAATGGGAATCTGAAAAGCCAGACCAAAAGCCAGGGAAAACTTCACAATCAGGGACAGATAGCTGTCCACTTTGGGCATGGCGGTGATGTCCGACCCGGAAAAACTGGTAAAAAATCGGAAAGCATTGGGAAAAACGACAAAATACGCAAAGAGCATGCCGCCTACAAACAAAAAAATGGAGGCGAAAATCAGCGGGAAAAATGCCTTACGTTCATGTTCATACAAGCCCGGGGCCAGAAATGCCCAGAATTGATAGAGCACTACAGGCAATGCCAGTACAAATCCGGAAATCAGGGATAATTGTACATAGGTGAGAAACACTTCGGGAAGACTGGTGTAAATCAGATGGCTGCCCTTGGGCAGAACCGCAATCAAGGGTGCAGCAAGGATATTATAAATGCTTTTAGAGAAAGGATAGGAAACCAGAAAACCGACAAAAATGGCAATGATGGCTATCAGCACCCGTCGGCGCAGTTCCAGCAAGTGCCCCAAAAAAGTATTTTCCGCCAGCTTCTCCATGGTTATGCAATTTCCTCAGGCGGAATATCAGGGACAAAGTGACAAAAACAATTCGGGAGATGTCCAAGAATAAAAGGGGTGCAGGATAAAATAAAGATCATCGCTCCATCAGCGGTGAAAAAAAGCCATCAGTGCAGCCGATCTTCCGGTCCGGGACGATCATCGGCATGCATCGTCGCTGGGATGGTATCTATATCCAGCTCCCCCTGTCTGCCGCCGCTGGTTTCCGGAACTGCCACTGTTGCAGAAGAGGCATTTTCACTGCTCGCCCGGAGTGATGAGGACGCGGTGATATCACCGGGCAGCAACTCCTCATTGGCATAATCGTGGATTTTGTCGGCTTCTTTCCGTAACTCGTCGAGCAAGAGCTGCTGCTCTACCTCGGAGCGCAGGCCAGTCATGGTACGGCGCATGACCCCGTACCATTTGCCGGCAGTCCGCGCAAGTTCCGGCATTTTTTCCGGGCCGACCACGAGCAGGACAATAATCCCGAGAAGTGCCAGTTCACCGAAGCTGAAATCAAACATGGCGGATCAACGATTAACGGTTTCGTGCTCTTTGCTGGGCTGGACACTGGCATCAATGGTATGGCCGATGCTTGCGTCCTTCTTTTCTTCCTCTTCCTTAACGGCGGAGCGGAAGCTCTTGATGGCGGAACCCAGATCCGAACCGACATTACGTAATTTGGCGGTTCCAAAAAGCGCTACCACTATCAACAAAATGATCACTAAATGCCAGATACTAAAAGCGCCCATCACTGCTCTCCTTGCCCCAAGGGGGCTATGCGCTACAAGCTAACTCTTTGACCATAGGAAAAAATATTGGTTGCGTCAAGCTGGTGGACGGCGTGCTGCCTTTTCTTCCAGACCGGAAACACCCTCACGTCTCGCCAGTTCTCCGAGGACGTCATCAATATGCAATTCCTGTTCCTCCAAGGCGACCATCACGTGAAAGAGCAGATCGGCGGCTTCGGCAATAATCGGTTTTTGCTCATGATTTTTGCATGCTAGAACAAACTCCGTGGCTTCTTCACCGACTTTTTTCAAAATCCGGTCCTGTCCGCCATGGAGCAGCTGCGCCACGTAGGACTGGCCGGGATCAGCCTGCCGGCGTTGCTGCAGAGTGGCTTGCAGGCTGTCGAGAATGCTGCCGGGTGGCGGTGCCTGGTGTTGCCAGCCAGCGCTGTCAGCCAGCCCCTGAAAAAAACAGGTAGGCTCTCCGGTATGACAGGCGGCTCCTTCCTGAATGACGCGCATCAGCAGGGTATCTCCGTCACAATCCAGGCGCAGGTCAATCAGATGCTGATAATGTCCGGAGCTTTCTCCCTTGCGCCACAGGGCCTGACGGGAGCGTGACCAGTAGGTGCCCATTTTGTCCTGCAAGGTCGCCTGGAGGGCTTCGGCATTCATCCAAGCCAGCATCAATACCTGACCGGTGCGGGCATCTTGGGTGATGGTCGGTACCAGACCATCGGCGTTCCAGTGGATGGCGCTCAGTAGTGCGGTGTATGACGGGTCACCCATGTTGTTGTCCACTCTCTCGATGTTCGACTCTTGCTGGTAGATTACGCAAAACGCACCGGGCTGGATGCAAGCCCCGAATTTTCAGATCGATTCCCGTACGGGAATACCGGCTTTGGCCATCTCGGCCTTGACCTCGGCAATACGAAACTGGCCAAAATGAAAGACGCTGGCGGCCAGCACCGCATCGGCATGGCCTTGCAGTACCCCATCGGCAAAATGGGTGATGGCGCCAACGCCGCCCGAAGCGATGACCGGAACCGCAACCGCATCGCTGACCGCGCGAGTGAGTTCCAGATCAAATCCTTGACCGGTACCATCGCGGTCCATGCTGGTCAGCAGAATTTCACCAGCACCGTAATCCGCCATGCGTTGGGCCCAGCTAACCGCGTCGAGGCCGGTGGCATGACGCCCGCCATGGGTGAAGACTTCCCAGTGATCTCCCACCCGTTTGGCATCAATGGCCACGACAATGCAGGAGTTGCCAAAACGCCGGGCAGCAGCTCGCACCAGCTCCGGTTCTTTGACGGCGGCGCTGTTGATGCTGATCTTGTCCGCTCCCGCCAGCAGTAGCTGGCGGATATCGTCCACGCTGCGTACCCCACCACCGACGGTCAAGGGAATGAATACCTGGGCGGCGACTGCCGAAACCACATCGGCGAGAGTGCCTCTTTGTTCATAACTGGCAGAAATGTCGAGAAAAGTCAGCTCATCGGCGCCTTCGTCGTTGTAACGTCTGGCAACCTCCACCGGATCACCGGCATCGCGCAGGGCCACAAACTGGACGCCCTTGACCACGCGCCCGTGGTCAATGTCCAGACAGGGAATGATGCGCTTGGCGAGCATCCGCCTAAGCCTCGGCCTGGGCGCGAGCGCTGGCAAAATCCAGGCTGCCTTCATAAATGGCCCGCCCGGTGATGGCGCCGGTGATACCGTCTTCTTCATGGGCCTTGAGTTCCAGCACCTGCTGCAGATCGGCAATCCCGCCGGAGGCGATGACGGGAACAGGAACCGCCTGTGCCAGGGCGACGGTAGCGGGAATGTTGGGCCCGCTCAACATGCCATCGCGGCTGATATCTGTATATATGATGGCTTCGATACCATCAGCAGCAAAATGTTGGGCGAGATCTACGGGATCATGGCGCGACAGCTTGGACCAGCCCTCGGTAGCAACTTTCCCGTCCCGGGCGTCGATGCCGACCATGATATGTCCCGGAAAGCTGACGGCCGCGTCCCGCACGAATCCCGGAGCCTTGACGGCCTGGGTGCCGATGATGACATAGCGGACCCCCGCCTGGATGTAGATTTCGATTTGTTCCTCACTGCGGATGCCGCCACCGACCTGGATTTCCAGATCGGGAAAGCGTTCGCAGATGGCGGCAATAGCCTGGGCATTGACGGGTGTGCCTTGGACCGCACCATCCAGATCGACAATATGCAGGCGTTTGGCGCCACCATCTACCCAGCGCTGGGCAGTGGCTACGGGGTCATCGGAAAAAATGGTATGGTCTTCCATCCGTCCCTGGCGCAAGCGCACACAACTCCCGCCCTTGAGGTCGATGGCCGGAATCAACAACATGACAACATCCTCCATAAAATCATTTTGAGCGTCATCTGCTTACATTGCACATTGGGAGCCGCAATCGCCATCCCAGGTGAGAAAGTTGCCGAGCAGACGAAGTCCAGCATTGCCGCTTTTTTCCGGATGGCATTGCAGGGCAAAAAGGTTGTCTGCCGCCACTGCTGCGCAGAAAGGGAAAGCATAGTCGCTGAAAGCGGCAAGTATTTCCGGTGCCGCAGGCTCCACATAATAGGAATGCACAAAATAAAACCGGGCATTCTGGGGGACGCCGGCAAAAAGCGGATGATCCACCAGTTGATGCAATTCATTCCAGCCCATGTGGGGGATTTTCAGGCGTTGTCCGTCGGGTGTTTGCAGGGCTTCCTCGGGAAAAGGGATGACCCGCCCCGGCAGCAGGCCAAGCCCCGCATGTTCACCATGTTCTGCACTGCTGTCCATGAGCATTTGCATGCCCAGACAGATGCCCAGAAAGGGGCGGGTCTGGGCGGCCACCCGGACAAAATCACTGAGCTCCCGGGCTTCCAGGGCGGCCATGCAATCCCCGAAAGCGCCGACGCCGGGAAAAATAATCCGGTCAGTAGTCGCCAGCTCACTCACCTGATCGCTGACGATGGCCTTGCCACCCAGATATTCCACGGCTTTGGCCACGGAATACAAGTTGCCCATGCCGTAATCAATAATGCCCACCCGTGCGCCATTCATAAGCTCAAGGTGCCTTTGGTGCTGGGCACATGGCCGGCCATGCGCGGGTCGGGAGTGACCGCCATGCGCAGGGCGCGGCCACAGGCCTTGAACAGGGTTTCAGCGATGTGGTGGGCGTTGCGGCCGCGCAGGGCATCCAGATGCAGGGTGAGCATGGCATGGTTGACAAAACCCTGGAAAAACTCATGAAAAAGGTCCACATCAAAGCCGCCGACCTGGGCACGGGGGAATTCCACGGCAAATACCAGGCCCGGACGCCCGGAAAGGTCTACCACGACCCGGGACAGCGCCTCGTCCAGGGGCACATAGGCATGTCCGTAGCGTTGGATGCCGGATTTATCCCCCACCGCCCGGGCAAAGGCCTGGCCCAGGGTGATGCCAATGTCTTCGACGCTGTGGTGGGCGTCAATCTCCAGATCTCCCTGCGCCTGAATGTGCAGATCAAAAAGTCCATGGCGGACAATCTGATGGATCATATGGTCCAGGAAAGGCAGACCGGTGTGTAAATCTGCCTGACCGCTGCCATCCAGGTTGAGCTGCACACGAATCTGGGTCTCCAGAGTGTTTCTTTCGACTTCGGCTTGACGCGACTTCACAGTAATGACTCCAGTACGGAGAGAAAACGGCTATTTTCGGCGGGTTTGCCGACACTTACGCGTAGATAGTCGCCGAGACGGGGGTGACCTGTAAAGGCCTTGACCAGCACTCCGCCTTTTTTCAGTCCGTCATAAATGGCTGCGGCTTTGCCGGGAACGTGAAACAGCAGGAAATTGGCCGCACTCGGCCAGACCGTCAGGCGCAGGGTGGCCATGGTCTTGAACAGCCTTTCCCGCTCGGCACGCAGAATCTCGGCCTGATCATCGAGTATGGTGCTGTGCTGGAGAAAAAAAGCCGCACTGCGCTGGGTGAGGATGTTGATATTGTAGGGCAGACGTAGTTTATCCAGTTCCCGAATCCATTCGGCAGGTCCGGCCAACATCCCCAGACGTAATCCTGCCAGCCCCTCCTTGGACAGGGTGCGCAAGAGGAGCAGGTTGGGATACTGTCCCAGCCTCCCGGCAAAAGTGGTCTGACTGAAGGCATGATAGGCTTCATCCACCACAACCAGACCCGGAGCTGCCTGGATAATGGCCTCCAGGGCAGCCTCGGGGAACAGGCTGCCACTGGGATTGTTGGGCCAGTCGAGGAAAATGATGGCCGGCTGATGCTCGCTCATGGCCCGGAGCATGGCGGGCAGGTCCATCTGAAATTCCGCATCCAGGGGCACGCCGACAAAGGGCAGCCCCAACTGTCCGGCCAACAGGCGGTACATCACGAAACTCGGGTCCACCGCCATGATCGGCCGCCCCGTCCCGGCTACGGCCGTGACCAGAATCTGAATCAACTCGTCGGAGCCGTTACCGAGCATCAGTTCGATGCCGACCGGCAAGCCGATATGGGTTTTGAGCGCATTGATGAGGGATTCGGGATGAGGATCCGGGTAGCGATTGAGGGGAGCCTCCGCCAGGCTCTCCAGCCAGGCCTGATGAAGCAGATCGGTTAGCCCATAAGGATTTTCCATGGCATCCAGCTTGATCAGTCCGCTGCTGGGCGCGACCGCGTAGGCCTTGCTGGCCAGCAGTTCCGGGCGCAATAAGGATTCCATCAGGCTCCGGCTACTCATGACTGGTGATCCGTCACCCGGCAGGCGGCTGAACGGGCATGGGCGGTCAAGCCTTCACCGAGAGCCAGGCGTTCGGCCAGACGCCCCAGGGTATTGGCGCCGGCGGGGCTGGCCTGAATCAAGCTGCTGCGCTTGACGAAGTCATACACTCCCAGCGGGGAGGAGAAGCGGGCGCTGCCGCCCGTGGGCAGGACATGGTTGGGTCCTGCCACATAGTCGCCCAAGGCTTCGCAACTGTGGATGCCCATAAAGATGGCGCCGGCATTGTGAATGTCGGGCAGCCAGCTTTCCGGGTCGCTGACGGCCAGTTCCAGATGCTCGGCGGCTACCAGATTGGCAACTTGGCAGGCCTCGGCGCGATCCCGCACACGGATGACCGCACCGCGATCGGCCCAGCTCTTGCCGGCGATGGGCGCACGGTCGAGCATAGTCAGGGCCTTGTCCACGGCGGCGACTACCGCTTCAATGTGGGCGTCATCCCAGCTGATAAAAATACTCTGGGCGATTTCATCATGTTCGGCCTGGGAGAGCAGATCCCAGGCCAGCCATTCCGCTGGCGCTGAAGCATCGCTGAGAACCAGGATTTCACTGGGTCCGGCAATCATGTCAATGCCGACCCGACCAAAGACCATGCGCTTGGCGGTAGCCACATAAATATTGCCGGGCCCGACAATCTTGTCGACGGCGGGGACCGTCTCCGTGCCATAAGCCAGTGCGGCAACGGCCTGGGCACCACCGATGCGAAACACCCGATGCACTCCGGCAATGGCGGCAGCGGCCAGCACCCAGGGATTGACCTGACCTTTGGGGGTGGGTACTACCATGATGATTTCTTCAACGCCGGCAACCCGGGCAGGAATGGCATTCATCAGAACGGAGCTGGGGTAGGCTGCCTTGCCGCCGGGAACATAAATCCCTACCCGGGACAGGGGGAGAATGCGTTGCCCCAATCGCGTCCCATCGCTTTCCGTGAAGCTCCAGCTCGCACTCCGCTGCTGTTCGTGATAACTGCGAATGCGTTGGGCTGCTACTTCCAAGGCCTCGCGCTGCAGGGGCTCCAGGCTGTTGAGAGCTTTTTCCAGGTCCGCCCGGGGTATTTCCAGTTCGGCGGCAGTGCGGGTGGCGAGGCCGTCAAAGCGCTCGGTAAAAGTGCGCAGAGCCGCATCGCCCTGGTCACGGACCGCAGTGACAATTTCCCTGACCCGGCTTTCCACCGCCATATCCAGATTGGCATCCCAGTCATGCAGGGCATGAAATTGCCGGGTGAAATCGGGATCGCGGGTATCAAGACGGTTCATGGCTTACCTGTGCCTCCAGTTGGGTGATCAATTGTTCGATGGCACGACGTTTCAGTTTCATGGCGGCGCGGTTGACTACCAGGCGGCTGGAAATCGGCATGATTTCCTCCACCTCGACCAAGCCGTTTTCGCGCAGGGTACGGCCGCTGGAAACCAGATCGACAATCCGATCTGCCAATCCTACCAGGGGCGCCAGTTCCATGCTGCCGTAAAGCTTGATGATTTCGGTTTGTACGCCCCGGCCATGAAAGTAGTCACGGGTAATGTGGGGATATTTGGTGGCAATGCGCACCCGTTCCCAGCGTTGCGGGGCATCGGTAGCCGCCAGGGCGGCGGGTTCGGCTACCGACATGCGGCACAGGCCAATTCGCAGGTCCAGTGGCTCATACAAATCCAGCCCCTCCTGCTCCAGCAGCACATCCTTGCCGGCAATGCCGACATCAGCGGCACCCCAGGTCACATAGGTGGGCACATCGCTGGCACGGATGACCAGAAAGCGGACCTGAGGATCCGTACTGGGAATGATGAGCTTGCGCGATTCATCAGGATCTTCGGCCAGTTCAATACCTGCCCCTGCGAATAAAGGGATGGCTTCCTGAAGGATGCGGCCCTTGGAGAGGGCGATGGTGATGCCGGTATTCATGATGCGCTCCTGAGACCACTGTTACTGATGCGTCGAATATCCGCGCCGAGAGCCCCCAGTTTTTCCTCGATGACTTCATAGCCGCGATCGAGATGATAAATCCGGTCGATGAGGGTTTCGCCTTCCGCCACCAGCCCCGCGAGCACGAGGCAGGCCGATGCCCGTAAATCCGTGGCCATGACCGGCGCGCCATGGAGTTTGGGGACGCCGCGTACCACGGCAGTCTTGCCGTCGGCGGTGATTTCGGCACCGAGGCGCTGCAATTCGGAAACGTGCATGAAGCGGTTTTCGAAAATGGTTTCAGTAATCACCCCGCTGCCCTCGGCAATACAGTTGAGGGCCATGAACTGGGCCTGCATATCTGTGGGGAAAGCCGGAAAGGGAGCGGTTCGGATATCCACGGCGCGCGGGCGCTTGTGCATGCGCAGGCGGATAAGATCGGCGCCCGTGGTCACTTCTGCCCCGGCCTCGCGCAATTTGAGGATGACACTTTCCAGCAGGCTGGCGTCGGTACGTTTCAGGCAGACATCGCCTCCGGCCATGGCCGCCGCAACCAGATAAGTACCGGTTTCAATACGGTCAGCTACTACGCTGTGTTCGGCGCCATGCAGTTCCTTGACCCCTTCGATTTCGATGACCGAAGTTCCGGCACCGGAAATGCGCGCGCCCATGGCATTGAGACAGCGGGCCAGATCGACAATTTCCGGCTCACGGGCGGCATTTTCCAGAGTGGTGCGTCCTTCGGCGAGAGTGGCCGCCATCAACAGGTTTTCAGTGCCGGTGACAGAAACGATTTCCATGACGATCCGGGTACCGATGAGGCGCGCCGCCCGGGCTTTAACAAAACCATTTTCCACCGTGATTTCTGCGCCCAAAGCCTGCAAACCACTCAGATGCACGCTGACCGGACGACTGCCGATGGCGCAGCCACCGGGGAGGCTGACTTCCGCAGAACCGTGACGGGCGAGCAGCGGGCCGAGCACGAGAATGGAGGCCCGCATGGTTTTTACCAGTTCGTAGGGAGCTACCAGGGAGTGTACGGGCCTCGGATCTACTTCAATGCCGAGTTGGCCATCCACCAGCACCCTGGCTCCCAGGGTGCTGAGCAGTTCCAGGGTAGTGGTAATATCCCGCAGATGGGGAATATTGCGCAACTGCACCGGCTCTTTGGCCAGCAAAGTGGCGGCCAGACAGGGCAACGCCGCATTTTTTGCCCCGGATATCCGCAGTTCGCCACGCAGGGGGCCATTACCACGCAGCAGCAATTTGTCCATAGGGTGGTTACAGACTCCTCAGACGCTTTGGGCTTTCTCCACCAGTTTCTGGAGTTCACCCTGCTGGTAGAGGTCAGACATGATATCGGAGCCGCCGACAAACTCACCCTGAATATACAACTGGGGAATGGTCGGCCAGTTGGAAAACTGCTTGATGCCGTCACGAATTTGCGGGTCGGCCAGGACATCTACGGTGAACAGCTCCTTGACGCCAGCCTGTTGCAACAACTGCACGGCGCGCGCCGAAAATCCGCACTGGGGGGCGCGGGGATTGCCCTTCATGTAAAGTACAACCGGATGTTTTTCAACTTGTTCCTGAATCAGTTCTTGAATGGTAGCCATGCTAATCCTCGTTACGTATACGGCGTGAATGGGTTTCAGTGGCGGGTAGAATGACGTATCTGTTCCGCCTGGTCAGGGGTGAGGGTGCGCAGGGACAGAGCATGAATTTCTTCACGCATACGCTCACCCAGGGCGGCATAAACCCGCTGGTGTTGTTTGACCGGAGACATGCCGACAAAAGTGGCTGAGATGACCAGTGCTTCGAAGTGGGCGCCGTCATCTCCCAGCACTTCCACCTGAGCGTCCGGGAGTTCCTGCTGAATGAGTGATTTGATCAAGTTCGCGTTCATATGAATCATTGTATCCCATCAGCAGCGATTTGTGATCCCCTGTAGAGGCTTTTTCAAAGTGCGGTCCGATACTACTGACGCAGTTTGTAACCTCGATCGAGCAGGCGCCAGGCAAAAAAGCCGGTAATGAGTGCAAAAGCCAGGCTGACCCCCAGGCTGACCCAGATGCTGACATCCGAATCGGCAAAAAAACCGTAGCGAAAACCATCAATGATGTAGAAAAAAGGATTGACCAGGGAAACCTGCTGCCAGATTTTGGGCAGGGATTGGACGGAATAAAACACGCCAGCCAGAAAGGTCAGGGGCATGATGATAAAATTCTGAAAACCGGCGATCTGGTCGAATTTTTCAGCCCAGAGCCCGGCGATGAGGCCCAGGCTTCCCATGCCACTGGCCCCGAGGACGGCAAAAACCAGAATCCACAGAGGGTGAAGGATGGGAATATGCAAATACAGCAAGGCCAGCGCAAAAATCGCCAGCCCTACCAACAAACCCCGAAACACCGAGGCGGCGACCATGGCGGTGAATATTTCGCTGGGTGTGAGCGGGCTGAGCAGCACAAACACGATATTTCCGGTCACCTTGGATTGAATGAGGCTGGAAGAGCTGTTGGCAAAGGCGTTTTGCAAGACTGACATCATCATCAGGCCCGGCACAATGAAGGCCGTGTAACTGACGCCCGGGTACACGGTGATATGGCTGCCCAGAGCATGTCCAAACACCACCAGATAGAGGATAGTGGTGATGAGCGGAGCGGCAATGGTTTGCAGCCAGACTTTGCTGAAACGCAGGGTTTCCTTGTAAAAAAGGGTCCAGGTAGGGGCAAGGCTGCCGCGCATACCGCTGCCGCTGTCAGATACAGATGGAAGCTGACCCAAGGTTTCAGGCATCGCTGCCGCGCAGGCTCGGTTCCAGGATTTCCACATAAGCGCTATCGCGAATGCGGTGCTGCCACTCTTCCATGCGCTCCCGGACAATGCGGTTGAAAAGTTGCATGCGCGCTGCCGCCATGATCTGTTTTTCCTCCACAGGCTGCTGGCGTTGGCCCTGGGACTGGAGAATATAGATGGCATCCCCCTCGCGAATCGGGCTGCTGACCGCGCCGGGCTGCAGGGTAAGCAGGGTGCGTTCGAGGGTATCCGGCAACTGTCCGGGGGTAATCCAGCCCATTTCCCCGCCTTTGGCGGCTGTATTGGGGTCCTGGCTGTAGTTGCGGGCGAGTTCAGAGAAACGGCTGCCATTCTGCAAGGCCGTCTGGATATCCTGGGCGCGGGCTTCGGCTTCCTGGAGTTGCAGGCCACTTCCGGCTCTGAGCACAATGGCCGCCGCCTTGACTTCGGTGATGGTCGGTTGCTCGTCTTTCTTGTCAAGGAGCTTGAAAATGTGGAAACCGGTGGGGCCGGCAATCACCGGACTGATATCTCCGGTTTTCAAGGACATGAGACTTTGGGATACCGAAGCGGGCAGCTCGCCGGCTTTTACCCAGCCAATGCGTCCACCCTGCAGGGCGTCACGGCCACTGCTGACCTGGGCAGCGAGGCGCGAGAAGTCTTCACCGGCAATCAGATGATTTCTCACCTCGGCGGCCTGTTGACGGGCAGCACTGATGGCATTAGGGGTCGGATTGTTGGGCAGAGGGATGAAAATCTGCTGCAGATTAAAGCTGACGCCACCCATTTGCTTGAGTTGATGGGCGAAGGTTTTGACTTCATCGGGGCCGACATGGACGTGGCTTTCCACTTCCTGCTGCATGAGTCGATCCACAATGATGCGATCCTTGAGATCGTTGGTGAAGCTCTCCCAGGATTGCCCCTGGCTGGTCAGGGCTTCCCTTAACTGATCAGCAGTCATGTGATTGGCTTGGGCCAGATTGTTGACGGCCTGATCCAGCATACCCTTGTCGACCTTGATATTGGCACGCTGCGCCATCTGCAGTTCGATATCCTGCAGAATCATCTGCTGCAGCACCTGGCGGCGGAGAATGTCCTCGGAAGGAATGGCATTGGGATCGCTCTGCTGAAGGTGGGCACTGACGGCGCTGACCCGCTGCTCCAGTTGCATGGACGTGATGATATTGTCGTTGACGATAGCGACGATTTTATCCAGATTCACCGCATTGCTGGGCATCGGTGCGGTCATGGGGGCCAGGGTCGAGTTCTCTGAATAGGTATGGGTGGCTGGTGCTGACGAGGCGGCCGGCGCCGGTCTCTGGGCCAGGAGGGTATCCCGATTCAGAAAAGGGGTGCTGGCCCAACCTGCTACAGGCAGTGTTCCGAGTAACAGACCCAGGGCAATAATAAGTGGACGACGTTTGCAGGACATCAAAACTCCATACTGGCGCCCGGCACATACTGGCTGAGCAAACCGGTTGAGGCATTACCCAGGCTGGTTAGGCCGCGCAACACGATCTCGAAATAAACAGCATTATTGGACTGCCCGCCAAGCAGGATCTGATGATAAACCATCATATGGGCTGCCCAGCAGCCGCCATCATAGCCGATCCCTACCAGCTCCTCCAGAGGCTTGCTGTCGGTCACATCGTACTGATAGCTTCCCAGTAACTGCCAGTTCTTAAACACCGGCCAGGCAGCAGAAACTCCGGTTTGATCGACGAAATCCCGGGTAAAGCGATAGTCGAGGTTGATGACCCGTTGGGGACCGGGCAACCATTGGGCGCGAAAATTGAGGCGGTCAAGCTGGCCGTTCCGGGGATTGACCTGGGAGCTGGCGAGCAGGTTCATGTCCGCCAGCGGCGCGTATTGCCCCTCAAAAAAATAATTGGACTGGACGCTCTGGGGAACGATGTCTCCGGCAAGATTGATTTGCCGCTGATTGAAGTAGCGAATCTGGCCCACGGCGGCTTCCCAGAGCTGGCGGCCGCCGGGAGTCAGCCAGGTACCGCGCAGACCATAGGCAATCTGATTGGCGGCGTTGATGCGATCACTGCCGGTGTAGAGGACGTTGTCGGAGAAAATATTGGGAAAATCCAGATAGGGGGCGCTGGCATCAAAATTGGGTATGTCATTCTGGGCCTGCAGGGGAATGTAGGTGTATTTGAACAGGGGTTGCAGGAGTGCGGTACTCCCATTGCTGCCGTAGCGGACAAAGTTCAGCCCCCCCTTCAGGCTCAGGGCGGGAAGGGTGCGGTTGACGGCACGGGCATAGGGCGCATTGCGCTGAATCTGGTAATGGCTGTAGTACAGCCGTGCCTGCGGTTCGAGAAAACCCCAGCCCCGGCTGAAGCGCCAACCCAGGGTGGGAGTCAAATCCAGACGCTGGCCGATGGGGCCGGTGGCTGCCGAAAAATAATTGAAGCTGCTCTGCCAGTTAAAATAGCCATTGCGTCCCACCCGCCAGTAGCCATCTGCATAAAGGCGGGGGAGTTGGGCGTAGGGCGCGCTGCTGTCCGGCGCGAGCTCCTGATAACCCTGCAACACCGCGCCCGCACTGATGTGGGTGTTGTTGTAATAAATCCCCCCGCTAGAGGTGATGTAGGGAGCATTACCAATCCCGCCAATGAAACTGCTGCCGAATCCGGCAGTGCTGCCGAAGTCCGAGAGAAAGTTTTTGTAACTGACACGATTGTAGTTGACGTTGAAACTGAAGCCGTCGCCCAGGTTCTGGTTGTGCTGCCAGGAAAGGGCCCAGACATTTTTATGGGTGAGTTGATCCGAGGGGAGCAAATCCACAAAAAGCTTGCCGCTGTAATTGGGCTCTAAATAACGAAACTCGTTTTGCAGCATGACCCCACGGCGGGTGAAATAATTCAGGGTCAAGGTGTCATCCAGATTACGGGCAATATCAAAATAATAGGGAATGCCCAGATAAAAGCCGTTGATGGTGGAACTGCCTACCCCCGGAGCCAGAAAGCCCGAATGGCGTTTGAGTGGGAAGCTGAAATAGGGCATCCAGAATACCGGCACTCCCGCCACATTCAGGGTAGTATTTCGGGTGGTCACATAATTATTGTTCTGGTTGAGGTCCAGCTGGCTGCTCCAGAGTTGCCAGGCCGGGACTTTGCCGTGGCAGGTGGTGTAGCAGGCCTCATTGAGTTGATAGTGACCCTTGCTCAACTCCCGGCCGCTTTGGGCATGACCATGTCCCTGCTCGGCTTCGAGCAGATAACGGGGGTGTACGACCACTCCCTCGTTGGCCTTGAGATGAATGGTAGCCTGTGGTGCTGCCGTAACCAGACCCGGGCTGACCATGCGCACATGGCCGTCCGCCAGAATTTCATCCTTGCGCTGGTCGTAGTGCACCGTATCGGCATATACCCGTCTATCTCCGTAGAGGACTTCGACATTGCCGGTGGCCGTCCAATGGCCGCTTCCCAGCCCTTTGACCTGGTCGGCGTAAAGGGTGACGGGTTTTTCCAGCGCCGCCCAGGCCAGGCCAGGACTCAACAAGGTTGCCAGCAGAGCCAGATAAATCCGCCGTCGTGATACAGCGCTGAGTCCGGACGGAAACGGACTGCCATGCCGAAAATCACGAAGCTGCTGGAGAGGGCTTTTCATAGGCGCCTAAAATCGCACAAAATGCTTTTATGTCGCAATCTCTAAAATCGAACAACATCACTGCGCCGACGATTTCTGCGGAGGGCCTGACGGTACATGCTGCAGCCTGGTTACGCAGCCGGGGGGTGAACCCCGCGCAGGTCCAGGCCATTCCCGGAGACGCCAGTGCCCGGCGCTACTGGCGGCTGACCGGGCAAAGGCTGTTTATGGATGCTCCGGCGCCGGAGGATATTTTGCCCTTTTTGCGGGTGCAGCGGCGTTGGCAGAATGCCGGGCTGCCGGTACCCCGCATTCTCGCGGCGCAGTTGGAGCCGGGATTTGTTTTGCTGGAGGATTTGGGGAATACAGACCTCAAGACCATGATCGATGCGGGTACCCGTACCGATCTTTGGTTGCAGCAGTCCCTGGATCTGATCATCGCGCTGCAACGGGCTGGCAGTGCTGATACATCCCGACCCCTCTTGCCCTGTTTTTCCCGGCAACGCCTGGAGGATGAACTGGCTTTATTCCAGGACTGGTATTTGCGCAAACATCTGGGCGTGACCCTGGATGAAAATGAGCGACAGGTATTGCAACGGCTTTTCGGGCTCTTGGTGGACAATGCCTTGCAGCAGCCCCAGGTGTGGGTGCATCGGGATTTTCATGCCCGCAATCTCATGGTGCAGGAGAGGCCCTGGCGCCTGGCCATGATTGATTTTCAGGATGCCGTGACCGGGCCCTGGACCTATGATCTCGCCTCCTTGCTCTGGGACCGGTATTGGGATTGGGGACAGGCCCGACGGCGAAACTGGATTCTCGATTTTCAGCGCAGGCTGATTGTCGCCGGCCTAAAAGCTCTGCCACAAGATAGCTTTCTGCGCAGTGTCGAAAGGATGGCCTTGCAACGTAATCTCAAGATTCTCGGCATTTTCTGTCGTCTGGCTTATCGGGATGGCAAGTCCGGCTATCTGGATTTGCTGCCGCAATTTCGAAAATATGTGCTGGATGCCTTGACAGAAGATGCGCAGTTGAGTGCATACCTCCCGACCTTCGTGCGCTGGCTGGCGGCATGATGCGGGCGATGATTCTTGCCGCCGGGCGCGGCGAACGCTTGCGTCCTTATACGGATCATCTTCCCAAACCCCTGCTGGAAGTGGGCGGCAAGCCCCTCATCGTACGCCACCTGGAATCGCTGGCGGCGGCGGGTATCCGCGAGGTCGTGATCAACATCGGTCATCTCGGTGATCAGATTGTGGCGAGGTTGGGGCATGACTGGCAGGGTGTAAAAATCATCTACAGTGACGAAAGAGCGGGGCGGCTGGAAACTGGAGGTGCTTTGATCCGGGCTCTGCCCTATCTGGGCAAAGCTCCTTTTCTGCTGGTCAATGGCGATATTTGCACGGATTTCCCCTGGAATCTGCTCCTCCGTGAAAATGCCGCTTCCGCACATCTGGTGCTGGTGCCCAATCCTGCAGAGCATCCCGCTGGCGACTTTGCTCTGAATGCGGGAGTAGTGGCTTTGCAGGGCGAAGAACGTCATACTTATGCAGGCATCGCGCGTATCGACCCGGCCTTGTTGCAGGCTTATCCGGAGCTGTCGGCACCCCTGGCTCCCTGGTTGCGGCAGTGGATTACCGAGGGCTTTGTGGCGGGAACCCTGTATCAGGGAATATGGACAGATGTGGGTACGCCGGAGCGATGGCAGCTGGCGCAGGAAACTTGCAGGGTACGGCACGATGGAATTTGATCTGGTAGCGGTCCAGAAGGCGGTAACTGTGCCCGGTGAATCTCGGGAGCACTGGCGGCGGGACTGGT
This sequence comes from Acidithiobacillus montserratensis, assembly GCF_018853465.1. GTDB lineage: Bacteria > Pseudomonadota > Gammaproteobacteria > Acidithiobacillales > Acidithiobacillaceae > Acidithiobacillus > Acidithiobacillus montserratensis. The sequence continues at coordinate 73,074 of NZ_JABBOU010000014.1, forward strand.
TGGAACTGATGGAGCTTGCAGTCTGGGGGGATTTGCGCAGTTCCCAGATTGGTCTGGCCGGCAAATTGCGCAAAAGGGTGCTGGAGTTTGGCGAGCGCTTGCGCTCTTACGCCAGTGACCGGAGCTGGATACCCCATCCCCGTGAGCAGATTAAAAATGCCCTGAGTAGTAGCTTGCAACTACGCGAAGTGATGGAAAAAGTAGGAGAGGTGCTGAGTCAGTTCGCCGAGGGAACCGATCTCGCCAGTCTGCAGGTCTTCTGGGAGGCTTTCAGCGCCAGTCTGATGGCCGATGTTACGGAGCGTGAAGCTGCGTTGGTTGCCTTGTTGAACCAGCAATACCAAGAAGAAGTTTGATTTATTTTGAGCCGGGTCTACCAGAATCATCTATGAAAATCGTGTATACGTTAGTCATTATTGGCGCTTTGGCGCTATTCGCCCTGTTGTTGTGGTGGGCGCGCGGACAAGTATCGGTCAGCAGCAATACGCCGAAGGACAGCAGTAACTGGTATGTCCAGCATCCCCGGCATCTTGCCGCCGAAAACATGCGCTGCTGGACCTTGCTGCGTCAGACCTCTTTTGCCGACATCGACAAGGTCATGGCTGCCCATCCCCATTGTCATGCTGTATATGAAGCCATTCAGGAACAAAGTGGTGATAATGCAGGTTGAGGATTTAAGGTCGTGACGGGCGAGCTGGACGCGCAGCTTCTGCTGGCCACCGGACGCGATGTACTGCGGCTGGAGGCGGAGGCGGTGGGAGCCCTGGAAGCGCGCCTCGATCACAGTTTTGTCGAGGCCTGCGCGCTCCTGCTGCAATGCGCGGGGCGGGTAGTGGTGAGTGGCATGGGCAAGTCCGGAATTATCGGCAAGAAAATCGCCGCGACCCTGGCCAGTACCGGTAGCCCGGCCTTGTTCCTGCACCCCGCCGAGGGCAGTCATGGTGATCTCGGGATGCTGACCCGCTCTGATTGCCTCCTGGCTCTGTCCAATTCGGGAGAAACGGCGGAGTTGCTGGCCATTCTTCCGGTAGTCAAGCGTCTGGCTGTGCCCCTCATCGCCATGACCGGAAATCCGCTGTCGACCCTGGCGCGTAGCGCTGCTGTGCATCTCAACTGCAGTGTGGAGCGCGAAGCCTGTCCCCTGAATCTGGCGCCTACAGCTTCTACCACGGCGACACTCGCCATGGGCGACGCCCTGGCCATGGCCTTGTTACAGGCCCGGGGGTTTTCGGCTGACGATTTTGCCCTCTCCCACCCCGGCGGCAGTCTCGGCAAGCGCTTGCTGCTGCGGGTCCAGGACGTGATGCATCGGGATCAGGCTCTGCCCAAAGTGCAACGGGAAACCCTGATGCGTGATGCGGTCCTGGAAATGACCAGCAAGGGGCTGGGCATGACGGCGGTAGTGGATGCTGAGGACCGGGTTTTGGGGATTTTTACCGATGGCGATTTGCGCCGGGCCTTTGCCGAGCGTCAGGATCTCTGGGAGCAACCCATGGCGGTCCTCGCCCATACCCAACCCCGCAGCATCCGTGCCGAGGCGCTGGCTGCCGAAGCTCTGGCCCTGATGGAAAGTCATCGGGTGGGTGCCTTGCTGGTGGTGGACGATGATCACAAACTGATTGGCGCGTTGAATATGCACGATTTGCTGCGGGCCGGGATTGTATGATGCTTTTAGCGCCGCAAGCCCTGACTGAACGTGCCGCGCAAATTCGGCTGCTGATCCTGGATGTGGACGGAGTGATGACCGATGGCCGCCTGTATTTTGATGATGCCGGCTGCGAAAGCAAGGCCTTCCATGTGCGCGATGGTTACGGGATCAAGCTGCTGCAGTCCCGGGGGGTGGAGTTGGCCATCATTACTGCACGATTCTCCCCGGCGGTGGCCCACCGCGCCCGGGATCTGGGTATCCAGCACCTTTTTCAGGGCTGCAAGGACAAACTGCTGGCTTACCGTGAGCTGAAGCTGGCCTTGCAGATCGATGACCCCGAGGTGGCCTATATGGGCGACGATCTGATTGATCTCCCCATTTTGCTCCGCGCCGGATTGGCCACGGCACCTGCTGACGCGCACCCGGAACTGGCCCACCAGATCCATTGGCAAAGCCGCTATCAGGGTGGTCGCGGCGCTGTGCGTGAATTGTGTGACCTGATTTTGCAGGCCAAGGGTTGCTGGCCCGAGCTGTTGCTTCAGGCCAGCCAAAAGGGACATTGCTGATGTTGCGCCTGCGTCTCCCTAGCCTGGGTTTCACGGTGCTGGTGCTGATTCTTGCCGGGCTGGTCTGGTGGTCCTGGCCACAGCGCCCGCTGGCGTTGCCGCAGATTGACTGGCACGGTCAAATTCACAAGGGCGATCAGGCCGCAGAAGATGTGGTCATGCGCCAGTATGATGCGGCCGGCAAGCTGGATTTGCTGGCCACGGCGCATACGGCCTATCACGAACCCCATCGTGATCAGACCATTCTCAGTGAGGTAGTGGTGAAACGCTTCCGGCCCGGACAGGAGCTGAACTTGCGTGCTGATCAGGGAAAAGTCGAGGGTTCGACTCATCTCATTACCCTGTGGGGAAACGTCATCGGGACGCTGAAACCAGATACCCGTTTTCTGACCGCGAAGGTGCACTATGATCCGCAAACGGGCATTATTAGCACCCAGGATGCCGTCCGTCTGGAACACGGTCAGGACTGGATGACCGGAAACGGGCTCTGGGCATCGGTCAAAACCGAGGAGGTCAATATTTTGCAGAATGTGCGTGGCGTCTATGCGCCGTAACTTTATGCGGAGTAAGCATTTGTCGATCAGATCATACTGGCCGCTGGCACTGGTGCTGGTTTCCTGGGCGGCGCTGGCAGCACCCGCCGCCCAGCCGCCTCTGGCCAAGGGGCCTATTCATATCAGCGCCGATACTCTCCATGCCGAAAATAAACCTTCCCAGCAGGCAACCTATCTGGGAAACGTGATCATGACCCAGGGGGATGTAGTCATTCATGCCCACAAGCTCGTGATTGATGCGCTGCAGGGTAAGGTGCAAACGGCCACAGCCACGGGAAGTCCGGTCAGCTTTACCATGTCCAGCGCGCAGCGGCATGGTTATGGCGATACCCTGATTTACAAGCCGGGAACGGCGGAAATTGTTTTGCAGGGGGATGCCCATCTCTGGCAGGAAAAAAACGAAATCAGCGGCCAGCAGGTGACCTATTTTCTCAACAACCAGCAGACGGCAGTGACCGCCGCGCCCGGACAGCGCGTCCACTCCGTATTTTATCCTGCAGCAGCCAACCGCTCTGCCAGCGGTGGGAGGCCATGAGCGATCTGCTCCAGGCCCAGTCCCTGGTCAAATCCTACCGCCGCCGCACGGTAGTCCGCGATGTATCCGTCGAGGTCGCAGCCGGCGAAGTAGTCGGTCTGCTGGGCCCCAACGGCGCTGGAAAGACCACTACCTTTTACATGATGGTCGGGCTGGTGCGTCCGGACCGTGGCCATATTTTTCTGCAACAGCGGGATATTACCGCCCTGCCCATGCATGAGCGCGCGCGGATGGGTCTGGGTTACCTACCCCAGGAGCCTTCAGTATTCCGGCAGATGACAGCAGCAGACAATATTCTCGCGGTTCTGGAAATTCTGCCCCTCAGCAAGACAGAGCGGCAGGAGCGTCTGGAACAGCTTTTGGCCGAATTGCATCTGGGAATGCTGCGCGATACCAAGGGCCACAGTCTTTCCGGTGGTGAGCGACGGCGGGTGGAAATCGCCCGTGCATTAGCCATGAGCCCGCGCTTCATCCTGCTCGATGAACCTTTCGCCGGCATCGACCCGATCTCGGTGCTGGAAATCCAGCGTTTGATTGAGGACTTGCGGGAGCGCGGCATTGGTATTCTGATTACCGATCATAATGTGCGCGAAACATTAGGGATTTGCGAACGCGCCTATATACTGCATGATGGCAAGGTGCTGACGGCCGGAAGTCCCCAGGAAATTGTGGATGATCCGATGGTGCGTCAGGTATATCTGGGAGATCAGTTCAGAATCTGAATCTGGAAAGACATGAAACAAGGTTTAGAACTCAAGCTCGGTCAGCATCTGGCCATGACCCCGCAACTGCAACAGGCTATTCGTCTGCTGCAATTGTCGACGGTTGACCTGCAGCAGGAAGTGCAGGAGATGCTGGAAAGCAATCCTCTGCTGGATGAGGATGCTTCCGGCGAAGAGGCTGGGGTACCGGGTTCAGCACCGGAAGCCAGTGAGGCGCCCGGCGAAGATCGCCAGCTCGATTTGGCTGCTGAAGATACCCTGCCGGATGAATTGCCCCTCGACAGTCAGTGGGATGACGTATTTGATATGGGTACCAGTGCTTCAGGCGGCGGTTCTGATGATGAACTCCCCGATTTTGAGGCGCGCAACAGCCACAGCCAGAGTCTTCAGGACTACTTGCGCTGGCAGGCGGATATGACCCACTTCAGTCCTGATGAACGCAGCATGGCCGAGATGATCATTGATGCCGTTGATGAGCGTGGGTACCTGATAGAAAGTACAGATGACCTTGCTGCCGCCATGGGGGTTGAAACGTCCCTTCTCCAGGATGTTCTGCAGCGTGTTCAGGACTTTGATCCTCCCGGTGTGGCAGCCCGGGATCTGGGAGAATGTCTTTATCTGCAACTCCGGCAGTTGCCCGATGTGGATCCGGAGGTCCAGCAGCTGGCGATGAAGCTGGTGCAGGACCATTTGCAGGCCCTGGGCCGCCATGATTATTCCCGTTTGTGTGCCAGTCTGGGGGTCGATGAAGGCAGACTGGGAGCAGCCATGGCGCTGATTTCCGCCCTCAATCCCAAGCCTGGTGAAGAAATCGGCAGTGAAAATACCGAGTACGTCATTCCCGATGTCATCGTCCGCTGGTCCGGCAAAAGATTGCGGGTGGATCTGAACCCCGAGGCCATGCCCAAGCTGCGAATCAACCGCCGCTATGCGGGGATGGCGGGTGGCAAGGATGCCGCCCATAAATATATTCAAGATCAGCTCAATGAAGCGCGCTGGTTCATCAAGAGCCTGCAAAGCCGCCAGGAAACCATCCTGAAAGTCGCCCGAGCCATTGTCGACAAGCAGAAGGAATTTTTCAGCAATGGCCCGGAGTCCATGCGGCCCATGGTGCTGCGTCATATTGCCGAGGCTGTGGAAATGCATGAGTCCACCGTCTCCCGGGTAACCAACCAGAAATACATGGTCACTCCCCGAGGTCTTTACGAGTTCAAGTACTTTTTTTCCAGTCATGTGGGAACGGACAGTGGCGGTTCGGCATCGGCGACGGCCATTCGTGCCTTGTTGATCAAATTGACCCAGGCCGAGAATCCCAAACATCCCCTGAGTGACGCGGAAATTGCCAAGGTACTTGCCGAGCAGGGCATCCAGATTGCCCGCCGGACCGTAGCCAAGTATCGGGAAGCCGCCAATATTCCTCCCGCCAGCCAGCGGCGGCGGCTTTAGGTTTCCGTCTGCAGCAGGACGCAGCAGGGTTTTTTGTCGCGGCAGTTGGCGCTACACTGAAGTCGGACCCCATCAGGGGGATTATCATAAACAAGCCTCGCAAGAGGACAGGAGAGCGCCATGCAAATTACCATTACCGGTCAGCACCTGGATCTGACAGAAGCCTTGAAAAACCACGCAGAAGAAAAAATTGGCAAGCTTGATCGACATTTTGATCAGGTGATTGATGCCCGGGTTGTCCTGAAACATGCGCCTCATGAGAATCCCGAAAACACAGCCGATGTGACCATGTATGCGGCGGGCCATGTATTCCATGCCGAATCCCGGCACGCGGATATGTACCGGGCCCTGGATCTGGTAACGGAAAAGCTGGAGAGTCAGATTGATAGTTACAAGGAAAAGCGGCAGGATCGCCGTAACGATCATCCTGCCGGTCTGGCCGTGATTGCCGAGACGGAATGAACCCTGACGATGACGACTCTGCCTTTAGGTCCCCAACACATTCTGATTGATCCTCCGGTTGCGGATGCCGGAGCAGTGCTTGAAGCTCTGGCGGCCTTGTTGGCAGAGTCTACGGGACAATCCCCCGCCCTGATTGCCGAGGCCCTGAAAAGCCGGGAGGCTCAGGGTTCCACCGGGATCGGACATGGCGTAGCCCTGCCCCATGCGCGCATTGATGGCGCCAGGGATGTGGCTGTTGCAGCCCTGCGCAGTGCCCAGGGCATCCCCTTTGCTGCTCCTGATGGGCTGGCCGTGCGGGTATTCATCGCTGTTGCTGTGCCCAAGTCTGCAGCTACAGCCCATCTCGAAATTCTTTCGAATCTGGCCGTGCGTCTGGCCTCCGAAGAGGTGCGTGCCGATTTGCTTAATGCTTCTGAAAGCACTGGTTTTTTTGCGGTATTGACCGATTCTGACTAGCTTTCAGGGGAGACGCAGGCATGGAAAGACAAATCAGTCTGCGTCGGCTTTGCGAAGATCTCCACAAGGAAATGTTCTGGGATTGTCTTTACCGACCCGGTAAGGATTTTTACTTGCGCGGTGATCCCTGGGCAGAAAATGATGTGGGCGGAGCCGCCCTGGTTGGGTTCCTGAATTTTATTCGTCCCCATGTCGTACAAATAGCAGGCACCTGCGAGCTGCAGTTTTTACGCCAGCATCCCCAGAACTTTGAGCAATTTCTCTCGGAAAAGTTGCGCCTCATCGTGCTTTGTGAAAAACAGACCCTGAGTCCGGAGATGCTGGAAATCCTCCAGAATCGCCAAGTGGCGGTCATGGCAACCACCCTGGAGGCGCAGAAAGTGCTGGCCCGTCTGCAGCTTTATCTGCATCGTGAACTGGCCGCCCGCCAGCAGGTTCATGGGGTGTTGGTGGATGTGCTGGGTGTGGGTTTGCTGTTGCAGGGTGAGGCCGGTATCGGCAAAAGTGAACTGGCCCTGGAGCTGGTCAGCCGTGGTCATCGTCTGGTGGCCGATGACAGCGTCCTGTGCATTCGTGAGGCCCCGCAGATCATCACCGGCCATTGTCCCGCCCCGCTGCGAAATTTTCTGGAAGTGCGGGGGCTGGGCATCATCAATATCCGGGAATTTTTCGGGGCGGCAGCCATTGTGCGTTCCAAGCGTATTCGCCTGGTGGTCGAAATTCAGGATATGCAGGATATGGAAATGGCCGATATCGACCGTCTCCAGGGTAAGGTCGATCATCTCGAAATTCTCGGTGTTCCCCTGACCCGTTTGCGCATTCCGGTGTCGGCCGCCCGCAACCTCGCGGTACTGGTAGAAGCAGCAGCCCGCAGTCAGTATGTGAAAGAGTCAGGAGGCGACATGCTGGCGGACTTTGAAGAACAGGTGCGCTTGAGTGTCGGAGAGGAATGACGATGGAAAGGGATTTCATTATTGTCAGTGGACTGTCCGGCTCGGGAAAATCCACGGTGCTGCAGGCCCTGGAAGATCAGGGCTATTATTGTGCGGACAATTTACCTGCCACCCTCCTGCTGGCATTCGGTGCGCAACTGGCCCATCGTGAGGGGCACGCCTTGCTGGCGGCGGTCAGCATTGACGTGCGCAACCGTGATTTTTTCGCAGCCCTGCCCCAGGCGCTGAAAGATTTACGGGACGCCTATGGACTCCATCCCCGCATCCTCTTTCTGGAGGCCAGCGAAAGCACTCTCCTGCAACGCTACAGTGAAACCCGGCGCCGCCATCCGCTGACGGACGATAGCGCCGCCACTCCCGGTGAGTCCCTGCTCAAGGCTCTGCAAAGAGAACGGGAACTGGTACAGCCCCTGGCCGACATGGCCGATAAAAGGCTGGATACCTCCCAGATCAATACCCACCAGCTGCGTCTGCGGGTGCAGGCCTGGAGTCTGGCGTCCCGACACTACGGAGAACTGGTGCTGCTATTGCAGTCCTTCGCGTTCAAGCGGGGCCTGCCCCTGGATTCGGATTTTGTGTTTGATCTGCGGGCCCTACCCAATCCCCATTATGAACCGGAACTGCGCGTCTTGACCGGGCGCGATCCGGCAGTGCAGGCGTTTCTGGCGAGTCGCCCCGAGCTGCAAGGAGCCATGGGATCTCTCAAGGAGTTTCTCCGGATCTGGCTGCCGCCTTTTGCCCGGGAGCACCGTAATTATGTGACCGTATCCCTGGGCTGCACGGGGGGACAACACCGCAGTGTGTATATGGTAGAGGTGCTGGCGCGGGAGCTGCTGGGCAAGGGGCAACGGGTCCTGATTCAGCATCGTGAACTCAATATCACCGAGACTTTGACATGATCCATATTGTGCTACTGACCCATGCGGGCATGGGGAGAGCTTTTGCCAATACCCTGCAACATATTTTCGGCACATTGCCGGCGGCGGTGGAGGTGGTGGAAATTCTCCCTGATGAAAGTCCGGATAACGGACGTCGGCGTCTCTGGGAGTTGATAGAACATCTGGCGGATGATGATGCCATGCTGATTCTCAACGATCTTTACGGGGCGACGCCAGCCAATCTGATTCCAGCGATTCTTCCCGAGGAACGGGTGGCAGCAGTGAGTGGTTTAAACCTGCCCATGTTGCTGCGCGCCTTGTCGCGACGTGAAGAAGGCCTGGCTGCAGCCCGCCAGGGTGCCATAGATGGCGCTGTCCAGGGTGTCGTGGACATCCTGGACAAGCGCGCTGCACCCCTTGCCTGTTCTTCCACCTGAACCCCGCCCTGTGCCGGGTTCAGATATGATCTGACGGTATAGCCCCTCAATCCGTAGCGGGTTATGCTGTAATATCCTGAGTCTGAACTTACTACCGTGGAGCAAGCACTGTGACGGTCCGCGTGGATTATCCTATTATCAATCAGTTGGGATTACATGCCCGGCCTTCGGCAAAATTCGTCAGTCTATCGGCACGTTATCCCTGTGCAGTCTGGCTGGAGAGAAACGGCCAAAGAGTTAACGGGAAAAGTATCATGGGGCTGATGACGCTTGCAGCGGCTCAGGGAACAGTACTGACCCTGGAAACCGAGGGCGAACAAGAGCAAGCCTGCGCTGATGCTTTGCTGGCCCTGGCTGCAGATCGATTCGGGGAAGACACATGAGTTTTGAACTGGCAGGTATCGGAGCATCGGGTGGCATTGCCATTGGTACGGCGCTGGTATTGGAGCCGACCACCCTCGATATTCCCGAACATCTGCTGGCTCCTGAGGCAGTTGAAGACGAGGTTCTGCGTCTGCGCGCGGCCCTCAGTAGTGCCCGTGATGAGCTGTTCGCGGTGCGCGATGTCATTCCTGCCGATGCACCCCAGGATACCCGCCTGTTCATTGATGCCCATTTATTGATGCTCGATGATCCCGCCCTGCGGGAAAGACCGCTGCGCTCCATCCGCGAAGACCATCGGAATGCCGCCTGGGCCATTCAACTGGAGCGGGAGCGTCTGCTGGAGATTTTTGATCGTATGGAAGATGCCTATCTGCGCGCCAAGCGCGAAGACATCATCCAGGTGACTGACCGGGTATTGCGCCAGCTGGTAGGTGGCAAGCCGCCGGCAATGCAGAGTGCCGAAGGCCAGATCATCATTGCCGAAGAATTGTCTCCGGCAGACACCGTGCTCATGAAAAAGGACAAGGTATTAGCCTGGGTAACCGACTTCGGGGCGGCCAACTCCCATGCTGCCATTCTGGCCCGCAGTCTGGGGCTTCCTGCTGTGGTGGGGGCCCATTCCGCCAGTCGTCTGCTGCGCAGTGGCGACACGGTCATTGTTGATGGTGACCAGGGAATCATTCTGGTAGCCCCCGACGCCCTGGTACTGCGCCAGTATCAGGGGCTGCAGGAGCAACGCTATCGGCGTCGACGTCTTCTGGAAGAACAGCGGGACCTGCCGGCGGTCACTCTGGATGGCGTGACTATTCATCTGCGTGCCAATATTGAATTACCCGACGACTCCAGTCTGGTGCGGCGCATGAATGCTGACGGTGTGGGCTTGTATCGCAGCGAGTTTCTGTTTATGAACCGTCCCGATATTCCCGATGAAGAGGAGCAGTATCAGGCCTTTTCCCGGGTTGTCAGGGAAATGGCAGGAGCTCCGGTGACCATCCGTTCTCTGGATATTGGCGCGGACAAGGGTCTGAAGGAGGATGAAGGGACTGGGCACAACGCCCTCAATCCGGCTCTGGGCTTGCGCGGATTGCGCCTGTGTCTGCGCCGTCCCGAATGGTTTCGTCCGCATTTGCGGGCCATCTTGCGGGCTTCGGCCCTGGGTCCGGTCCGCTTGATGCTGCCCATGCTCAGCAGTATGAGTCAATTATTGCAAAGTCGGGCGCTGGTGAGTGAATTGCAGGCAGAATTGCGCAGCGAGGGGCTGGACTGCGATCCCGATATGCCCCTGGGAATCATGGTGGAAGTCCCCGCTGTAGCTATGGCCGCCCATTATTTTGCCGCTTGTGCGGATTTTTTCTCCATCGGAACCAATGATCTCATCCAGTATGCCCTGGCGGTTGACCGGGGGGATGATGATGTGAACGACCTTTTTGATCCCCTCCATGTCGGGGTTCTCGGGATGATTCAGCACACCATCGCTGCCGGACATGCCAAGGGTATTCCGGTAGCGATGTGCGGTGAAATGGCGGCTAATCCGGCATTTACTCCCTTGCTGCTGGGACTGGGTCTGCGGGAGTTCAGCATGTATCCGGGTGCCATTCCGGAAGTGAAGGAAATCATCCGCCAAACCTCCATTGCGGAAGCCGAGGGCTTGGCCATGGGGGCTCTCGCCGGAGAGTTTGCAGTTCCCTTGGAGGCCGGACATCGCTAGGGCAGAGCTGCGCCGTACCGGGCTAGGTTTGCTGCTGCTCCTGTTCCTGTCGGTATTGGCTGTGCTGATATTCTGGCTCGTGGGTGGACCGCGCCTGCTCTTGGAAGAATATCTGGGTGCCCGGGTGCAGATGTCCGTACATCTGGCGGATAATCCGCGATTTTATTGGGGAAGGCGCTACCTGCAGGTATTTTTACAAGGTTTGCGGATCGGGCCTGAACGACAGCCCGCCGTGCAGGTGCAGCGGCTGATGCTGAGTTTGCCATGGCGGCCTTTGTTGACCGGCAAAGTGCAGATCCAGCAGATTTTCCTCGATCAACCCGCTGTCAATATGCCCTGGCCCGGGGGTGGGATAACGGGCTCGGCCAAATCCCAGAACTCCACAGGTTTTACGTTGCCCGCTGATATCCAGATTCACAACGGCAGTCTGCGCTGGCACGATCTGGCAGGACATGATCTCTCCCTCTCAGGTATCGCGGCCACTCTGCCCCGCTCGGGTAAGGGTACAGTGACCGGAGTTTGGACCTGGAAGCGGCACACCGGTCCTCTGCAATTGCAGATGATGCTTCAGTCTGGCAATGAATTTTCCATACACCATCTGCAGTTGTTGATCGCCAGCCATCCTGCCTGGGAAAGCTGGTCTTTACAGCTGCCCAGTCTGCAAATGCAGCAGCAATCCCTGTGGATGCCGGCAATGCAACTACACTGGCAGATCCATAAGGGGCGGCGAGTAGAAGGGGCTGTGCATGATTTGCATGTACAACTGAGCCAGCAAATGCTGGAAATGGGTAGCGCTACCCTGGATGTGGGACTAGATTTCAACGTCATTTTGGAACATGGCCATTTTTCCTGGGCGCAAGGCTCCGGGCATACTCACTACCGGGTGACTGCGCAGCATCTGCCGGCATTGGCCCGGCAATGGGGGCTGCCCTGGCCGAAACTCAAGAATCCCGAGGTGCCGGAGCAGCTCATGATGACTGGCGAACTGGGCTGGAAAAATTCCCGTTTTTACTGGGATATTGATCAGGGACAGCTGGATAATAGCCTTTGGTCGGGACAGGTCAGCGGGTCCTGGAAACCCCTGGCCCTGCATTTGGATTTGCGCATCAACCAGCTGAATCTGGGTGCCTATCTTCCGGCCCCCAAACCCGGACCGGGGGCCATATTACCCCGTATTCCCGCGCATTGGCCGATAACCGGATCGCTGCACATTGGCAAGTTGACCTGGGGAAAAATCCGCGCCGAGGATGTGTTCATTCAGAGCCCGAAAAAAACCGGCTCTGAGGCAGCCGCACCATGATCCCGATTGCCGACAGCCTGCTGGCCTGGTATGCCGACAATGGGCGCCATGAACTGCCCTGGCGGCAGACGCAGGACAGTTATGCCCTCTGGCTTGCCGAGATCATGCTGCAGCAAACCCAGGTAGAGAGTGTTAAACCCTATTACACCCGATTTCTGCAGGCCTTGCCCAGCTGGGAGGCTCTGGCGCGGGCGCCCCAGGATCAGGTTCTGGCTCTGTGGAGTGGACTCGGCTATTACGCCCGGGCCCGCAATGCCCAGCGCGCTGCGCAAAAAGTCTGTGCTGATTTTGCCGGACAGTTTCCCGATACGCGGGAAGCTGCCGAAACCTTGCCCGGGGTTGGACGGAGTACGGCAGCAGCCGTGCTGGCCAGCGCTTATGACCAACAAGAGGCCATTCTGGATGCGAATGCCCGGCGCGTATTGATCCGCAGCCAGGCAATTCGTAGTGACCCCAAGTCCACCCGGACCTTGCAGCAGTTATGGGAGCTGGCCGAGGCGCTGACGCCGACTGCTGCGCATACCTACAACCAGGCCATTCAGGATCTGGGGGCAATGATTTGTACGCCGCGTCATCCCCGCTGTGATGCATGTCCTCTGCAACGCTCCTGTATGGCCTATGCGGAGGGGCTGAGTGAACAATTACCGCTCAGCTTGCGCAAGCGCGATACCCGGGAGCGTTGTGTTTTCTTTTTACAGATAGAAGATGGCGATGGTCGGGTGTTTCTCGAAAAAAGGCCGGATTCCGGTATATGGGGTGGATTATGGTGTTTGCCGCAATTCCATCCTCAAGGCTTATCGGGACAGCCTGTTCCATGTACGGCTCAGCAGAATACCCTGGCTGATGGCGTCGTGCTGCGCGAGCAGGTGCGTCATTTTTGTGCCATGCAATATGGGTTGGTGGTGGAAGTGCAGGGATTGATGGCAATGCAGAAGCATGTATTCACCCATTTTCAGCTACATTTCCGCTGTATTCATATCGGCCTGCAGGAGGATCTACAGGCAATAAAAGTGGCCGATCGGGTTTTGTCTGGCCGCTGGTTTGGCCCGGAAGCCGCTCTGGCCAAAGGGCTTCCAACCCCGATTCGCAAGATTTTAAGCCGCTCATCATAACTTGCCCGGTAGGCAGGTTCAGGTAAGATGGGCGGCATTCCCATCCCGTATGCTAGCGAGGAAGTCCGTCATGTCACGAATGGTGCAATGTGTAAAACTGGGTCACGAAGCCGAAGGTCTGGATCGTCCTCCCTATCCCGGTCCTTTGGGCGCACGGATTTATCAGGAAGTTTCCAAGGAGGCCTGGCAAGGCTGGCTGAAGCATCAGACGATGCTGATTAATGAATATCGACTTTCACCCATCGATCCCAAGTCCCGGACTTTTCTGGAAAAACAGATGGAAGCCTATTTTTTTGGTGACGGCGCCCAGCAACCTGAAGGTTTCGTGCCGCCATCCGTCTGATCCCGTTTTGCGAAAACGGAGGCGTGCCAACGGGGTGCCCTCCGGTATTGATCACCCCCTCCCAACCCCTTGAATGACCGCCTAGTCGTTGAATGACGACAGAGCTCTGCTGCGTCAGATCATTCATTTATTACAAAATCCTTTCTGCCTGTCGCTGGCAGGTGACGCATTGCGCAGAGCATGGGGATGACACAAGGCCTGATCTATTTTTATTCCTAAATAATCAATATATTAAAATGATGGCACACATTGTGCTAAGTGATCGTGCTGCTGAAACAGCGCCGCTAGAAGCGGAAACCTGGAATTACCTTTTGAGGAGAGCTTATTTATGAAGAAAATCGTTGCCCTGACTGCTGCCCTGTCTTTCTTGACCGCCTCTGCTGCTTTTGCGACCACCGAAGTGCCTGCCAAGGCTCCCGAAAAGACCATGGAGCACAAGGCTCCTATGCACAAAATGGAGAAGAAAGCTGAGCACAAGAAAATTGAGCACAAGAAAATGGTGAAGAAGGCTGAGCCAAAGAAAATGGAAATGAAGAAAGAAATGAAGAAGCCTGAAGTGGCCAAGAAAGTAGAAGAAAAGAAGGCTGAGCCCGCTGCGTAAGCAGCCTTGACCCGCGACCTGATGGCGCGGGATTCAGCTTTACGGATAAACCCGGGGATAATTTCCCGGGTTTTTTGTGTTTGCGTAACTCAAAATTGATATTGCAGGCTCATGTTCACAGAACGTCCCGGACCGGGAAGAGCAACGCCATAAGTCATGGGGCGTTGGCCCAGATAAACGCCACCTAAAGGTTGCTCATAAAACTGATTCAGGAGGTTGGCCAGTTCCAGGCTGGCCTGCCAGTGCCCATACTGATAAGCGGTGCGTAGATTGAGTAAGCCATAACCGGTGGTTTTGGGTTCATTGCGCAGGGTGTCTACCTGATCTTTTGCGGCAACGAGCTGTTCTTCAATGGTATTGCTCCATGCTCCCCAATCTTGATGCAAGGCAAGTCTTAGGTTCAAGGGCATCATGTGGTAGAGAGAAGTATGACTGCTCAAGTTATTCCCGCGCACATAGGCGGCTTTTGCCGACAGCGTAAATGTTCCATAACGCCGGGTTTGTGCCAGACGAGCAGCACTATCCATATTGATACCCCATATTTCGGCGTTCTGGTTGGCAAATTGCAAATAGACAAAACCGCTTTCTGAGTGCAGATTGGTCGGCGTGCAGGCCCCACCAAGGCTGGTTGGACAGCGCACAGCACCTATATAGTTATGGATGTAGGTCAAGTAAGGCTGAATTTGCACATGCCATTTTTGTGGATCTGTTCCATGAAAATTGGCGGCCAGGCTGACGGTGTTCGCTGTTTCGGGTTTCAGGTTGAGATTACCGATATAACCATTGCCATCATTGAACCAGCCGATCATATTCATGGCCATGGCATTGCTGGACCAAGGATAGAGCTCATAAAGGTCGGGAGCTTGTGATTTACGCGCCAGTCCCAGGATATAGGTGCTGTGTTTACCGGGCTGATATTGCACAATGGCGGAAAAATTCCAGTTGGTGAACTGGCGCTGGCGATCACTCTGGTTGAATTTACCGGGTAGGCTTTGCGGGCTATCCGGATTTCCATACATCATGGCATTGTAGCCTTGGACCGGGCCGGTATTCATTCGTACCGCATCCAGGCGTACGCCAAGATCGCTTTTCCAGTGGGGATTCCATTGTGTTTTCAGGTCGGCGAAAGCATCATAGCGATCCCTTCTGCCATTGTTGATATTCATATAGGTATTGGGGCCCATCATGCTCATTTTAGTGTTTGCGGGAGGCCACCAGTCATGCAAATGCTCATGGTTGTAACTGGCCCCCAGTTGCAGACGATTGTGCATGTCCAGAGGTAAGGTGATTGCCCCTTTCAAGCCGTTGTTCACGCCCTGGGTATTCATGGGCATACCCATCATGGCACCCAGGCTTTTATCGACAAGGAAGTTCATGCTGTGCTGAACCACTTGGTTATATCCGCGCAATTCCACAGTACCCCATTGAAAATGTCCCTGGTAATGGAGATTAAGCCGCGTGCTGTGATTCCCGGTCATGTTCATGCGGGCGCTGGGAAAACCCTGAAAGGGAATGCTCTGGTATTGCACACCCATCTCCAATACCTGTTGTTTCCAGCGGTAGGCGGCATTGAGGTTCTGGTAGATTGCCTCGTAGAGGGATGAGGCCACTACATCGCCGGGAATACCATAGGTTTCCGGTTTGAAAGCCTTGGCTGCGGTGTAGTTGCCACCATGCACATAGGAGCCATTATAGCGGATGCTGAAATGTGGGGTGGCCGCCGTGGCATTCAGGTGAGTTCCGTAAATATTGCCATTACTTTGATAAAATCCACCAACACTGCCACTGCTCACAAAATGACTGCCAGGCTCTGCGAAGGTCGGCGGCGGCGAATTGACGATGACGGCACCACCTATGGCATTACCGCCTGCACTGACCGGTACAACAGTGGGGTAGACGGTAATCTGGCCGATGGCCGCAGGAGGCAGATAGGAAAGTGGGGGGTTCATGTGATTGGCACAGCCATTGGGCGTGCTGAAGCCATTCACTTGCAAGAGCAGTTGATTGTCGCTCAGACCATTTAAAACGGGCAGTCCGGAAACTCCACCTGCGCTGGAAATATTGCCACCGGGGATTTTTTCCAGAATGCGAGCGGTGTCACTTGCTAGGCCGGTATCGTTCAGAGACTGTGGCGAGATCCGGATGGCATTGGCAGAAAAGGCGTCTATGGTTGATTCTGGCAGCTGGATAGAGATGGTCATTGGCGAGGTGCTTGCCCCGGCATGGTTGCCCATAGCCAGCAAGATTGCGCCGAAAAGCGCCTGGTTTCGAGGTTTCCGCATAAAACTCTCCCGTATATTTAAATTTTTTTAGTGATATGCGGCAAAGGAAAGCGGTAACTAATTGTAAAGATGGGCGCTCCCTGGTTTTTTATAGAAAAATCTTAAGCGATCTCCACAGTAATTTGTAATTATAATGTTTTGCTGGACAATAGAGAAAGACTATTAAAGAACATGGAGTTTATCTAATATTCTTGCGCTTCAGGCCGGGTGAATTTACGCTGGCTTGATCTTCTTGGGGGAGTGCAAATTTTTATGGCCCTGCGTCCTAGTTCCATTTCCAAACTGGTGGTGTTTGGTTTCGGTCTGGCTATCGTACCGCTGGTGCTGGTCATCGTCAGTGTGACCCTTTCTATCGCGCATTTTGCCGAGCAGGGTCAGGTCAGCATTTTGCGGGCCGTCGCCATGAGTGATGCCGCCAATCGTATGAATAACGCCGTGCGTTCCATGGAGCGTTATGGTCTACAGTACACGGTATTGCAGGATCAGGCATTGCTGGTGCTCTACGATCAGAGTTTCAGCGAATACAAAAAAGCCAGTGCCCGATTTGCGGCAGCAGGACCTTCACCCCTCGACAGAGAACGTCTGCACCGTCTCGCTGATCACCTGACCAGAGCGCGCCAGCTTCTGCCCCTGGTCTCCCTGGAGGGAAACCGGACTGCCCTGGAAAGTGATTTCAGCCGGGCCAGCGGGGAGGCGCAGCGCCTGCAGAGCGATGTCAATGAAGGGATCAGTACCGAGGTGGGGAAACTCGGTACCCGGGCTCTGGCCATTAAGCATCTGACCATCATTGAGGTCCTGCTGGTTTTGCCGTTGTCGGTGGCGGTGGCCATTGTGTTCATCATTCTGATTACCCGTCCGGTCCGACGGCTGGATCAGGCAGTTTCCGGACTGGGCGACGGCGATCTGGAAACCCCCATTGCTGTCAAGGGACCACGGGACATTGCCAGCCTGGGGGATCGACTGGAATGGCTGCGTAATCGTCTGAATGCCCTGGAAGAGGCAAAATTGCATTTCCTGCGGCAGCTTTCCCATGAGTTGAAAACGCCCCTTACTGCCATTCGCGAGGGCTCGGAACTGTTGCAGGATGATCTGGGCCAGAACCTGAGCGCAGAGCAGCAGGAAATTGTCCATATTGTCGGCGACAACAGTTTGCGCCTGCAGCGCCTCATTGAAGACCTGCTGCGTTTCAGTCTTGCCGAAGGGCCGGTCGGTGCTGGAATGGTGCAGGAACTTTCCCTGACACGGGTGCTGGAGGATCTGTTAATGAGTTACAAACCGAGCCTGCGCAGCAAATCCCTGCACCTGCAGGCACATCTTGAAGCCGTGCAGATTCGGGGGCATGCGGATAGGCTCCGCACTATTTGTGACAATTTATTGTCAAATGCCGTGAAATTCTCGCCTCAAAACGCTACCATACGGGTGGATTTGCAAGTGCAGGGCGAAGATGCCCTGCTCGACGTTCAGGATGAAGGGCCCGGGGTGGACCCGAGTGAACGCGAAAAGATTTTTGATATTTTGTATCGCGGAGAAGCTTCAGACTCCGGGAAAATAGAAGGTAGCGGCTTGGGGTTGGCCATTGCCAGGGAATATGTGCTGAGTTACGGGGGAAGTCTTGAATTGCAGGATAAAAAAACACCAGGCGCCTGGTTCCGGCTGCGCCTTCCGCTGGCGGGCTTGGATGCTTCCCATGTGGTCCATACCCCTGATACTGGCGGGATGCGCCAGCACACCGACTCCGCTGCCGTCTAATGCAGTATTGTTGAAACCAGGAGAACAGATCATCAAAACCGCTGAGCTGGCCACCCTCAAGGCACAAATTGCGGAACTGGAAAAAGTGACTCCGGTTACTGCCCCCTGCATTTCCGAAAAAGCCGAGGCTGCTGTGTTGGGCAAACAGTTGGCCGATGCCCGGGCAGGCGATCCCGGCTACCAGAAGCTGGAAAACAAGGTGAATGATTTGCAGAACCGGCTTCAGCAGTCCCAGCAACATGAGGCCGAATTGCGCCGCAAACTCAATGAGCTGGTACAAATCGAGAAAAATGCCCGTTTCCCCCAGGGACAATAACCCATGACCGATAAAGGTAAAATTCTCCTGGTTGACGATGATGCAGATTTGCTGCGTTTGTTGTCGCTGCGGATGAAATCTGCAGGCTACAGCATCAGTACCGCCGCCAATGGCAATGAGGCCCTGTCCGTGCTGGCCATGGAACATCCGGGGCTGGTGATTACCGATCTGAAAATGGGTCAGATGGACGGCATGGCTTTGCTGGATGCCATCCGCCGGGATTATCCAACCCTGCCAGTCATCATTCTGACGGCTCACGGTTCTATTCCCGATGCTCTGCTGGCCGCAGATCAGGGAGTTTTTGCCTTTTTGACCAAGCCTTTTGATGGAAAAGACCTGATGGCTCAGGTGGAGCGGGCTTTCAGTCTCACGGCGGCGGTTGCCCCTGCTGCGGGAAAAAAAGGCAAGGATTCCAGCTGGGACAGAATTCTTACCCGCAGCCCGAAAATGCAGGCGGTTCTCGATCAGGCGCGATTGGTGGCAGCCTCTGATGCCAGCGTTTTTGTCCATGGGGCCAGTGGTACCGGCAAGGAGTTGTTGGCCCAGGCCATTCATCAGGCCAGCCCGCGCCGTGCGCATTCCTTTATCGCCCTGAACTGTGCGGCTTTTCCCGAGCAGTTGCTGGAATCCGAACTGTTTGGCCATAAAAAAGGCGCCTTTACCGGGGCGGCCAACAATCATCAAGGTTTATTTCAGGCCGCTGAAAAAGGCACCCTGTTTCTGGACGAAATTGGCGATATGCCCCTTTCTCTTCAGGTCAAGTTGTTACGGGCCTTGCAGGAGCGCGTTATCCGCCCGGTGGGCTCGACGGAAAGCATCGCCGTGGATGTCCGCATCATCTCAGCCAGCCATCGCGACCTGGAAAAGGAAATGGCCGAACGGCGTTTCCGCGACGACTTATACTATCGTCTCTGTGTGGTGACCCTGGAGTTGCCCGCGCTGGCTGAACGTCCCGAAGATATTCCGCTGCTGGCAGAGTTTTTTCTGCGGGACACGGCTGCCAAAAACCGCAAGGATGTGCGCGGGATTGCCCCGGAGGCCATGGAGTTACTGGTGGCTGCGCCCTGGCCGGGAAATGTCCGGCAGTTGGCCAATGTGATCGAGCAGGCAGTAGTGTTGTCAACCACGCCGCGTATCGGCGCCCCGCTCATCCGCCACGCCTTGCGCGACAAGGAAGGTGAGGTGATGCCCCTGGCTGATGCCAAGGGCCGTTTTGAAATGAATTATCTGATCCAGATCATGCGTATGACCCGGGGAAATGTGAGTCAGGCAGCACAACTGGCCCAACGCAATCGCACGGAATTCTACCGCCTGCTCCGGCGTTATCATCTGGATCCTTCCGCCTTCAAGGAAAATGGCACGGCCGATGAGGAGGAAGGCGAAGAGTGAACAGACCGTTTCAGTTGTGATGAAAGTGCTGATCGTCTGGTTTTTTGATCGTGGGCGGTAAGGCTTCCAGCTCTGCAATGGTGTTTTTGATATCGTGTAAAAGCAGTTCTGCCATGTCTCGCGAAAATCCTTCACGAATGACAAGCCGTAAAACAGCCACTTTTTCTGCATCTTCGGGCAAGGTATAGGCAGGGATCTGCCAGCCGCGAATGCGCAGCCGCTCAGATATGTCAAATACACTGTAGGGCTTGGAGTCGCTTAGGCGAAGGGCAAATACCGGAATGGCTGTTCCGTCGCTCAGAAGACTCAGTGGTCCAATCCGGGCGATTTCACCGGCAAGCCAGCTGGCAATGTCACGCAAATTGCTCATGATCCGGGTATAGCCTTCCCGGCCAAGGCGGAGAAAATTGTAATACTGACCGACAATCTGATTGCCTGGGCGAGAAAAGTTGAGGGTAAAAGTAGGCATATCCCCACCCAGATAATTCACATGAAACACTAATTCTTCGGGTAGAAAAGCCTCACTCCGCCAGAGCGCCCAACCCACCCCGGGATAGACCAGCCCGTATTTGTGTCCGGATGTGTTGATGGATACAACATTAGTTAGACGAAAATCCCAAGCTAAATCAGGCTGAAGGAACGGGGCGACAAAACCACCACTGGCCGCGTCCACATGAATGGGAATTTGCAGCCCATTTTGTCGATTGTAGACAACTACAGCGTCGTGAATTTCTTCAACAGGGTCAAACTCTCCGGTAAAAGTCGTCCCCAGTACTGCGACAACCCCTATGCTGTTTTCGTCCAGAGCGGAAAGAACCTCATCGGGAGTAAGCGTGTATCGATCATTTTTCATGGGAATGTAGCGCGGTTCTACCTCCCAGTAACGGCAAAATTTTTCCCAGACGACTTGTACATTACGACCCATGACCAGATTGGGTTTGTCCGTACTAAGCCCTTTATCTTGGCGACCTTTGCGCCATCGCCATTTCATGGCCATACCTGCGAGCATGACCGCCTCACTGGAGCCAATGGCTGAGACCCCTACCGGATTTTCTTCGGGTTTGGCATTGAAAAGGCGGGATAACATGTTCACACAACGAGTTTCGATTTCTGCCGTCTGAGGATATTCATCCTTGTCGATCATGTTCTTGTCAAAGGTTTCGGCCATGAGCTTTTCCGCTTCAGGCTCCATCCAGGTGGTGACAAAAGTGGCCAGATTGAGTCGAGCATTACCATCCAGCATCAGTTCATCGTGAATCAACTGATAAGCCGTTTGCGCAGACATTTCTCCGTCGGGAAGACGATACTTGGGGATAGCGTGATCCATGGTGCGGGATCCATAAGCCGGGGTAATATCACTATCTACGGCAAAACGCTTGACCATGCAGGACTCCTTGGTGGGTAGTGAAGGCATTATCTGGTTTAGGTCTTGATCCAGCGGATAAAGTTCAATGTGCTACGAAAAAGATATAACGGGAGAGCTTCAGCGAGGATAAAAGTAGTGGAGATCTAGGAATGATGTTGCGGCATATTGTAATAGACCACCGTACCTGCAGCACTGGCGGCCATCAACGGCAGGCAGCCAGTGAGCAGTAGAGCCAGACCGCTCAGAAAAATACTTAGAATAAGCGCACGGAGTGCATGCTTGTTCATTAAGGCTAGACCTTAAAAATGGTGGTCATCGCTTCAACAGATATTCTGTGTCAGGGTTTGTGTACAGGATGATCGGCGTCATTCCAGGCATCCATACCCCCTGAGATGGAATGCACGTTGGTATAGCCCATTTTTTTCAACTGATGCGCAGCCAGTGCGGCGCGTCCTCCGGTCTTGCAGTAAACCAGAATCTCCCGATCTTTGTCTTTGAGGGCAGGGTGGGAGTCTGCCTTGAATTCAAGCATGCCCCGGGATATATGATGTGCTCCGGGAATGTGACCAGCAGAAAACTCGTGAGCTTCACGCACATCTATGATCACCACGGCTTCGGTCTGGTGTTTGTCATGTGCCTGCCGCAAGTCCATTTCACGTATTTCCGCTTTGGCTTCCTTGACGAGATCCATTGCTGTCTTGTTCATCTTGCGCTCCTTGATCAGATAAATTAGATAAACTGATTGAACCATAACGACCTGGAACCGTTCACGCAAGCCCCGTTGTTGCGCGGGAGTAGCTATAGTTTGAGGAGTGTCTGGTTAAAACAGGAGAAGCATCATGCACATTGAATCCATTACCCTGGTTCGTCATGGTATGACCGAGTGGGCTGATAAGGGAAAGCATACCTCAGTCACTGATGTGGGACTGACTTCCGAAGGGCGTGCGGATGCTGAAGCGCTGTGGTCATTATTTGTGAATCAGGGGCATTTTGATGGCATCTACTCCAGTCCCCTGATTCGCGCCCAGCATACCGCCATTCTTGCCGGTTTTGCCCATCCCGAACTGCATCATGATCTTATGGAATGGCGTTATGGCCGCTATGAAGGCAAGACAACCCCGGAAATCCATCAGGAAAATCCGGAGTGGAGTATTTTTCGCTGTGGGGGACCGGAAGGAGAAAGTCCTGACGAAGTGGCGCAGCGCTGTGATCGGCTGCTCCGGGAGTGGGATGAGAAAGGGCACAAGCATGTGCTGTGCTTTGCCCACGGCCATATCCTGCGTGCTCTGGCAGCGCGCTGGCTGGGTTTGGATCTGAAATTCGGTGATCACCTGCACCTGGACCCCGGGAGCATTTCCCGTCTGGGTTGGGAGCATGATACGCCCGCCTTGCACCTCTGGAATTACTGCCCGCGTTTTACCCGTATTGGGCCGGGGCAGTCTTCCAGATAAGGCTGTGCAAAGCTGCGCAGGTTTAGCCGAGAAGAAAAGCCGGGGCTACCTGTGCCGCCTGCTGCATGGCGGCATGATAGTAGCGCGTACCACTAAAAGCCTTGGCATCATCGGCGCGGAAAGATTCCATGCTGAGGCCTTTGCGTCCCAGCGTTCCGCTCCACCACCCTGAGGGGTAACAAAACTGGGGAAAATACACGCTGTTCACCGCATCAAAGCCGGCTTCGTGCATGCGGCTTTGGCATTGACGGATCAGCTCGGCGTGGAGTAATGGAGATTCGGACTGGGCGACCAGCACACCTTTTTCAGCCAGGGCGTGATGACAGGCCGCATAAAATTCCGTGGCGAATAAACCGGCAGCAGGTCCTACCGGATCAGTAGAGTCGACAATGATGACATCATAACGGCCGGCGTCGGCCTCCTGGATCCAGGCAATGCCGTCCGTAAAGTGAAAATGCGCGCGGGGGTCATGATTTTTCTCACAGAGTTCCGGAAAAAAGCGCTCGGCAACCCGGGTTACTCTTTCATCCAGCTCGACCTGGGTGGCTTCTTCCACCTCCGGGTGGCGCAACACTTCCCGGAGGGTACCGCAATCGCCGCCACCGATGATCAGCACCCGTTTGGGAGCCGGGTGAATAAACAGGGCGGGATGACTCATCATTTCATGATACAGATAGTTGTCCCGGTCAGTGACCATGACCAGACCGTCCAGGGTCATGAGTGTGCCGAAATGTTCGGTTTCAAAAATTTCGATGGTCTGGTAAGGGCTTTGTTCGCGGTGCAGCACTTCGCGGACTTTCAGACTCAGGCTTGCGCCATGTTCTTCATAACGTTCGGTATACCATAGTTCTGTGCTCATGATTGCCTCTCATTGTGGCCGGAATGGTAGGTGCCCGCAGGGATTTTGCGGAAGAATGAGACAAAAGAAAAGGCGGACCCCGAACTCAGGATCCGCCCGCTGAAGCAACACTGGCTATCAGGCGCAGAGAACAGGCTTGACGCGCAGCTCGTGGGCCGGAATGCCCATCATGTCCACCTGACCACGCTTCATCTCCATGGTGGAGACCTGGCCGGCGCCAAAAGCTTCCTTGAGATAGTTCAAGGCATCTTCGGGCTGAATGATGTCGCCACAGGTAAACACATCCACCGCTGCGTAACCGTACTCAGGCCAGGTATGAATGGCCAGGTGGGATTCTGCAACGATAACGGCACCACTGACCCCGTAAGGAGAAAAGTGGTGAAAGGTTTGCGTCACAATGGTGCAGTTGGCGCGCCGGGCGGCCTCCAGCATGGCATCGGTGACAAAATCTACATCAGACAAGGTACTGCCGTCACAGTGATAGAAATCTGCAACGATTTGATGTCCTAACGAGCGCATAGGTGCCCCCCTTACCAAAGTTAAAAAGGTTAAGAAGTAGCTCCCGTGCACCCCCAGACAGTACTTGGTTTTATGCCCTACCTTGCTGGAACGTGGCCATGCCGTGCTCCAAATCTCTTAAGGACTGACCCCCTTAGTAACTGCTTTCGGTGCCGTGGAAACAGGAAGCGAACTATACACCTATGCGCATGGGATGCAAGGGTTTTTCAGAAAAATTTTCAGGACGGGGCGTTGCCAGCTGAATGGCTGCTCCGGCGTTCGTTCTGGTACCCGCTTGACCGTTCGGTTTATACTCTGGTCCCTGACGAAAGATGAAACAAGGATGTGCATGGCTGCTGAGGCCCTTGTAGAACTGGAAAATGTGGTTTTTACCCGTGGCCCGCACCCGGTGCTGGCCGGGGTGAACATGCGTATTCCGCGCGGTGCCATCGTCGCCCTGATGGGGGCCAGTGGCGGTGGCAAGACCACTATGCTCAATCTCATGGCCGGTACCCTGCGCCCGCAGTCCGGGCAAATCCGTATTGCCGGGCAGGATCTGCAAACACTCAGTGAGGAGGCCATTTACGGCTTGCGTCGCCAGATGGGCATGCTATTTCAGCACAGCGCCCTGTTTAGCGATTTGAGCGCCTTTGAAAACGTGGCTTTTCCGTTGCGTCGCCATTTTCGTCTGCCCGAATCGGTATTGCGTAAACTGGTCATGATGAAGCTGGAGGCCGTAGGTTTGCGGGGCGCGGCGGGTCTTTTTCCAGCAGAGCTTTCCGGGGGCATGGGGCGGCGGATCGCCCTGGCCCGGGCGGTGGTGATGGATCCGATGTTGATATTTTATGACGAACCCTTTACCGGCCTTGATCCCATCAGCGTCGGCATCATTGCCGCGCTTATCAAACGCCTGAATGCGGCCCTGGGGGCGACCAGCGTGCTGGTCAGCCACGACGTGGAAGAAACCTTCTCCATTGCTGACTACGGTTTTATTCTGGCGGGCGGGAAAATCATTGCCGAGGGCAGTCCGGATGTATTGCGCAACAGTGACTCTGCCCTGGCCCGGCAGTTTCTGGGAGGGCAACCTGACGGGCCGGTACCTTTCCATTATCCAACCCAACAGGATTATGCGGCAGCCCTGCGCGATAACTGCTCTCCCGGCGAGAGGTTCTAAGCGATGGCTTTTCTCGATTTCATCCCGCAAATGGGGCGGCGGACGCTGCAGACGGTGCCCGGCCTGGGAGCGGCCAGCCGTTTTCTGCTGTCGAGTCTCCTGAGTATATTCAATCGGCATTTCAGTGTTCAGCAATTGTTCCGGCAGATTTACGGATTTGGTGTCCGCTCGCTTATTCTCATGGTCGTTGCGGCGTTTTTTACGGGAATGGTCCTGGGCTTTCAGGGGTATTACGCGCTGGTGCGCTTCGGGGCCACTTCCGCTTTGGGGACCCTGGTGGCTCTGTCCCTGCTGCGCGAGCTGGGACCGGTGTTGACCGCATTGCTCTTTGCCGGGCGAGCGGGCTCTGCGCTGACGGCGGAAATCAGTTCCATGAAAGCGACGGAACAGTTGAGTGCCATGGAAATGATGGCCGTCAACCCCCTGGCCTGGGTCGTGGCCCCCCGGTTGTGGGCGGGGATTATTGCAGTGCCTATCCTCTGTGCGATTTTTGATCTGGTCGGGATTTTTGGGGGATATCTGATTTCTGTGCCAGTTCTGGGGGTGGATGGCGGCACTTTCTGGGCACAAATGCAGTCCAATGTGACCTTTTCCGGAGATATTCTGACCGGTTTGTTCAAGGCCCTGTGTTTCGGCGTGGTGGTGACCTGGATTGCGGCCTGGAAGGGCTACACGGCGCGGCCTACGGCAGAGGGCGTTGGGAATGCCACGACACTCAGCGTGGTTACCGCCTCGCTGACGGTTCTGGGGCTTGATTTTATTCTTACAGCATTGCTATTCAGCTGAAGGCAGGAAGTCTATGGAAACGCGGGCGATAGATTGGTGGGTCGGCATATTTGTGCTGTTGGGTATTGCGGCCCTGGTGGTGCTGGCCTTGCGGGTGGGGAACCTTTCGGGTTTTGCCTATGATAACGGCTATGTGCTGCACGCGGATTTCAACAATGTGGGCAGTCTGAAAACCCGCAGCCCGGTCAAGCTGGGGGGGGTCACCATTGGTGAAGTCACCCATATTGGCATGAATCCGAAAACCTATATGGCCAAGGTCACCATGCGCATCGAGCCCGCCATCAAGTTGCCGATTGATACAGGGGCTTCCATTTATACTCAGGGGTTGCTGGGGGAGCAGTACGTCGCCATCCAGCCCGGTGGCATGCCCCAGAATCTCAAGCCCGGCGGGACCATCACCATGACCCAGGGGGCGGTGAATATCGATCAGATGATTGGCCAGATGGTCTTCAGCAAGGCTGAGGGAAGTAGTAAGGCTTCAGGAAATCAATAAGGAGAATTTGGATGCGTCAAATTACCTGGATAGCGCTGTTCTGGATGTTGTTTGCCTGGGCTTTGCCCGCCAGTGCGGCGGAAGCCCCCAATGCCCAGGGGGCAGTCACCGTGGTGCATGATCTCACCGATAATGTCCTGAAGGTCTTGCGGACCAACAAAGGTAAAGCCATCACTCCGGCTGTCAAAAAACAGGTCGCGGATATTGTTTTGCCGCACATGGACTTTACGACCATGTCTCAGTACGTCATGGCCCAGTACTGGCGGCAGATGAATCCCGCTCAGCAGAAAGAGTTTGTGGTACTGTTTAAAGATCTATTGGTGCGTACCTACAGCAATGCCCTGAATCATTATAATGGCCAGACAGTGAGAATTACCGGCAGTCAGCAGGTATCCCAGAATCCGCCGGTCGCCCAGGTCAACATGGTCATTCGCCAAGCCGAAGGGGGCCCCGATATTCCCGTCATCTACGCTTTGCTCTACACCGATCAACATTGGCGGATCTACAATACTTATATTGACGGAGTGAGTATGGTGCTCAATTATCGTCAGAGTTTCGGCCAGGTGGCTTCCAGCCGTGGCATTCCTGCTTTGCTCCAACAAATGAAGGCAAAAGATGCTACGGAAGAAAAAAGCGGGAAATCATCCCGTTGAGTGAGGCGGGAAGCTGGCAGCAGCGGGAGATCCAGGGACAGAATCGCCTGTACCTTTCGGGGGACTGGCGGGTCGCCCACCTCGATGGACTGCTCAAGCGCTTTGACTGGAAACGCGATGGCCAAAGCTGTGCGGCCATTGCCCTGGATGAGCTGGAGGCGGGAGATAGTGCGACCCTGGCATTACTCATGGAATGGACCCAGATTCAGGAAAGTCGGAAGGTAACCCTGCAAATTATCGGAATGCCCCAGCCCTTGCGGGAACTTGTCGGCCTTTATCGCTTGCAGGATATGCTGCATATCTCTCATGACTGACATTCCCGCCATTCATATTCAGGGCTTGCGGAAAGCCTACCAGAGCGGGCATCTGGCGCTGGCGGGGGTGG
>NZ_JABBOU010000140.1 GCF_018853465.1 Acidithiobacillus montserratensis
TAAAATAAGTGCCGGGCGGTGGTGGCGGCAGTGCACCGGGTGGTGGTGGTGGTGGCGGCGGTGCTCCCGCCGGTGGCGGAGGCGGAGGCGCTGGATAGTATTGATAATAATACTGCGGGTAGTAGTACCACATCAGGTACTGCGCATAGAGCGGTTGACTGTAATAACTGGTATAAGCAACGGGAGGTTGCAAATATGCATACTGCTGTGGCCACCCGGTATTGCCAAGATTGATGCCTATATCCCCCAACAATACGCTGATATCAAAAGGAGAGGCCGAAGCCGGTACAAAACAAGAAAATAAACCAGCGCCGGCGAGTGCAACGGGGATACGGAGTAAAAGGGATCGACGAGACATTTTAAACCTCCTGCATTACTGGCCTGTTACCGAATCGTGCATTTGCCTTTTGACTCTGCTGATTGCGGTGTTTTTTAGGCACATTACTACATCATACCACTCAAGGTGTGTGTTCTCGGCAGGATTGGATACCCTCAGCCATAAGATAATTAGAACTGCATTCCTAAGCCCACATCACCCCGGAGTATATTGGGTGCTCCTCGCTGCGTAAAATCATCATCATGCAACCCCACATAGAGAGATACATTCGCCATCAATGGATAATATGCGTTTACTCCCATTTGCAGCAGGTCCGATGTCCTGTTGAATGTGGTTGGTGCAAGCCCAGAGACGTGTTGTGTTTCAGAGATGCCACCGAGATAACCAATGTATCCCGTCAAGTTGACACCGGGTAATGCGGCCGCAGCATACAGACCACCACCCAGGCCATTGGTGCTCAGCGAGGAGTGATAGTCATAGTAGCTGTTGGACTGTGCAAAACGGTTATACTCGTACCCCACATAGGGTCCGACGGCCAGAAGGTTGCTGGCATTGAAGAGATAGCCAAGTTTGAGTCCAACCGTATTGATATTGCCCCCGGTGTACCCCTGATAGGTAGCTCCGAACTCGTGACGATATTTGGCTGTACCGAACAATCCACCACTGTAGAGGCTGGCACGCAGACCCAATCCGCCGGTGGTGTTCCCATACTGGTTGGTGGCTCCTTGCACATTGCCGGAAATACCGACTTGATTCATGACGCCATATACGGATGCTTCGGCACCTATCGGTAAAGCGATTGCGAACGTCAATGCGGTTAACCATAGTTTTTTCTGAATCATCTGAACACTCCTGTTGTTTGTTTAGCCCAAAAAAAGACTGATTTTGGTAATATGACTTACAAGTCATATCGTAGCCATCAGACCGACATTCGGCTTATGTCAGAAAGCAGGAAGATCTCACTGACGAGCCTGAAACTTGGACAGCAGTATTTATGCCAAAGGTTCCGGCTGGTTGAGTTTCTTCCTGAAATCAGCGGCATGGACCGTCCGATTCATGAAAAAGCTTTGCGAGGCTTACGGACCTCAGTGCTACTGAGTCAGCCCCTGAGCTTAGCCGTTGTTCTTTAACGACAGCCCACCGCGACACCGTCTTTATCAAATTCCGACATGGTAAATCTAACTCATTGTAATTTCATGGAAACCGGGAACTACCACGAGTGTCATTTCTACCTCAAGACGGTTTCCTATCATGGAATGCTTATTGCTAAACTATTTAGTCCGTTCTCAGAAAGGCGAAAAAGCATGCTACTGAACCCCATCAAAATTCCTGGAATCAGACTCCCTGCAACTCTGCGCGTTGCCGCCACATTGGTGCTTGCTGGGGTATTCATTATCCCGACATCAGTTCGCGCAGATTCTTTGACGGGAAGCTTGTGGATGCCAGGAATAGCATTCAATATTAATCAATCCGCCTATGAGCCACGCGCCACTTACCCCGCCTATTCCAGGTTTGCGGCAATGCCTTATTCGTACAGCAAAAAGTCATACCAAAGTGCAGAAAAATATCAGCGGCGACTGCTCAAACAGGAAAGCAAAGCTGATCATCGTTACTGGAAAGCACTGCACAAATCGGAAAAACGTGACCGCAAAGCGGAAAGGAGGTATGAACACTTTCTATATCAATACCCATGAGTTACTTATTCGAGGGATAAAGAAAAAACTGCCCCCTCCTACAGGAGAATCACATGTTGCATAAAACTCAGTATCTGACGACCCGTAAAGTGTGGCATCTTGCTTTACATATCGTTTCCTTGGGTGCTTTGGCGGCGTTGGCAGGATGTTATGCCTACCCTCCTGGCCCACCGCCAGGACCTGGTGGTTACTATGCGCAACCTGCACCGCTACCGCCGCCACCGCCACCACCGGGAGGGCCAGCGAGTCCCGGTGGTTATTACCAGCAACCCGGTCCGCCGCCACCACCACCCCCTCCATGAACTGTTCCGCAAGAGGGTTCGACAGCTAAAAGCCAATCATTTTTTTGTGTACAGGCTGGGCAACGACACGCCCCATTTGTTGCTGAAATGGGGCGTGTTCTACATCATTGAAGGATGGTTGTCAGTGCATTAAAGCACCGGTCGCCGCCCCCGCCGCACCACCAGCAGCCGCCCCTACTGCCGGATTGCCGCCAACGACAGCACCGAGAACCGCACCGCCAGCAGCGCCAATGGCACCTCCACTCAGGGCACGTTGCCCGATGCCCCATAGGAAATCCAACGCCAAATAGCAACGGCAAAAAACATTCTTGGCAAGGCTTCTGACTATTTAAAGGACTTTCAGCTAGTAAAAAACCCCTGCTCGGATCATCTATGCTGTAGTCATTTGGCTACGTTAGTTCGTTGATCCACATCATCTCCATGATTTAGTGCGGCTTATCTTGTCGCCGTTGTGCCGGTCTACGGAATCATCAGGGAGGTGAGAGCGGCCAGCTTGATTTCATCACAGTTTGGCCCCGTTATGCTGGCAACAAAGTAGATTAGAACTAACGGTATGCTCCAGCAAGCTGATCATGCAGGTTATGTGGGCGAAAGTGGTACAGCCAAGATGGTCTATTTGGGACGCCGTTTCCCTTGGATTCCTGCTCATCTTGAATTTCGTTATAAAGGTGAATGACTGCTTCCAGTCTACTGTCGCCCATCAGGGCGCAACAGCAGTAATGCAGCATCATGCATAGAGCAACCGACCGCGTGGCTCTGGTATGGAGCGCCCCAGATTCATTGCCGTCTCGACCCATTCACCAATCACCCGTTCTGCATTGGCTACCGCCTCTTGATAAGTGGCGCCATCGGCCATGCAGCCTGGGAGTTCAGGAACTTCCACGATAAAAGCGTTGTCCTCGTTACTCCAATAAATGACCAACTCATACTTACTCATCGTTATTAACCCCCAGGCGGTACTTGGTGAGTATGCCGCGCGCTTGCTTCACTTGGTAGGGCTTTGCCATGCGTCCTATGGGTTGGAGATTGATGATCTCCGCCACCCCTTCTTTGGTAAGGATATGATGGTCTCCATTCACGCGAAGTGTGAATCCAAGCCTATCTAACAAGGACAACAGGTCAGCAAAGGCTATGTTGGCATCGCTCCGACCGCTGAGAACGGCGGTCTGGGTTTTTTCGTATTTACCCAAGAATTACACCGAGCCTGAACGCTTCATTCGTTTGATTCATGGCTTAGTCTCCTTCTGGAGTGAGCAAATCTAGCTTTGTAAGCCTAGCCCAATCCAAAGACCGCTTCCAGTCTTTACCCGTAATTGATAGTTTCAGAACGTGCATGGCGGAATGCTTTATCAAGGTCAGATGCACCGGCACAAGCTTGGCCGCTTGAAACGGGACCGTCTATCATTGACAGAGGCCCACTGACTTCAGGACTGAAAGCTCAGGATGAAACTCTATTGCCGAGTATGGTTTTTTTGTCCGTTAACTGCTCGGTCCTTGCTAGTTGCCGCTGTTGCCCCGACTGGCATCAGCCCAAAAACCGACACCCGAACTTTCCTGTTGCGTATCCCTGCCTCTACGCAACCCCGGATGCTGTCTGGCATCTTCCAGGCAAAGGCAGGGACTGTCCCATGATGGCCCTGAGTCCATGAGCGCCATCCTATCCCGCATGATCCATCATCCTGCCCTGATTTTTTCAGGAGCGCCTAAAAAGGCATGGTAATCTGAAAGGGTGCAGTTTCGCACAGACGCTATGAGGACCACCCATGCAGCCCAACGAAATACCCTCCGAAGTACCGTTTTCCCCCGATTATCAACCACTCCATTACGAGAACTTTCGACAGGCGCATTTTGTGCAATGGCGCAGCGCCCCGAGTTGGGGATGCTGTTATTGTACCACAGCAGACCCGGCCACCTTTCTGGGTTTTATTCCCCGGGAAGCGGACCAGGTCTTGTTCTTGCGCGTCAACCCATCCCGGGCGTTTCTGTATTGCCGCATGACGGAAACCGATATTGAAGCGGCCGTACAGCAGCATTTAGGTCATTGGGTGTGGAACGCCTACCATCATCAACCCTGGCAATCCACTCTCCTGGATTGGGCGGTGGCCTCCCCCGCGTTCCTCGACATTCTGCCCTGGAAACCCATCCCGGGAGGTCTTCCCCTCTGGGATGAAACAGAAAGCCCCATCCTGGTGGCGCAGCTCGCCAAACCGATTTGGCGGGACCGCATGGAGCCGATGTGGACCTTGACCAAAGCCCTGGCACAATGGATGGACCCGGAGATTCGGGCGTTTTTACAGCAGGAAATTCCGGAAGCCGAACTCGCTGAATATGTCTATCTCTGGGAAGCGCCAGCCCCCGCACAGCGCCAGGAGCGCATGCAGGCCCTGCGGACACAGCGAAGTGTGGTCCCCCGAAAGCCGGTAGATTTCGACCACCTGTAGGCCCATACCCCGTAGCAGAGCCATGAACGGTGCATTCCGCAAACGTCAGGGCCTCAGTCGCAACGTAACGATGGCCGAAGGGAAGGGGCTGGCCGCCGCTCTTTCCCCGTTGGCCTGCAGAAACCGGATTCTTCCCCGTAGGTATGCTACCTCTGCCCCCGCCTCCATCAGCGCCCACCACCATTGCGTGTCACTGCGCACTGGCACTAGCAGAATAATGCAATCCGCGCGTCCTTGTTGGACTTCCTGCAGGGCTTTTTGCACCCACAGACGGATCGCTCGCCCATAGGGTGGGTTCAACCACACGACGCCATGCCACGGCTGTAAGAGGCCATTTTCTGTAGCGGTGAAGCGAACCTGCGCGGGAATCGGGCCGTCCAGATGCGGACTGGCCGGGTCACAATCAAAATCCTCACGCTGTAGCGCCGATAATATCGGCCTATAAATCTCAGGAGGGGTATACCACTCTTGGGAAAGCGAGGAAAACAATCCCTGGTGTCGCTGGTTTTTCTGTTTCAACCGTTTGCGGCGAGCCTGTTGCGCGGCCCGCCAGCGCTCGCGGTCAGAGGCATGTACACGCGGACGGCCGACTTTGGGTGTTTCGACCGTTTTACGACGGGGTTTTGATGACATATTGATGACCTCATGAAGGGGTGAAACAAGATGACCGATAGAAGGAAAGGGTAGGGTAGGAGGAGGGCTGCCCGGGCCGGGTGAATATCCGGTCACTACCGACTCTGGGATCAAATTGATCCCCGCCTGGCACCGGATGTGGCGATGCTGGCAAGCTCCGGACGGGCAAGCACTGACAGCGGCCTAAGCGAATAACCAGCCCTCGCTCAATAATTATCAACGGATGGTGTATGGCACGGTGCATCTGCCTCTCCTATTCAGTAGGTAATAGCATACCGGGACCTTTGGCCTCTGTGGGGAAACAAGAAAGCCCTATTTTCCGGTTTTTTCGGTTTTCAACCGCCCACTGGTGGTCAGAATCTCCAATATAGGCACCATGTATGCAGCTTGGCTCCATGGTATATATGGGTACCCACCTGCACGGAGCAATACGTCCATGACCGCTCAATCTCAGTCGATTATTCAGCACCTGAACCTGACCGCACATCCCGAAGGGGGTTGGTATCGTCGACTTTTTTGCGCAGATAGCCAGATATCCACGCCTCAAGGGATGCGGCCCACACGCACCAGCATTTATTATTTGCTGGAACACAAGCAGCAGTCCTGCTGGCATGTGATTCCCTCCACGGAAATCTGGCATTTTTATGCGGGTGGGCCACTGGAACTGGTGACGTATTGCCCGGTTACCCAGCAGGTGCAGCAGCAGGTATTGGGTGATGACAGCGAAGCGGGGCAGTTACGACGGGCGGTAGTCCCTGGGAGGGTGTGGCAGTGTGCCCGAAGCCTTGCCCCATATTCCCTGATGGTGTGTGATGTTACCCCCGGTTTTGATTTTGCGGATTTTCAGCTCGTGCGGGATATTCCAGATGCGCAGCGTCATTTCCAGGGGGAAATGGCGGCACTTCGGTGTTTCTGGTGAATATAGCGTAGTTGCCAGTTCATCCTCCAAATATCCCCGTCAGCGGCGGAGAAATCTCCAGGTTTCAAACCGCCCCTATTGGCGGATATCGTGCTGATGCATGCCCCAGAGTTTTACGCGGCCTGATTTCTTTGGGTTCTATTGTTGAGTTGTCGGCATTGCTATAGGGGTGCCGGTATCGAAGAATACCAGCGTATAATCCTTAAGATGAAGTAATATGAGTTGTTTCTAAAATATATCCCCAAGTCTTCTTGTTGCGGTTTTTTTTGGTTTTGGACCGCCATAAAGCGCACTCCCTACTGGGGTAGAGTGGCCTACAGAAACCCCTCCAGAACCCTCTTGCGTTTTTCGGTGATGCCATATAGGTTTCTGATATGTCCTCGATTACGCCAGACAATCACTTGCATAGCCCGGAAAACATCCAGGAACATTTGCGGCTGCAAGGGATTGGCGATCCCATTGTCCGAGAGGCCTTTGCGGTCGTGGCCAAAGCCAATAGCCTTCCCATTGAACGGGTGGAAAGTCTGTTTTTCAGCCGGGATCAAGTCGTTGCTGATATGGTGCGTGCGCTCATCCAAATGCGTTATCCCGATCGCTTTGAAAACATCGGCTATTGTGCGATCTGCCAAAAATTCTTTATGCAGGAGAAGCCACATCTCCCCAGCCATTAATCATTATACGGGGTATCTAATCGATGCAGGGCATGCCGGGCCAGGCGGGCTACTCTGTGTGCCCGACCACTGAGGATGCGCCACTGCCGCAGCGCCCAAAAGCGATGCTGGGGGATACCGCGGCCGCTATAAAGGGCTTTGCCATAGTAATAGCGTGACCAATGGCAACCATGGGGGAAAGCGGCCTGCCAATAGGGAATGGCTCGTTCAGGCTCATTCGTGCGAAACCAGTACAAACCCAAATAACGCTGGGCCCGGATATGTCCCGCATGCGCCTGCTGCTCCAAGGTGGCCAAGGCGCCGGCCTCCTTTTTTCGGGCACGGTAGAGCAGTTCGCGCAGGTCGGCGTCACTATACTGGGCGATCTTTTCTCCTCCTTAAAACATCCCGGTTGTTTTTCATGATGAGGCCTCTCCTTATTTCCAGTTGCCTGAACACTATACAAAAGAATGACCGCAAACAAAAAGTTGGGGGCTCTGCTGAGGGCTCGGGTGGTTTGGCGTGTGAGATGAGGCAGGTATGGCGCATGTTCCATATTCCCCCGTTGCCCCGCCCCCTCAATGGACAGTCACAGGGATATTCACTGGCACAGGCAGGGGTATTTACCGTAACAAGCACAGAATCATGTAGCCTATGAGCAAGCACAAATATTGAGAATGGGGGAGTGGGGTGCTACAGTCCTGACAGATGAGGGAGAATTGGGGGAAGCTTCGTACCCGCGGCGGCAACCCCAGATGACTTTTTCCTCATCGCTGACCAAGGATAAAACCAGGGACGGAAGTTTTTGAGCAGGGTTTTGGGGCTGTTCCTTGCTTGTTATCGCTGGCCGCCGGGAAGCGGGTTTTCTGCGGCCTAAAGCAGATCCAGCCCCGACAGACAAGGCATGAATGCGACAATAGAGAATTACGGAGAGGGCGCCTATGACAATCACCAAAACGCGGGTACGACGTACCCCGGAACAGCGTTTAGCCGATCTGGAGAAAAAACAGGCACAAATTCTGGAACGGCAGAAAGTGGCGATCGCCAAAATCGCGGCGGCCAAAGCACGGTTAATGCGCCAGCCAGACGCGCGTAAAGTGCGGCTGGAACAGGAGAGACGCTTTGCACAAGCGATTCGCAGCATCGCTCCCGATTGGGATTATCGCCACGTCATTGCCGCCGTGGAGACTGTCTTGGCAGAGGGCGGTAATGCAGAGGCCTTAGCGCAGCGCGGAGAAGTCTTGTTGCAAACCCATGGACAGGCTAAACGGGGTCGGCGGCCCAGCAGCGCTTAGTTCCGTTGTTGAGGGAAAGCTTGTGACCGTCACCCGTAGCGCCTTGGCCAATGAACTGCTGGATAGGCTGGGTTGGTCCAGCAGGACCTGTCATGAACTGGTGGATATATTTTTTGCGGAAATTTGTGCAGGCTTAGCTGCTGGGGATAAGGTGCAACTCCCCCGTTTTGGGGTGTTTGTCCTGCGCGAGAAAAAAGCCAGACCCGGACGAAACCCCAGAACCGGGGAACCCCGGGACATCGCTGCCCGGCGGGTGGTGACCTTCAAAACCAGCCACCATCTGCGAAAACACTGCAATCGTGGAGTGTATTTGCCGCCGATGGACAGGGGAAACCAAGAAGTCCATGACCAACTCACAACCGTTGGCCCGCCTCCCGAACCGCAATGAGAATATGGATATCCCATGCCTGTAGAACACTCACCGATCATCCCGCTGTTGGCGGGACTTTCCGCGCAACAGCGCGCTATTTCGCTGGGGGTGGGCGCTGCGGTGAAAAGGCAACAGCAGATCGGTCATTGGACTGGTGATTTTGTCGTGCTGACGGTGGATCGGCAACAGGTGGAGTTGCTTCCCCCCTTGGTCATCACGGCCGCAATGGCCCAAAGCATGGGCATTTCCCGCATTCTGTCGCGGCATTATCCCGAAGTCTGTGCCCTGCTTTACACCGACCCGCAAGAGGCGGCCTGGTGCATTCGTCTTACGGGTCCGGGCTTGCCGGTGATTCAGGAGGACTGGTTCCAGAGTTATGCCAAACTCGCGGTGCTGGTTTAACTGGTATTTTCGGTAAACCATAGCCTTAGGGTTTTAGGTCCGAAAGGAACCACTAGGTCATATTAAGCCCTGCGGGGAACACCAAGTCTGGTCATAGTCCCTTTCCGGTTCTGAATACGAATCACAGCCATTTTTTGCTGGGAGGAATTGAGATAATGGCACGTACCAAGGCACAGTTATCCGCCGGTGCTCGATGGGCCGATTACCTGACGGTAAGCTATCTCGCGCTGCGCTATCCCATCGGAGCCATCCGTGAGGTTCTGGTCCGACAAAGCCTGGAGAGCCTGCGGCGACGGGGGCTACCCCATGATCTGCTCATGTATTTTGTGTTAACCAAGGTGCTTTATCCCCGGGATGCTTACACAGAGGTGTTGCGTCTGGTGATCGGGGGGTTAAGACCTCTGCTCAGATCGGAAGATTGGTCGCCGCGCACAGTTAGTAAAGGTGCAATTTCCCAGGCGCGCCGGCGGATCGGTGTGGCCCCGTTTAAAGCATTGTATCATGGTCAAGTGCAGCCGCATGGTCCCCGGGAGAGGCCGGGGGTGTTTTATCGCGGTCTCCGAATCATGGCCATGGATGGGTCCTCTCTGGAGATGCCCGATGAAGCGGCCAATGAGGAATATTATGGTCATCCACCAGCCTCCCATGGTGGAATGGCTTTTCCCAGGCTTCGCTTTGTCGCCTTGGTCGAATCGGGGACGCACACCCTTTGTTATGCAAAGCCTGGCCCTTACACCCTTGACGAGCGGAGATTGGCCTTTTCGGTGATGGCGCGTGCTGATGCCAGCATGCTGGTAACGGCCGATCGACAGTTTTATAGCTACCCCTTCTGGAAGCAGGCATTGACTACGGGCGCGAAATTGCTGTTTCGCTTGAGCCTTGTGCTGTACCTCCCTCGTGAAGAAGTTTTTTCTGATGGATCTTATCTCAGTACGATCTATCCCAGCCCCATAGACCGAAAAAGACAACGCCAAGGGATTCGCGTGCGGGTAATCGAATATGCCTTAAAAGGCGTGCCTGCAGCTGAATCTACTAAACGACTCATTACCAGTTGGCTGGACCCCGAAGAAGCACCGGCCCATGAATTGGCTGCCCTATACCATCAGCGCGGGAGCATCACATCCAGTTTTGATTCATTCCGAACCTTAACCAGTTGTCGGATAGGTCTGCGAAGTAAGCGGCCGGAGTTGGTGGAGCAAGAATTCTATGCGCTTTTATTGGTTCATGCGGCTATCCACCATCTGATGGCAGAGGCCGCCGGACCAACCAATGGGGCCGTCGAGAATCTTCCCTCCCTTCATGCTGTACGGGTCTTGCATCGCCGTCTTCCTGCCGTCAGCGCTGCTGCTCCCTCGGGTAAGATTGATTAGGTTGCTGAGTGTTTTGCAGAAGTCGTCCGAAATTATGCCGTCGCTAGCGCAGTCATATGGAATTCTCGTGGAGTACAAATATCCGCACCGTAGCGGCACCCTATCCTGTGCATACAGAAGGATGGGTCGCGTGTATATTATGGGTTCTCGTGTCATCCACTTTTTTGACAGATATGGCCGCATGCCTCTCGCTTGTTGCTCCGACCACTGCGCAATCAAAGCGATGCGCAGTGGTTGTCTGCAAAATACGCACCCCCTGCATTCGGGGTGAACTTCAGCTGAACCGTACCATCGTCGCCCATCAGGAGGCTGCGATGATGGATCAGTGGATCATTTTTTGGACAGGGTAATCACCACATAAATGCTGGCTTTACCCTGACGGACCAGAAGGGGAATGGGTTGATCGGCAGGCAGGCTTGCAACAATGCTGGCCAGCGTGCGGATATTGTTGACGGTCTGCTGATTGATCTGCTGGATGATCATGCCGGGCATGAGGCCGGCTTCGGCAGCCGGGCCTTCGCTGACCCC
>NZ_JABBOU010000141.1 GCF_018853465.1 Acidithiobacillus montserratensis
AGAGCTAAACAATCGCCCAAGGAAATCTTTGGGATTCCGAACACCAGCCGAAGTAATGGCACAACAAATCAGGCAGTTAAACAGCGGTGTTGCACTTCAAAATTGAAACCGCCATCATTAGCGTCGGTTTCTGAATGCACGTTTTTGGAGATATATGAGTAATGGATTTTTATGACAAACCGCGAAATGGATGTGCCTTCGTGGCGACAGTAAAGCAGTATACCAATGCAGCAAGTAGTGCCTTACAGCAAAACCCATCTCTTCTAACTGATCTTGGAGAGTTGGGGATGCTTTAGATAAGGCTAACCTTGTTTATAGTCTTGGTGACTGTTATTATCAGTATTCAGAAGAAAAATACAAAGCAGAATTAACGGATATTTTCAATACTCTAGGATCGTTGATCATAATCTTTACAATGATCGGAAAGCGCCATGTTTAAATCAGAAAGAACACCTCGTGACACAGTACCACAGCCTCTAAACATATGCACCAGAGATAGGCGAATAATGGCAACGGATTTGCATCATGCTTAAAAATACCAGATTTGGTTTAGGAATCTATACCTGGTTTACTGCTTTTCTGTTTTACAGCGGTATTTCATCTTTTATATTTTTCCCTATGTTTGCTTTTTTGATTCCTGGCAATGGATTTTCTTTTCCTGGTGAAAATATAATTTGCACAACTTTCCAAGCAATAAATATTTATAGCTACGGATCTTTCGATCCCGGCATATCAAAAACTTTCTTTTCTATTGGATTTATTTATTTTTTAGTTTTATTTTTTGGAACAATGACCACGTTCTTCATTGATTTGGAAAAAAAAGAAGAGTGCTTACTGGTTGCCAACATTTCGAAATTAAAATTTACAAAGAAATCACACTTTTTTTATGCGACGGCTTTTATGATATTTTCAAATATTTTTTTGGTTATTAATAATTTTGATCTTCTTTCAAGAAAAAATTCTGCCGGGGTATTTACTGGGCATGGATTGTCTCTTCAAGATCTGATATCATATCCAAGTGCTTATACTAATTATTTTCTGCCGATGTACCACAGCAGGATCGGTTTAGCAACCAGCGGCACACTGCTGATTCTTGTTGGATATGTATCCATTGTTGGTATCCCGTTTACGCTTAGAGCTTTACGTTGCTTCATTTTAGCCAACTATTGATTAGGTCACCACGGGAGGCAAGGAGACACTAACACAATGACAAATAAAGTGATAATTAAAAATATATTTCGCATCTGTTCGCTGTTATACCCACCCATATAGAGTTACCTGATTAACGGTTTCCAGTAGAACGGCTTCAGGTGCTCGGCAAAGCGGTTCCTCGCTCGCCGGGCACTGGCGGTAACCAGATCATCCTTCACTCTCCTCTGCGTGCTGGTTGTTGCCTTCCGTATGTTCGTCGGTACCTTCCTGAGCATCCGCTGCACCCTCATCCCCGCTTTCGTCTTCCCACTCCTCTTCGTCCTGGCCGGATCCTGCCCCGGCAAGAGACATTGCTGCCCGCGTCATGATCCGGTCCTGGTCACGCTCCGAGACATCGTACTTTCCCTCACCATTAGGAACATCGGCAAGGTCCATCTCCGTAGGAAGGTGCTCTGTGGAACCGCTGGCTGCATCGACAAACAGGGCAGCGAGGGCCTCTTTGTTTTCCGGTGTAATCTCCGGTTCTGCTTCTTCCTTCTTTTCTGTCTGTGGTGCCTTGCTGGGAATGTCCGGGACGGGCAGGGTGCCTCCCTCGACACCCAGTATGGCCTCATAGTCCTTTCGTGCGCCGGGCATCTCGTCACTGCGATCCGGCCAGGGCATGCCCGCGCGGTCCAGCCATTCCGGGTTTTTGAAGTACAGAAGCTGTTGCGCGTAGATAGGCGAGAAACCCGCAACGAAGACCAGCATGTCGCCAGGCTTCTTGATGTTGGATCCTTCTTTCTCGGGTCCGCGCAGGGTCATCACTTCGTCGGCAGTGAGCAGCGGACGGGACTGGTAATTGATGCTGGTGGAGTAGCCCTTCGCGCCATTGATCAAGCCGCCATCGAAGGTCTTGTTATCGTTCTCCAGGGTGATGGTGCGGGTCCCCAGCATGTCGGAGATCCACTTGGCGGTTTCTACCTGGTTGGGCGCATAGGCGGCACGCACATGGCAGTTGCCGATAATGGTCTTGGCGCCAGATTTTCCGTATCCATGATGTTCGTCTTCCAGTTGCGCGGTATCCTGGGTGATCAGGTAGAGCTTGACGTTGTACCCTGCCAGAAAGGCGATGCTGTCCAGGAAGATATCCAGCTTGCCCAGGCTTGGGAACTCATCGAGCAGCAGTAGCAGGCGATGCTTGCCTTTGGCGTTGATCCGTCCTGCACGGGCTTCCAGGCGTTCCTCAGCCGTAAATTGCGAGGCCACCTGGTTCAATACCAGACGAATGAGAGGCTTCAAACGATTCTTGTCTTCCGGGCTCGTGACCAGGTACAGGGAAACCGGTTGGTCCGCATCCTGCAGGTCTGTAATCTGAAAGTCCGAGTATTCGGTCCATTTGGCGACAATGGGATCGCGGTAAAGGCTCAGAAAACTCATCATCGTCGAGATGACGCCTGACTTCTCGTTGTCGGCCTTGTTCAGCATTTCACGGGCCGATTGGGCGATGACAGGGTGAACCGATGTGTGCTGTCCGTTGCCATCCTTCCAGTGGTACTGATCGAACTGGTCGTGCTCGGTTTGCATCATGCGCTCAAAAGCCACGTCCACACTTTCCAGTGTGGGATCGTTCAGGTAGGCGGCAACCCCGCGCAGAGTCTTGTCCGGCATGGCATAGAGAACGTGCAGAATGACGGAGGTGAGCAGCGCGAAGCCGGTTTTCTGCCAGTGGTCGTTGAGTCCCTTGCCATCGGGATCGACGATCATGGTGGCGATGTTCATGACATCCTTGACTTCGTATTGGGTCCCGATGCGCACGGCATCCAGGGGATTGAAATGGCAGCCGTTGGTTTCGGTAGAACCCGGCGCGAATTTCAGAATGTGATGCCCCTGGCTTTTGCGGTATCCCGCTGTCAGGCTGAAGTTCTCGCCCTTGATATCGTGAACGACAATGGAGTCCATCCAGCCATCCAGGAGCGTTGGCAGTACCAGTCCCACGCCCTTGCCGGAACGGGTCGGGGCGAATACCAGAATGTGTTCGGCACCAGTGTGCTGCAAGGGCGTGGCTACCCCATTCTCCACAAAGGCGCCCACATAGCAGACATGAGGGGAATGGTAGCGGTCAAAGATCTCTGGTTTTGTCACGCTTTTGGGTTCTTCGCCCGTCTCTTCGGTAGCCTTTCTGGCATCCTCGACTTTCTTCTCATACCAGTCGTTTGCGGCCTTTTCCCGCGCGGCTTTCCGAACTATCCAGGACGAGTAGGGCGTTTCCATGCCCAACAGCGAGGGTACGTAGAGATGATCGAGTATCCCTTTTTCCGGTACCGACGGAAGCAGCGCCGCCCGTTCGGCATCCTTTCGGGTAGCCCAGTGGGCGGAGCCGTGGACCGGGTTGTTGAGCACGGCCTGCTGTGCGTCCTTGTGCTTTTTGCTCAGAATGCCCGCCGTGAGCATGCCCATGACAACCGCGGGAAGGCCAGCATAATAGAGCGCCTGATGTATCACCGGATAGTGCAGATTGAAGATCATCGGGCGCAGAAAGGGAATGGGGTTATAGAGGCGCCATCCATCAGAAAACGGTATCAGAATGTAGGCGTGGGATTCCTTGATGAATGCATCTGTCCAGGCATAACCGGGAAAAAGGTCACGGGCCACATAGGAGATCCCCAGCGTAAAGCCCAGTACGCCAGCGGCAACACCACTGAGGGTGGTCTTGAGTTTTCCGCCGCGGGCAAGGCGCTGCGTTTGGTAATCGAATACCTGCTGGTCGGGTGCATGGATCTTTTGCGCCAAGAGTTTTCTCCCTGTTGGTTATGGCAATACAGACCAGGTTTGCGCGGGCTTCGTGGTCCAGGTGTATTGCGGCCAGGGATTGGGGTGAAATCCTGGCAGGTTTGCACCGGGGACGGACACCTGCAGAAAAACGGGTGCGCCTGCCGCCCCCAATACCCGCTGGACATAGGCGTAATCACCGAAGAGATGCCCGGAGTTGTAGACTTCAAAGGCATGCTCCAGGGCGGCTTGTCCTGACAGGCCATGAGACCGTGCTTTTTGCCAGGCAGCCCGCAAAATCCGCGATCCGGCTCGCAGGTTCTGGCAGGCATTCAGGGCCGTTCTGGCGGTCAGGTGATATTGGGCGAAGTTTTCGGTATCCACCTGTGCGATCCCGACATCCACCTGATGCCCCTGTGCCATCAGCACTCGCAGGATGCGCAGGGCTTCCTTCCGGCTTTTCGGGTAGTACCCACGTTTCGCCGTGTTATCCCAGAGCGCCCAGGGATGGCCACCAGATTCTGCCTGCACAATGGCGGCCATGGTAATAGGCGCAACCGTTGGCGCGCATTCGTGAATCAGGGAGGCAAGAGGGAGCATCATGCCGCGTCGTCCTCTTCCTGGTCTTCCCCGCCGGCATTCTCATCGCCTGGAGATTCCGGGCTGTTGTCGCCCAGGTACTGGCGCAGGGATTGTCCGGCACGGAAGCGTGCCCGCCGCTTGGCAGGGATCTGAATTGGCGCCCCGGTCAGCGGATTGCGGCCCGGATGGGCTTGCGAATGCACAGCATGAAAAGTGCCGAAGCGCGAGATGTTGACGGTATCCCCGGCAACCAGATGTTCGGTAAGCAGGTCAAAAACCGTGCGCACGATGCGTGCCGCAGCCGCATGCGACGGCAGGTCTTTGCCCCGGCGAGCCAGTAGTTGTTCCACAATATCCTGTGTGTAGAGATTCATCGTTTTCTCCTTTGCCTTTGTCAGAAGGCTTCTTTCCGAAGTGCCGTGCCGTAAGCCACCATGCCCTGGTCACCCTGCAGGGGCACCAGGCGCACGCTGACAGCGGCATCTGCGGCCATCTCCACGAGACGCTTCTGCAAAAGCTGAAAGGTGTCCTCTGGCTGGTGATACAGTGTTTCTCCGGTATAGAGGGCGCGATTCACGACCGTGACGGGTCCCAGGTTCTCGTAACCATCGATGTCTAAGAGACTGGATGTGGACATCACCGGAAGCGCGTAAACAGAATGTTCGCGGGATGCGCCGTTTTCATGGGGCATCACATCTCGTAAGGCAGGTGGTGGCAGCATCGTAAAATCCTCTCTGTGATGCTCAATGCCCCGTGGCTGGAACCATCGGAGCGGGTGGTGGCGGTAGAGACGCCGCTGTGGGCGCTTCTGGCATCGGGATGACGCCATGCAGACTGGCAGCAGGGTTGCGGGAAGTGCTCACATTGA
This sequence comes from Acidithiobacillus montserratensis, assembly GCF_018853465.1. Classification (GTDB taxonomy): domain Bacteria; phylum Pseudomonadota; class Gammaproteobacteria; order Acidithiobacillales; family Acidithiobacillaceae; genus Acidithiobacillus; species Acidithiobacillus montserratensis. The sequence goes on from NZ_JABBOU010000141.1 coordinate 5,354, forward strand.
CAGTGGTGGTGGATGGTGAGGTGGACGCCCCGCCCAAAAGCACGGCGGCGAGCAGCACCAGGTACAGTATTGCCAGAAGAGCGATTACCTTCCTGTGTCCACGATGTTGCAGGAACGGGCATTGCTTCCAGGAACCAGAATGGCAGATTTCTGATGGCGGGGCGTGGTCCCTGTTCGTGGCTACTGCGTCGGATGTCTGTTTTTCTGCTTTCGGAGATGTCTCCAATATCGCAGGCCTGGGAAATTCGGCTTCAGTAATGACGCAGCCTTCTGGTAAATCGGTTTCAGACCTGAACTGGAGATAGTCCATAACCGCCAAATACAGAAGATCTTTTTGTGATTGGTGCATGTCGGAGAATGATACGCCGTGCGATTTGCGCAGGATCTCCCGATAACCCCCATCATATCCGCGAAAAAAAATATCCAACGGGCAACAATCGAAATATTTTCTCTCGAAAGCATCGGAAAATTGTGTTTTGAGGTCGGACAAGGTGGTTTGGCGCACGGATTCCATTACAACCCCCCCTGATACTTGAGGGAGACTTCGGCGCATTGCGGGCAGACATGCACCTGCACCGCCATTTTCTTTTCAAAGGCTTCCTCGCCGTCATCCGCGAGTTGCCCGAAAATGGCGCCCGCCGCCGCGCCGGCCAGTCCTGTTAATCCCCCCATGCGAATACCGTGGTTGCCCAGATACTGCATGGGGGTCTGGCAACGAGGGCAAGGCTGCTGTGGGACCTGTTGTGGTTGGTGTTCTCCGAATCCAAACATGAAAACTCTCCTTTGCCTTACAGCATCTCTTCTGCTTCATCGAGCAGGTTCCGCGCGTCGGCAATGACGCCGCCCTTGTCGCGCTCCTTCTCGATGAGCCCGATGATCTTGTTGATCTCGGCGGGCTTGCGGTCGAAGCGTTCGGCCAGGGCCTTGACGGCTTCTTTCACTTCTTCCTGCATTCGCGCAATCTTGCTGCGCTGATTCAGAATGTCTTGCAGCCCTTCCTTGATGGCGTCTTTCTCCATGGGATTACTCCTGTACTGTCGGGTGAGATGAAGCCGCAGCATTGGCTGCAGCGCGGGTTTGTTCTGCCACGTCCGCCCCATAAATCCCGCTCCACCGGTCCAGCCAGCCGCGGGCCATCAAGCGGTTTGGCAGGGACAACAGGAAACGGACACGGCAGCAAAGCCGGCGAAAGTCCAGACGGCCATCGTGTCCTCCGGCGGCAACGGTGACACAGGTGGAGCAGGGAGTGGTGTCCTGAATTGCGGGGCAATGGCGATTAGCGACGTGGATCATGAAGGGATTCTTCCAGCAGGTGATCGACCAGCGCCGACAGGCTCCAGTTGTTGCCCTTCAACCGCTCGATGCGCTCCAGCACATCCGACGGCAGGGAAACCGACATGGGCCGCAACCCCAGCCCTGGACGGCGCTTGTCGCGAGGCTGTCCGGCATTGGCCAGTTCTTCATCGGTCATCGCCCGCACCTTGCGGGTGATGATGGCGGTGCGTTCCTGCGAGGAAATTCCCGCTTCGGCGAACTGGCTACGGACATTGAAATACGCCATCAGGATTGCCCCGGGAGTGCGTATGGATTTGGTTTTGGCGCATGAGAGGTCTCGATACGGGCAGGACCGGTTTGCATCGCCGGGTTGTATGGGCCGGGGAATACCAGATCCTTGCTCACAACGACGTTGAAGACATAACCTGCGGGGATCGTGATGGTCGGGGCAATGTCGATGTACTTCTGCAGGAGTTGTCCTTCCACCTGCCCGAAGGTCTGCGCCAGGCTCTGTTCGCCATCCTGCAATGCTTCATTGCCAGATACACCCGTGGTGTTGCTGGACGTGCTGGTGGGGCTCGCAACCGCCATGCCGATATCCACCAGAGATAAGAGCATTGCATTCTTGAAGATGAGCCAGGTGTGATCATTCACATTGCCGGCAAATCCGGCATATCCCTTGCCCCCGGCTGCGCCAAAGGCGGGCAGGTCAATGGTGGTGCCATTCGGAAATTCGACACGAGTCCAGACCGCCAACAGGCGATTGACGCCTAGCGTGGTCTGGGTGTTATAGGTGCCTACCAGTTTGCTTCCCGCGGGAATCAGGAGTGTCGCGCCGTTGACGCTGGAATACACGTTGCGGCTTACTACGGCGGAGATTTCACCGGGGATATAACTCTTGATGCCATCATCCAGAACGGCAGGGATGATCGTGCCCTGAAGCAGTTCAAAGGGGCTGATCTCGCGAGTGACCAGAGTGGGAGAGGTGTCATCTGCTGGCTTTTTCTGTTTGCCGTTCTTCTGCTGCTCCGCCGCTAGAACGGCGGCCTGTTCCGCTTCCAGAGGCGCCGTTGCCGCCTGCGCCGCTACCGCCGGGGCAGGCGCAGCAGAGGCCCCCGCACTTTGTCCCCAGTTCAGCCCATTGCTGTCTTGGCCGTTGCTGCCGCCAATGCTCGCCTCAAAAGCGGCGTCCTGTGCCGCGTAGGGATTCTTTTTCGGCACCGCAGGCGTCGCCTGCCCCGGGGTTGTGGCCTGCCCGCTTTGCTCTTTTGCACCGGGCGCAAGGGGATGACCATAGGCATCTGGTGTCTTTGGCTTTGCCGGAAGTGTTTTGGGCTTTTTGGGAGGCACGCCAGGCTGATTCGTGCCGCTGGCCGGGGCAATCTTGCTGCTCTGGTGCGTTTTGCCACTCCCGTCCAGAGGGTTGTGATGCTGGATGTATTCGTACCCGCCATAAATTGCCACTCCGGCCACAGCGGCAATGATATACAGAGGCCGCTTGCTGATGTGGGTGGCCAACTGGTTAGGATTCGGCTTGGCATGGATGCCTTTCTGGGTCGTGGGATTGCCTGTGACCGGACCATTGGCCGAGTTCGTCACGCCACCAGCAGGGTTCTGCCTGGCTGCAATGTTCCGGTTCCGTGCGTCCAGCAGGGATTTCAACGGGTTTTTCACTGATGGTCCTCCTTCGTCTCCCCATGGGTCAGACGGACTTCGGTAATCTGCTTTTTCGCACCAATCACCATCAGGTCCAGGCGCCAGGGGTCAGCGTTGACCACCAGCGTTTTGCCGTGATCCACCAGACGGGAAGACGCATACCAGGATTTTCCAGCCCGGTTCTCCGGCAAGACCAGAGGCGCTGATTGCAGTGGCTTGTCAAAATGCACAAAAGTCTGTGTGGGTGAGCTGGATGCGGTCAGCGGCATCATTGTCTGGCAGTCCCCCGTTGCACATTGCTGTGTCCAGTTGACGGACAGTTTCGTCGCTACGATGGCGGGGTGACTGCTTGCGTCCTTTTGTAGACGCAGGTCTGTTCCGCCCCGTACCGTGCGGCTGTCCGGGCTTGTGGGCAGGAGCGGCACAACCGCAGCCCGTTCCTGGTCACGATAGAAGGAAAGCTGTGGCGTGTAGCGATGAACACCCGACACGAGGCCCACGGTGTAGGTCAGCAAGTGCCCATGCGGTCCTGTGGCAAGGATCTGCAGGTTGGATTTCAATCCCGGAAAGCGGGGAGAGATGGCAATTACGGCATGGTCTCCGGCCACCATGGTCTTCACGATCCACTGGGTGGCAGGCGCGCCCAGGAACCCACTGGGCACCGCCTTGCGGTTCAGCACAATGGTCGAGAAATTTCCGGGGCTGGTCTGCAGGACGGGTACTTGCAATCCCAGAGGATAGATGACTGCCCCATCTCCCCAGGCAAGAACCGGCAGACCTTGTATCCGTCCAGCACGCCAGGCGCTCCACAGAGACTGTTCTTCTATGGTCAGTGGCAGTCCACCGCGTCCGATCAGGTCACCGGCGTCCTTCACAACCGACCAGGCTTGCGCGGTATTCATGGCGTCACCCTGAGCGATGCCCACACCATCATCCGATGAAAATGATGGGGCCGCTACCGCCATGGTAGGAAACAGGGCTGAAAGCAAAAGGGTTTTCAGGCGCATCAGGAGACTCCTCGTTGAATATTCACCACTTCATGGCCTAACCGTAACCGGATTTTGTGGGGCACGGAGTCGATTACGATCAGGTGCCCACGGATCTGCGTATCGATACCGATTTCCTTTCCGGTGCGGTTGTACGCCTGCACCATGGGGAAGCCCCCATGACTGGCGAGACCCACCGGCATCTGGATGAAAGTATGGGTGCCATCGTCGTAGACTCGCAGCGGGCGAATGGCGCCACAGTCGGAGGCGCCAAACCACCCGCCGCCGCCACAATGGTCGGTCCAGTTCGTGTGGATGGCATCCACGGGTACCAGGGGAAGCGGCAGCACGGGAACCGTTTCTGGTGTCGTGAGCGAAGACTTCGACTTGCCGGTATTGGTATGGAGTTTGGCTAACGCCTTGCTGGACCAGCTTCGCAGGGTCCCATGGGTCGATGCGATCCGGAGAATCGGCACATAGGCGTTTTTGTCCGATACCAGGCGCACCTGGTAATTTACGGCTTTCCCATCCTTGCTGGCTGCGGCAACCACCAGATTCTGATGAAGACCGGCAAACTTGGGACTGAGAAAGATTTCCGGCTGTTTGCCCACCATGGCCTGCTGCACGTTCCATTCCGCAGGACTGATGCCGACGGTCGTAACCGGTTTGGTTCCGGCAGGCAGCGCGATGACGCAGGTATGCAGTGGTGAACACACCAAGGCAGGGCGCCCGGACAGGCTGACAATGGCGCCGTCCGCCGCCCCGATGACGGGCGGGGTTACGTCCACTTTGCTGGATGTCGCGATGGACTGTTTGGCGAGCAGGGCGGTGGCAGGGCTTTCCTTGCCCTCTGGGGGTGTCTCGATGGTCTGATTCCAGACTTTCTGTGCCGCCAGATGTGCGGACTGCGCGGGAGAAAGGTGGATGGCGGGCACGACATAGGCGCTTTTCGTAGAGACGGTACTGGCCGTAGTCGCTGTTACAGGCGCCGTACTGGCTTTTGCGGCGGG
>NZ_JABBOU010000142.1 GCF_018853465.1 Acidithiobacillus montserratensis
ATGGGCACATCACTCTGAATGAAAGGAATATATTCATCATCGGGCAGCGGCCGGTTCATGGCGCTGACCACGCCCTGAGTGACGGTATTGTAAAAGCCGAAGGGCGCACCCACTGCCAGCAGCCACTGACCGACTTTCAGATGGTCAGAATTACCGAGAGGTACTGTGGGGAGATCCTTGGCATTGATTTTCAGCAGGGCCGTATCATAACGCACCGAAAGCCCGATGAGCTTGGCCGGATAGGCATGGTGGTTGGTCAGAGTGACAACAATATGATTGGCCCCACGCACCACATGCCCCGCCGTCACAATGTAGCCATCGGGACTGATGATGAAGCCCGAGCCCAGGGACTG
>NZ_JABBOU010000143.1 GCF_018853465.1 Acidithiobacillus montserratensis
GCGATGTCATTGGTGACCTGGTCCCCGGCAATGGGAATCACCGCCGTATGGCGGACGGCACCATCGCGAAAAATGGCGATGTCGGTGGTACCACCGCCAATGTCCACCAGACAGACCCCGAGTTCTTTTTCGTCGGAGGTCAACACCGCGTCGGCGGAGGCCAGTTGTTCGAGGACCAGATCCTGGACCTGCAAGCCGCAGCGTTCCACACATTTGGCAATATTCTGGGCCGCACTGACCGCACCGGTGACAATATGCACCCGCGCCTCCAGACGGACACCGGACATGCCAACCGGTTCGCGAACCCCTTCCTGGCTGTCAATCATGAATTCCTGGGGGAGGATATGGATGACATTCTGGTCCTGGGGAATCACGATGGCGCGGGCGGCGTCCATGACCCGGCCCACATCCTCATTACTGACTTCCTTGTTCTTGATGGCAACGATGCCATGGCTGTTGTAACCGCGAATGTGACCACCGGCAATGCCGACCACGGCACCGTGAATCTGGACGCCGGCCATGAGTTCTGCTTCCTGCACTGCACGGGTAATGGCCTGCACGGTGGATTCAATATCCACCACCACCCCTTTTTTCAAACCCCGGGAGGGGTGCTGACCGACGCCGATGATTTCTGCTTCACGACCACCTTTAGACTGGGCGACAATACAGGCGACTTTGGAAGTACCGATATCCAGGCCGACGATGAGTTCCTGATGTCCACGTTTCATTTGCTTTCTCTCCTTCGGATCCGGGATCCGTTACTGACTGTTGACGGTGGTCGCTGAGGGCATGGCGACCGCAAAACCATTGGTATAACGGAGATCCATGGTGGCTCCGGGAACCAGGTATTCCTTGACCTGGGGGACAATGGCCACCCAGCGTTTCAAAGCAGCTAGGACGTCTTCGCTGGCGAGCAGCAGACGCACCTGGTTACTGAGGATGCAGCGCCAGCCACCACGTTGATCTTGCTCCAGGGATATGACCTTTAGTCCCAATGGCGCTACGATGGCATTGAATTTCGCCAGTTGGGTCAGTAATTGGCTGCCACTCTGGGCGGGACCGGCAAGGTTGGGGAGTCCATTGGGAACCTGGGCCGGGGGGACGCTGAAAATCTGCCCCTGGCCATCAACCATTTGTCCGGCTCCGCCCAGCCAGCGGGCGACCGGGGTGTAAGATTTGATGCTGACTTGCAGGCGGTCGGGCCAGACCCTGCGTACTTCGGCATCGGCGACCCAGGGCAGCTTGTCCAGAGACTGGCGAATCTGTTCCGGATTGGCCCAGAGAAAACCTCGAGCGGCATAGGGTTTCAGCACACTGTTGATTTCAGCGAGAGGGATTCTGGTCGAACTGCCGGTAATGGTCAGGGTGTTGATGGGCATCAGGGAGGGCTGGTGCAGCCATTGCCATCCTGTCCATCCGCCCCAGGCGAGCAGGCTGATGCCCAGGCTGCCCACGAGCACCCGGCCGTACAGTTTCCAGGGCAGCGGTTTATGGACCTTGGCAGGAGCGGCTTTGACCGGGACCGCCCGGGACACTTTGGGGGGCTCTTTCAGGGTGGCGGCAGGCCGTTGTGGCTGTTGTCCGTGGCGATAATCACGCATGACACTAACCATGATTCACTCTCCTCTGCGCTGTGCGCAGTATGGTTTCGCATAATTCGGGGAAGCTCATGCCCACGGCCTTGGCAGCCATGGGTACAAGGCTGTGACTGGTCATGCCGGGAACGCTGTTGATTTCCAGAATGTGGATTTTCCCGGACTGGCTGATCATGAAGTCGACCCTGCCCCAATCCCTACCACCCAGTTCGGCAAAGGCCTTGAGCGCCAGTTCCTGTAATTCTCCATCCTTGACCGCCCCCAGTCCGGAGGGCAGCAGATACCGGGTGTCGTCGGCCAGATACTTGGCATCGTAATCATAAAAAGCGTGTGAGGTTTCAATCACAATGGGGGGCAGGGCCCGGCCATCGACTATGCCGACCGTGGCCTCGTGACCAATGACGCCCGCTTCGCAGAGGACTTCATCTTCCAGCGCGAAAGCCTGGGCCAGAGCGGCGTCCAGTGCTTCCGGCCCATTCACCCGGCTGACCCCGAGACTGGAACCGCCGTGATTGGGCTTGACATAAAGCGGCCACTTCCAACTGTTTTCAAGCTCAGGAAGTGGCTGTCCGGGGCGCAGGAGGATGCCTTGGGTGACGGGAAGTCCGGCGGCTTTCCAGATCTGTTTGGAGCGCCATTTATCCATGGCCAGCGCCGAACTGAGCACACCGCTGCCGGTATAGGGAATGTGGAGGGTTTCCAATACCGCCTGGAGCAGACCATCTTCACCGATGGCCCCATGGCAGACGTTGAAGGCAAAATCGACCTGCGCATCCTGGAGTTGTTGCTGCAGCCGGGCCGGCTCGATATCGATGCTGACCGCTTTTATGCCGTTACTGCGCAGGGCGGTGAGGACCGCCTCGGCACTGAGCAGTGATACTTCGCGTTCGCCCGAGGGGCCGCCGCAGAGCACACCTATACGCAGGACATCAAGCATGTTGCGCCTCCCCGAGAATGCGCATCTCCGCTTGCAGGGTGATGGCGAATTGCTGTTCGACCCGGGCCTGGACTTCTGCGACCAGGCTTTCAATATCTTCAGCCCGGGCCTGGCCCCGGTTGATGATGAAATTGGCATGCTGGCTACTGACCTCCGCTTCTCCCCGGCGGTATCCCTTCAAGCCGGCGGCTTCTATCAGGCGTGCCGCATGATCGCCGGGCGGATTCCGGAAAACCGAGCCGCAGCTCGGCCATTCCAGGGGCTGGGTAGCCGCACGTTTTTCCTGCCAGGCGCGCAAGCGTTGCATCACCTGGTCCTTGGCTTCGGGAATCAAACGCAGTCCGGCGGCGATGAAGCAGGCATCGCCATGACCATTGACTTCCCGGTAGCCGATCTGGAAATCCCGGGGAGCAAGGCGCTGGATTTCGCCATGGGGGTGGATGACTTCCACCCATTCCACGAGACTCCAGGTATCACCGCCGTGGGCTCCGGCATTCATGCTCAGGCACCCCCCCAGGGTGCCCGGAATTCCGGCCAGAAACTCGGCGCCAGCCAGTCCGGCCTTGGCGGCAAAATGGGCGATTTTTACCGCCCCGGCACCGCCACCGACCCGGAGCAGGGTGCTTTCTGCGAGAATGATCTGATCCAGGCTGTGCGCGAGGCAGATGGTGGTGCCGCGCAGTCCACCATCACGGACCAGCACATTGCTGCCCAGCCCCAACCAGGTCAGGGGCGGGACCGCAAAGCGCCGTAAAAATCCCTGCAGATCTTCCAGGGTGCCTGGCAGGTAGAAGCGATCAGCCGGTCCGCCCACCCGCCAACTGGTGTGACGTTGCATGGGTTCGCCGAGGCGCAGACGGCCGCCGATGACGGGTGCGATAGCCGGGGTCATGGCCGGTGTCGTGGCCTGTGTCATGGCCCCTATCATGAAATCTCCTCCGCAAACACTTCGGCCCACTGGCCGGCCAAGCGGGCAATGCTGCCCGCACCCATGGTTAGCAATACGGCTTGAGCGGGCAGGAGGGAACGAATTTGGGCCGGTGCCGTCAACAGCTCCGGCAGATAGCGCACGTTTATCCCCTGAGCGCGCATGGCCTCACTCAGGGCCTGACTACTGACACCCGGAAGGGCCTTTTCACCGGCACTGTAAATATCGGTGAGAATGACCTGATCGGCTTGGGCCAGACTTTGGACAAAATCACCAAACAAGGCCTGGGTACGACTGTAACGATGGGGTTGGAAGGCGACTACCAGGGGACGATCAGGCCATACGGCCCGGGCAGCGGCAATGGTGGCACTCAGTTCGCGGGGATGATGACCATAATCGTCCACAATGGTGATGCCCGCAAATTCCCCCACCTGCTCAAAACGCCGGCCGACGCCCCGAAAATCCGCCAGGGCACTGCGGATGGTGTGTTCCGGCACCCCGACCTTGCTGGCAATGCCGATAGCGGCCAGGGCGTTGAGGACGTTATGTTGCCCGGGGATACCCAGTTCCACATCCAACCATTGAACATAATCACTGTCCACGCGCCGCCAGACTTCAAAATGACTGCCGACCCCCTTGACGGTCACCTGGCGGGCCTGCAGGTCCACATCGGCACCAAAACCGTAGCGCATTACGGGGGTGCGCAATTCCGGGATCAGTCCGGCGACCATGGGTTCGTCCGTGCAAAGTACCGCAAGACCATAAAAGGGCAAACGCTGCAGAAACTGAAGAAAGGCAGCGCGGAGATTGTCGAGATTGTCTCCATAGGTTTCCATGTGGTCGGCATCAATGTTGGTGACCACCGCCATGACCGGGGCCAGATAGAGGAAGGAGGCATCGGACTCATCGGCTTCAGCCACCAGATATTCACCGCTGCCCAGGGCGGCGTGGGTACCGGCACTTTTCAGTCGCCCGCCAATCACAAAAGTGGGATCGAGGCCGGCAGCGCCGAGAATGCTTGCGACCAGACTGGTGGTGGTGGTTTTTCCGTGGGTTCCGGCAATGGCGATGCCCTGTTTGAAGCGCATCAGTTCGGCGAGCATTTCGGCACGACGAATCACCGGAATGCGTAATTCCCGGGCGGCCTGGACTTCGGGGTTGCTTTCCGGGATGGCCGAGGAAATCACCACGACATCGACGCCGCGCACATTGGCGGCGGCATGGCCACTGAAAATACGGGCACCCAGATCGGTGAGGCGCAAAGTCGAACTGCCGGGCTGCAGATCTGATCCAGACACCGCATAGCCGAGATTCAGCAACACTTCGGCAATGCCGCGCATGCCGCTGCCGCCAATGCCTACCATATGAATCTGACGAACCCAGTTACGCATGTTTTTCTCCTTCCGGGCGCATACAGATAGTGGCGACAGTTGTGGCGGCGTCCCCCCGGCTGTGTTGTCGAGCCGCTTCTGCCCAACGCAGGCGTAAGGCCGGGTCGCTGAGCAGGGGGGCTAAAATATCCTTAAGCTCCCGGGCATGGAGATTTTCCTGACGGAGCATTCGTGCCGCTCCCGCCGCTTCCAGAAAACGGGCATTGGCTGCCTGATGATCGTCAACGGCAAAGGGAAAAGGCACGAGAATGGCCCCCAATCCTGCCGCAGCCAGTTCCGCCACCGTGGCCGCTCCGGCCCGGCACAGGGCCAGATCGGCCCAGCCCAAGGCCGCAGTCATATCTTCGATGAAAGGCTCGACCCGGGCGTCAATACCGGCTTCAGTATATGCGGAGCGGGTGCTTTCAAGGTGGTCCCTGCCGGTCTGATGCCAGATTTGTGGACGCTGTTCTTCCGGCATGGCGGCAATGGCGGCGACGCTGACGCTATTCAGTGCCTTGGCGCCCTGACTGCCACCCATGATCAGCAAACGTGGGGAGCCATGATGCCCGGCAAAGCGCTCGGCGGGAGTGGGTAAATCGCGAATGGTTTGGCGCACCGGATTGCCGACCCACTCTCCCCGAGGTAAGCGGGTTTCTGGAAAGCCCAGAAAAATATGTTTGGCCAAGGGGGCCAGCAGGCGATTGCTGAGGCCGGCAATGGCGTTTTGTTCATGCAGGCAGAGGGGGCGGCCCATGCTCCAGGCAGCGAGTCCTACCGGTGCGGTGACATAGCCGCCCATGCCCAGTACCTGCTGACTCTGGGTCTGCTGGATGATCTTCCGGGCCTGCAGGACTGCCTTGCTGACCCGCCAGGGTGCGCGCAGCCAGCGGCTCAGGCCTTTCCCCCGGACTCCCTGCATCTCGATGAGGTGCAGGGGATAGCCTCGTGCTGGCACCAGCCGCGCTTCCATGCCGGCGCTGGTGCCGGCAAAGGCCACTTCCACGCCCTGATCGCGCAGCGCATCGGCGACGGCAAGAGCCGGAAACACATGCCCCCCGGTGCCTCCTGCGGCAATGAGTACGCGCTCAGCCATGTTGCGCCTCCTGGGAACCGAGGGCCTCACGCTTGCTGCGGGCAACGGCAGGGTAGCGCCGGCTGACGCCCAGCACCACACCCAGTGCGGCGCAGAGGAAAACCAGGGCGCTGCCGCCATAGCTGATCAGTGGCAGGGCAAATCCCTTGGTGGGCAGGGCACCCAGATTGACGCCCATGGACATCACCGCTTCGCCCCCAAACCAGGTCAGGGTGCCGTAGCAGAATAGAGCAAAAAAGGCGTCTCCGGCGGCGGCGGCGCGGCGCCCGATGCGATAAATTCGCCAGCAGGCCACGCTGTAGAATATGGCTAGCGCCCACACCCCGATCATACCTAGTTCTTCACCAATGACGGCCAGAATGAAGTCGGTATAGGATTCCGGCAGGTAGAAATATTTCATGATGCCGTCGCCCAGGCCCACGCCGAAAATTCCGCCCCGGCCAAAGGCGATGAGGGACTGTACCAGCTGGAACCCTGCGCCATAGGGATCTGCCCAGGGGTTCTGGAAGGCGGTAAGGCGGGCCAGACGGTAGGGGGCGGATATGGCGAGTACGCCCAGCGCACTTCCGGATACGATTCCCGCCAGAAAAACATAACCGATAGGCAGGCCACCCAGGAACAGCATGACACCGGTCAGTAATACCACCATGGCAAATGAACCGAAATCCGGCTGCAGCAGCAGGAGTATGCCGAGCAGGCCTAGTACCACAAAAATCGGCCAGAGGCCTTCCTTGAATTTACCCAGCAATTCGCCTTTACGCACCACGTAGCGGGCAAGGAATAGCAACAGGGCGAACTTCAGTAGTTCAGAGGGTTGCAGACGCACAATGATGAAGTTGATCCAGCGATGCGAACCGTTCACCGCAACCCCGATGACCGGTAAAAACACCATCATCAAGGTCACCAGAGAAATAGCCATGAGCGGAAAGGTCATTCGTTCCCAGAAATCGAGATCAATGCGACTGAAATAATAGAGGACGGCAGCTGCCAGAATCACATAGAGGCCCTGACGTTCGGCAAAGAAAAACGCGTTGCCGGTTTCATGCTGGGCGATGGGAGCGCTGGCGGAGTACACCATGATCAGCCCAAAACCCAGGAGGATGAGAATAATCCACCACAAGACCGTATCTGCCGGTCCGTTTTCTACCAGCCACCAGCTCGGACGCTTCATTGGGCAGCTCCCGACAGCGCCGTGACAGCGGCAGCGAACTGCTGGCCCCGGTCCTGATAATCCCGAAACATATCGGTACTGGCGCAGGCCGGTGACAGGAGTACCTGATCGCCCGCTTGGGCTTTGGACGCCGCTTTCTGAACCGCATCTTGCATGTTGCTGGCGTACTCAACGGGCACGATGCCGTCCAGCAGTCGGGCGATGGTGTCGGCATCCTTGCCGAGGACGATAGCTGCCCGTTGTTTGCGGCAGGCCGCCTGCAATGGACGGAGATCTGCGCCTTTGGCATCTCCCCCCAGAATCATGACCAGCGGTCCCGGTAAGCCACCCATGGCTTTCAGGGTCGCGCCGAGATTGGTGCCCTTGGAATCATCGTAATACTGGACACCCTGATATTCGCCGACCCAGGCCAGACGGTGGGGCAGGCCGGCAAATGTGCGTAATACCTGCTGCACTGCCGTCCGGGGAAATTGTGCGGCCTCGGCGAGCAGGGCTGCGGCCAGGGCGTTTTCAATATTATGGCCGCCGCGCATGCGCAACTCCGCCACCGGGAGTAGCGGCCCGCCTTGACGGAAAGTCAGATATTCCCGGTCCAGATAGGCATCTTTTGCCAGGTCCTGGAGGCTGAAAAAGCGGATGTCCACAGTGGGAGATACCTGCCCGGGCAGGCTGGCGGTAAAAGGGTCATCAGCATTTAAAACCAGGGTGTCGCCCGGTCCCATCTGCTGAAAAATACGGCACTTGGCGGCGCCATACTGCTGGTAGTCGCCGTGCCAGTCGAGATGATCGGGGCTGAGATTCAGAATGCTGGCTACCCGGGGCCGGAAAGTGCTGCAGGCATCCAGTTGAAAGCTGGAAAGTTCGAGGATGTACCATTCCGGTTCGGGACCGTTCCCGGGTAACAACTCCAGGGCCGGGGTCCCCAGATTGCCGCCAGTAGCTACGTGCATCCCCGCCGCCCCGGCGATCTCGCTGAGCAGGGTGGTTACCGTACTTTTACCATTACTGCCGGTGATGGCTATGATCGGCGCCTTGGCCAGACGACCAAATAATTCAATATCGCCCAGCACCGGAATGCCGGTCTGACGGGCCTTGCGCAGGGCGGGAAGGCTGGGGGCAATGCCGGGGCTGAGGAGCAGCAGATCACTGTCCAGCAGCAGGTTCTCGGGAAGCGGACCGAAATGAAAAGTCACACCAGGATATTGCTGGCGTAGGGCATCGGCATTTTCCAGCAGGCGGGTGTCGGCCACCTGACACTGTCCGCCCAGGCGCAGGGCCGTGCGCAGCAGGGACTGACCGGTTTTACCGAAGCCGAGAATAAATACTTTTTGCTGGTCGAGTCTCATGTCAGCGGATCTTCAGGCTGGAAAGGCCAATCAGCACCAGAATGATGGTGATGATCCAGAAGCGCACCGCCACGCGCGGTTCCGGCCAGCCCTTTTTTTCAAAATGATGATGGATGGGGGCCATGCGAAATACCCGTTTGCCCGTCAATTTGAACGAAGCCACCTGGATCATCACCGACAGGGTTTCCATGACAAAAACCCCGCCCATGATCACCAGCACCAGTTCCTGACGGGCGATGATGGCGACGATGGCCAGTGCCGCACCCAGAGCCAGCGCTCCGGTATCGCCCATGAATACCTCGGCGGGATAGGTGTTGAACCAGAGAAAGCCGAGTCCGGCACCGACCAGGGCACCGCAGAAAATCAGCATCTGGCCGGAGCCGGGTACCCAGGGCAGATCCAGATAATGGGCGAACACCGCATTGCCTGAAACATAGGTAAATATGCCCAGCGCCGCCGCTACCATGACGGTGGGGACGATGGCCAGACCGTCCAGCCCATCGGTCAGATTGACCGCATTGGAGGTGCCGACGATGACGAAATAGCTGAAGATAATAAAGCCGAAACCCAGGGGAATCAGGACATGGGGAACGAAGGGAATAATCAGGCTGGTTTCCACAGCTTTGCTGGCCAGCCCGTACAGGACCCCGGCAGCCGCCAGAGCAAAGAGGGATTGCAGTCCGTATTTAGCCCGTGCGGAAAGACCTTTGGTGTTCTGACGGCGTAATTTGCGCCAGTCGTCGATAAAGCCGATGCCGCCAAAGGCCAGGGTGGTGATGATGGCGACCCAGACCAGTGGATTACCCAGGTCTGACCAGAGCAGAGTGGTGATGATGACCACCAGCAGAATCAGGGCACCACCCATAGTGGGTGTACCCTGCTTGCTGAAGTGGCTTTCCGGTCCGTCATTACGCACCATCTGGCCGATTTTGTAAAAGCGCAAACGGGCAATGAAAAAAGGTCCGATGACCAGGGACAGCACCAGAGCAGTCAGTATAGCCAGCACGCCGCGCAGGGTCAGGTACTGAAACACATAAAACCCGTGGTAAACTTGGCCGAGTTGCATGAACAGAGCGTAAAGCATCAGGCTTCTCCTGCCATGAGTGCTTGCACCACCCGTTCCATGTGCGCTGCCCTGGAGCCTTTGATCAGCACCACGGTTTCCGGGTTCAGCCGGGGTTGCAGTCTGGCAAGCAGCGGATCCATGTCCAGGAAGTGTTCGGCATCCGCCGCAAAAGCAGCGACTGCTTCGGCAGCCAGCGGCCCCAATCCATAGAGGGCATCAATGCCTAACTGGCGGGCCAGCAGGCCTGCCTGATGATGATACAGTGCGGCGTCCGGGCCCAGCTCGCCCATATCCCCCAGAACCAGAATGCGCTGACCGGATTGGCTTGCCAGAACCCGTAGTGCGGCTTCCAGAGAGGCGGGGTTGGCGTTATAAGTGTCGTCGAGAAGACGGCTGCCAGCCAGTCCCGGTCGCCATTGCA
>NZ_JABBOU010000144.1 GCF_018853465.1 Acidithiobacillus montserratensis
ATTCTGGAAAATCGTGCAAACTGCCCACGATCCGCCAGAATCATTGCCCACCATCGCCCAGAATCACCGCCCACGATCATTCAGAATGACTGCCCACGATGGGCCAGAATACGCAGGTGTGGCGGCCCCGGAAGCTGGGGCGATGTCCGCAGGCGGTGGTGCGAGTTCCAGCGTGGGCGCAGGGAACGCCGTACCGGCCCCCGGCATGGGCGGTTCGGCGGGTGGTGAGGCGCCCCAGGCAGCCAGGGCTGTGCAGGCTCCAGCGCCTAGCACGCAATCCACGGGCCAGCAAAACCCATCCAAGGGTGTCGAGGCACCGTTCCAGGAAGCTGTAAAGGAATCGGGCCAGGATAAGCGGAACGATGAGGAAATGAGCGCAAGCGAACCCTTCGCAGGGGGCGAACCCCAGCCCGACGCGCCGCGCGTCCCGGTTAATGCGGTTCCGGCTCCTGAGCCCGTCAGTACGCCTTCTGGCGGTGGCGGTCAGGGAAGCACGGCGGCTCCGGCTCCGAAGTCGGCAGTGGATAAGCTGACAGATAGCTTTGTGAATCATGCGAAGGATATCGCGATAAACCAGTCAAAAGAGAAGGTGGGGGTGAACAAGCTCGACGTTGGGCACATGAGGGACTTCGACTGAACGGTTGACAATCGGGTGAGGTCAGCCTAAAGGTATACAGCAATCTGGCGTGTAATCCTTGGTGAGCGCGATGACTATGTACTGGAAGGCTAACGGCGAACGGGATTTGATTCGAGAAAATGCCGAAGAATGGAATCAGGAAATGGCGCTGGAAGCGGAACGTGCCAGGCGGAAGAGAAAACCCACTCGCGAAGAAATCGAATTCTCGGTCTGGATCTTCAACCTCCCCTTCAGGGCCATCGGCTGGCTCTTGGCTCTGCCTTTCCGCTACGGCTACGGCAAACAATATCTGTGGGCGCTGCTTTTCCTGTTTTTCGTGGCTCCCGTCACCTTTTTCGTTGGGGCGTTTGTCTTGGGAATCCACGCACACCCCCAGGCATTTCTTGCGTTCTGGCAGACGTATGTCATCCAGCACCCGGGAGCAGCCTCTTGGACTTGGGCGATTCGGGGATTCACGGATCTCTGCCGTTGGTAAGGGATATCCAATGGGACCAAGGCCAGTCCCATGATAGCCAGGAGTTCTTCTGGTGGAAGGGGGACACGCTGGTGGTCAACATTCTGGGCAAACCCAGCGCGATCCGGCGCACCAACATTTTAAGCTACCTACCTATTTTATTTGGTTATATCATGCTTATCCGGTTGTCTCCCAATGCTACTAAATATGGGGTTCTGTGAAAGCCCCTAAAAACTACCC
>NZ_JABBOU010000145.1 GCF_018853465.1 Acidithiobacillus montserratensis
ACTTTTGCCAGCACCCTTGTCGGTGATGCCAGTCTGCACAAGCGACCCATGGGCCGGGTCTTGCAACCCCTCACCGCCATGGGCGCGGAAATTCACGCGCAGGATGGCAAAGCCCCCCTGCATATTCAGGGTAAGCCTCTCACGGGTATCCATTACGACATGCCGGTAGCCAGCGCCCAAGTGAAGTCCGCCGTTTTGCTGGCAGGGCTGTATGCGCAGGGTGAAACCTGTGTCACTGAACCGGCCCCCACCCGGGATCATAGTGAGCGCATGTTGAATGGATTTGGCTACAAGCTTTCCCGGCAGGGCTCCAGCGCTTGTCTGCAAGGGGGCGGACGGCTCAGTGGGCAAAGTATTCAGGTGCCCGGCGATATTTCATCGGCCGCTTTTTTTCTGCTGGGGGCCACTATCGCCCCGGGCTCTGATCTGCTGCTGGAAGGCGTGGGAATTAATCCTACCCGTACCGGAATCATCGAGGTTCTCACCCGCATGGGCGCGCGGATTGATCTGACCGCGCTGCGTGAAGTGGGGGGGGAGCCGGTGGCGGATATCCGGGTGCGCCATGCACCCCTGCAGGGCATTGATGTACCGCCGCATCTGGTACCGCTGGCTATTGATGAATTCCCGGCCTTTTTTGTGGCGGCAGCCTGTGCCAAAACGCCCAGTACCCTCAGCGGTGCCGAGGAACTGCGGGTCAAGGAAAGTGATCGTATCGCTGTGATGGCAGAAGGCTTGCGCGCTCTGGGTGTGGCAGTGGAAGAACGTCCGGATGGAGCGGTGATTACGCCTGCTCCCATCCAGGGTGGGCAGGTGGATAGTCATGGTGATCATCGCATTGCCATGGCTTTTGCTATGGCCGGACTGGTAGCCTCGGGCAATATTGAAATTCTTGATTGTGCTAATGTGGCGACTTCTTTCCCCAGCTTTCCGGTGCTGGCTCAAGCGGCGGGATTAAGCCTGGAGGTGTTGGGCGCATGAACAGGATTCCGGTGGTGACACTGGATGGACCGGGTGGGGTCGGCAAAGGCACTCTGGGGCGCTTGTTGGCCCGGGATTTGGGCTGGCATTTGCTGGATAGTGGCGCCATATATCGCGCCCTGGCATTGGCTGCAGAACGGGCCGGCATTCAACGCGATGATGAGGCCGGTCTGGTCCGGTTGGCGCTGGATTTGCCCTTAAATTTTCGTGGGGATGCTGAGCAGACCCGGGTTCTGCTTGACAACGAGCTGGTGGATGAAGCTATCCGCACCCCGCAAATCAGTGCCCTGACTTCACAAATTGCTGTCATTCCTGCAGTACGCACAGCCTTGCTGCAGCGGCAGCGGGATTTTGCCCGGGCCCCCGGCCTGGTCGCCGATGGCCGGGATATGGGCACGGTGGTTTTCCCGAAAGCGACATTGAAGGTTTTTCTGACAGCCAGCGCCGAAGAGCGTGGCAAAAGGCGACTCAATCAGTTGATGGAACAGGGGATTAGTGCTAACCTCGCCAGCGTTGTGGCGGAAATTGCCGAACGGGATGCCCGGGATCAACAACGCAGTGTCGCGCCGCTCCGGCCTGCTGCGGATGCTCGTATTCTGGATACCAGCGCGCAAACAGTCGTCGAAACATACAGGGTCTTGCAGGCGTGGGTGAAAACCGCGTTGCAGGAGAGTTGAAACCGCCATTAATCTGGCATTGAGCAGTAATCAAAGGGACACCGCGGTGCTCCCGGTAAATGAGGCCTATTGAAATTTATGACCACCCCTAACGCTGAAATGCTTGTTGAACCCAGTTTTGCCGAGATGTTTGAGGAAAGCCAGAGTACCCAGGGCCTGAAGCCCGGCGAGTTACTCACCGGCACTGTGACCCGAGTGGATAATGACTTTGTCATTGTCGATGTGGGTTTGAAATCTGAAGGACCTATTCCTGCCGAGCAGTTTCGCAATGCCGAGGGCGAAATCGAGGTCAAGGTCGGTGACTCGGTTGAAGTCTGTCTGGAACTGGTGGAAGACGGCATGGGTGAAACCCGCCTGTCCCGGGAAAAAGCCCGGCGCGCCAAGACCTGGGTCGATCTGGAAAAATCCTTTAATGACAACGCTGTGGTGCATGGCTTCCTGACCGGTAAGGTCAAGGGTGGTTTCACGGTCAGCATTGATGGGGTCCGGGCTTTCCTGCCAGGATCACTGGTGGATGTGCGTCCGGTACGCGATGTGGCCTACCTCGAAGGCAAGGACCTCGAGATGAAAATCATCAAGCTGGATCGCAAGCGCAACAATGTGGTGGTATCACGCCGCGCGGTGGTGGAGCAGGAACAAAGTGCAGAGCGCGGCGTATTGCTGGAAAGCATTCAGGAAGGTGCTGTTCTCGATGGTGTGGTCAAGAACCTGACCGATTACGGTGCATTTATTGATCTGGGTGGCATTGACGGCCTGCTGCATATCACGGATATGGGCTGGCGCCGTGTCAAGCATCCCAGCGAAGTGGTCACCGTGGGTGCCGAGGTGCGCGTGCTGGTGCTCAAATTCGACCGCGAAAGAGGCCGTATTTCTCTGGGCATGAAGCAGTTGGGAGAAGATCCGTGGCGCGATATCGCCCGTCGTTATCCTGAATCGACCCGTATCTTCGGTAAGGTTACCAATGTCACCGACTATGGCGCATTTGTAGAAATCGAAGAGGGCGTGGAAGGTCTGGTACATGTTTCCGAAATCGACTGGACCAACAAGAACATCAATCCGGCCAAGGCCTTGCATGTCAGCCAGGAAGTCGAGGTGATGATTCTGGATATTGATGAAGAGCGTCGGCGCATTTCGCTGGGCATCAAACAGTGTCTGCCCAATCCCTGGGATGATTTTGCCCAGAACTTCCAGAAAGGCGACCGGGTATCCGGCCAGATCAAGAGCATTACCGACTTTGGCGTTTTCGTCGGCCTGGATGGTGGTATTGACGGACTGATTCATCTGTCTGACCTGGCCTGGGATCGCAGCGGTGAAGAAGCGGTGCGTGACTTCAAGAAAGGCGATACCCTGGAAGCCGTGGTTCTGAGTATTGATCCGGAACGTGAACGTATCAGTCTCGGCATCAAGCAGATGGAAACCGATCCTTTCATTCAGTTTGTGGTCGCCAATGAAAAGGGCGCTCTGGTTGAAGGTGAAGTCATCTCTGTCGATGGTCGCGGTGCGGAAATCCGCTTGGGCGAAGGCGTGGAGGGGCATTTGCCCCAGCGCGAGCTGAGCAAGGGCCAAACTCTGGTAGCAGGTGACAAGATTGAGGTGGCCATTGCCGCTGTCGATCGTAAAAACCGCACCCTCACCTTGAGCACCAAGGCGCGTGATGCCGTAGCAGCAGCCCCGACTGCCGAAGAGCAGGCGGCAGCTACCCAGCAGTATGCACGGAGTGCAGCCACGGGTACCACCAGTCTGGGTGATCTGATCAAAGAGCAGCTCAAGCGTAAGCAGGAAGAAGAAAGTTAAGTGCAACACCGCTCCCGGGATGTTCTTCATGAGCATCCCGGGAGCCACTTTTATTTAAAGAAGCTAAAAACCATGACTAAATCTGAATTGATCAAAAACATCAGTGCCCAGTACCCGCATCTGAGTGTCCGTGATATTGAAATGGCCACTCGCCATATGCTGGATTATCTCAGTGATGCGCTGGCTGAAGGCGAACGTATTGAAATTCGTGGCTTTGGCAGTTTTTCCCTGCATGTGCGTCCCGCCAAGCAGGGGCGCAATCCCAAAACCGGCGAATCGGTGATGGTTCCAGAAAAGCGGGTTCCACACTTCAAGCCGGGTAAAGAGCTGCGTGAGCAGGTGGATTATCCGGAGACTGTCTCCGGCAAGGCCTGATTGACCATAGCGGGCGTGGATGCTGCGGTTGTCCTCGTTCTGGGGATAGCCATTGCTTTTGGGGTCCTGCTGGGATTTTGGCTGGGTCGAGGCTGGAAAAGTACGACCAGTAAAACTATCCCCCAAGTTTATATTCAGGGTTTGAACTATCTGCTGAGTGAGCGTCAGGATCAGGCCGTAGAGGTTTTTCTGGACGCCTTGCGTCAGCATCCGGAAAGTGTGGATATCCTCCTCGCACTTGGGCGGCAGTTCCGCAGACGTGGTGAACTGGAAAGAGCTTTGCGGGTCCATCAATATCAGCTGGAACAACCCGCGTTGACGTTGGAATTGCGCCGCAGCGTCCTTTTTGAAATTGCCCGCGATTACCTGAAGGCCGGGATTCTGGATCGAGCGGAAAGTATTCTCAAGGAATTGCTGGACAGCCAACCCGATCATGCCGAGGGCCTGGCTACCCTTGCCGAACTCTATGAGCTCGGTAGCGAATGGGCTTCATCCATCGAGATTCGCCGGCGTTTGCTGCAGTTCGGGTTTCCCCGGCAGCAAACAGTGATCGCCCTGTTGTACGGAGAGCTGGCAGAAGATGCCTTGCGTAAGGGAGAGTATGAGCAAGCCCGACGATATCTGCAGTCTGCGCGTCGGGAATCTCCAGAGAATCCACGCGTTCTTTTGATTGCCGGGCGTTTGGCATTCATGGCGGAAGACTGGCAAGAAGCCCTCCAATACTGGGAAAAATTGCTGGATCAGGCGGTTGACTCGGTGATTTTACTGGTGCTCGAATCTTTTCTGCAGGTGCTGCAGCACCTGGGAGACTACCAGCGTCAGGAATCCTTGCAGCGCCTGGAGGCTTATTGCCATTCGCCACTGGCTATCAAGCGTCTGGCAGAAGCCTTGCAGGTGGTCGAAGGCCAGCAGGCGGCTGTCCGTTTTTTACGAAACATGCTCATCAGTACCCCTAATCTCGGGGTATTTCAGCTGTTGTTGCGAATGGATGTCGAGCTGCCAGAAGCCGTACTAATGGAGAAAATGGCCTTGGCCGTAAGGCATTGGCAGATTGACCCTGAGCTCTTCCATTGCCATGCTTGTGGTTATCAAAGTACACAGTATTATTGGCGCTGCCCTAGTTGCCGTCAGTGGGGTACGTTCTCAGGAGAAGAAAAACCATGAAATCGCCTCTGATTGTCGCCTTGGATTATGCCGATCCAAGTGCAGCGCTGGACTTGGCGGCCTTGTTGGATCCATCCCAATGCCGGGTAAAAGTAGGTAAGGAGCTCTTCACCGCCGCTGGTCCCAGGATTGTGGAACAATTGCAGGACAAGGGTTTTGCAGTGTTTCTGGATCTCAAGTTTCATGATATTCCCCAGACTGTCGCCAAGGCTTGTCAAGCGGCGGCGCGTCTCGGGGTATGGATGCTCAATGTCCATGCCAGTGGCGGCAAGGCCATGCTAGAAGCGGCACGCGAGGCTGTGGATGCGGCCTCTGGCCATCGCCCTCTACTGATAGCGGTGACGGTATTGACAAGTCTGGATGCGCCCGCGCTTCTGCAAATCGGAGTGGCTGATCCTGTGCCGGTACAAGTGCAAAAATTGGCAGATCTCAGCGCCTCAGCGGGCCTGGATGGTTTGGTTTGCTCTGCGCGGGAAGCCACCCAGCTCAAGGCCGCCCATCCAGATCTTTGCCTGGTGACTCCGGGTATTCGTCCGCCGGAACATGCGGCTGATGATCAGAAACGTACCATGACTCCGGCGGCGGCACTGGCGGCCGGTGCGGATTATCTGGTTATTGGCCGCCCCATCACGGCGGCTGCAGATCCTGCGCAGGCCCTGGCGGCTATGCTGGCTGCTTGTGCAGTCTTATGAGGATGGGGCGTATGCCTGTTTTATGAAATCCGACTAATATGCCTTTTAAGCGGGGGCTGTTTGACGGGTCTGGATGGATGGAGTGTTTGGCCGTAGGGTGAAAGGACGGAGAGAGAAATTCAGTGACAGCCGATGACGTGGTGAATTTATATAAAAATGATGGTGCATTGCTTCAGGGACATTTTTTATTGTCTTCGGGCTTGCATAGTGATACCTATTTGCAGTCCGCCAAAGTTCTGCAAAATCCAGAACATGCAGCAGCACTTTGTGCAGCTATGGTGGCGGGTATCCCCGCAGATCTGCGTCAGCAGATTCGCTGTGTGGTCGGGCCCGCCATGGGCGCAGTGCTGGTATCCTATGAATGCGGCCGAGCGCTGGGTTTGCGCAGTCTATTTACCGAACGCGAAAATGGTCAGATGGTTTTGCGGCGGGGTTTTGCCTTGTCACCTGGTGAAGCCGTATTGGTCGTCGAAGATATTACTACCACGGGCGGTTCGACGCGGGAGTGTATTGCTGCAGTAGAAGCGGCGGGTGGAAAAGTAGTGGCCAGCTCCGCCATTATTGACCGCAGTGCCGGATTCCAGGATTTTGATGGAATCCCTTTTTATCCGCTCCTGCGTTTGCCGGTGCGGACCTGGTCTGCAGAAACCTGCCCGCTTTGTGCAGCAGGGGATGTGCCGGTCAAACCGGGGAGTCGGGGGCTGCGCTGACCTTGAGAGGCGGCGAGCATGTGTTTATGATGGGTGTACAGGCTTAGACAAAATGAAAAACAAGGATCAGTTCATGCAAATTTCCACACCGGAGGCCGCGCCTCTGGAAAGACACATTCATGTGACCATTCCTGCCAGCGAGGTAGAAAGCGGCGTCACGCAACGATTACGCAACAAGGCACGCGCGGCGCGCTTTCCGGGTTTCCGTCCGGGTAAGGCGCCGCTCGCCATTGTCGAACGGCACTACGGGTCAGATGCGCTCATGGAGACTTTTGATCAACTGATCAATGAGCATTACGCCCAAGCCGTGCGCGAACAGTCCTTGCGTCCTGTGGGCCGCCCCGACGTGCAGGTTGAGAAGGGCGGACGCGGAGAGGATTTCGTGTTTACGGCGGTGGTAGAAGTCTACCCCGAGTTCGAGCCGCAGGTCCCAGAGGCAGCCGTCATTCGCAAGACTACGGAAGTCACTGAAGCAGATGTAGATGCAACCATCGACATCATGCGCCAGCAACGGCGTTTTTATGTGAAGACCGAGCGTGCCGCACAAAATGAAGACCGGGTTACCGTGGATTTTCAGGGTCTGATGGACGGAGAGCCCATGCCCGGTGGGGATGTGGTGGATTACCAGGTGGTTTTGGGTGGCGGACGCTTGCTGCCGGACATTGAACAAGGTCTGGTGGGCATGTCCGCTGGAGAAGAAAAATCCGTGTCAGTGCAGTTTCCTGAAGATTATCATGTGGCCGAACTGGCCGGGAAAAATGCCGAGTTTCACCTGCAGGTCAAGGAAGTAGCAGCTCCGCAGCTTCCCGAACTGGATACCGAATTTGCTCTGGCGTTAGGTATTGAAGATGGGGACGTGACAGCCCTGCGTCAGGAGGTCAAGGAAAATCTTGAACGTGAAGCCCAGCGTCTCAGTCATGCTCAGGTCAAAGCCCAGATTCTGGATCTCGTAGCCGGCAGTAACCAGCCGGACCTGCCCAAGCAGATGCTGGCCCATGAACTGGAGCAGTTACAGAAGGATCCAAATGCCGTTAATGCTCCGGATCTGGAAAATGTAGCCCGGCGTCGCGTGGTGCTGGGACTGGTCCTGAGCGAGATTGTTCGCCGGGAAAAACTTCAGGCCAGTTCTGCCGAAGTAACCCAGGTCATTCGCGATATGGCGGAGCAGTATGAAGACCCGGAGCAGTTTGTCGCCTGGTACCGCAGTAAGCCGGAGCAACTGGAGCAGGCTGAAGCCATGGTTCTGGAAGACAAGGTGGTGGCATGGCTTCTGGAGCGTGTTAAAGTGACTGAAGAGCCGGTGAGTTTCAATCAGCTGATTGGGCGTGCCCCGGCGCCACAAGCCCCGTCCGAATAATGGGCAGCGGACACATCCCGGATGTGTCCCTCAATGGAGGAACAGCAATGATGTGGAAACAAGCAGGAGACAGCATGACCTCCGCCCCGCAAGGTTTAGGCTATGTGCCGATTGTGGTCGAGCAAACCGGTCGTGGCGAGCGTTCTTATGATATTTATTCCCGCCTGCTGAAAGAACGGGTGATTTTCATGGTGGGTCAGGTAGAAGACATGATGGCCAACCTGGTGGTTGCCCAGCTGCTGTTTCTGGAAGCCGAAAATCCAGATAAGGATATTGCCCTCTACATCAACAGTCCGGGTGGCTCGGTGACAGCAGGTATGGCTATTTATGATACCATGCAGTTCATCCGGCCCAAGGTCAGTACGGTCTGCATCGGTCAGGCTGCCAGCATGGGTGCGGTGTTGCTGGCCGCAGGCGCAGAAGGCAAGCGCTATGCCTTGCCTAATGCCCGAATCATGCTGCATCAGCCCTCCGGGGGGTTTCAGGGGCAGGCCCATGATATCGAGATTCATACCAAGGAGATTCTGCGCATTCGTGAACGACTGAATGATATTCTGGTCCATCATACTGGGCAGAGTCGTGAACGCATCGAGCAGGATCTGGATCGGGATTTTTTCATGTCGGCCGAAGAGGCCCAAACTTATCATCTCGTGGATGCCGTGATTACTCATCGCGGTGATGACGAGACCGCCTGAAAAAGGCAGGAGAACAGCTATGGCTGGAAAGCATGAGGGAAGTGGTGAAAAGACTTTGTACTGTTCTTTTTGCGGCAAAAGTCAGCACGAAGTCCGCAAGCTGATTGCCGGTCCGTCGGTATTCATCTGCGATGAATGCATCGAGTTGTGCAATGACATCGTCAAGGATGAAATCCTCGATGATCTGCGCGGCGATCAACCGGACAAACTGCCCAAGCCCATGGAGATCCGCAAAACTCTGGACGATTATGTGATTGGTCAGGAAAGCGCCAAAAAAGTGCTTTCGGTGGCTGTCTACAATCACTACAAACGTCTGGAGCATGGTGGCAAGGATAATGAAGTCGAGCTCGA
>NZ_JABBOU010000146.1 GCF_018853465.1 Acidithiobacillus montserratensis
TAAGCTTGGGCATTTTTGATGACCTGGGCCAGACCCAGCAGTTCGGCCACATAATTTTCAGTTTGTTCGGGAAGGTTCAGGTCCCAGAAATCCGTGGGTCTGCCGGCGGCCACATTTTGCTGAATGGCGGCCGAAACCGTACCCTGCCCGGCATTGTAGGCCGCAATGGCCAGTAGCCAGTTGCCGCCAAAGTAATTGTACAGATAAGACAAATAATCCAGGGCGGCATGGGTGGAAGCCGTCAGGCTCAGGCGCGGATCACCATAACGGGTATTTTGCAGGCCGAAACTGCGCGCAGTTCCGGGCACAAACTGCCATAGACCGGCGGCGGCGGCGGGAGAAAAGGCCTTGGGGTTATAGCCACTCTCAATGGCCGGCAACAGAGCCAGTTCCATGGGCAGGCCCCGCTGGGAAACTGCATTGACTACATAGTAAAGGAAGGGGCGGGAATTACCGAGGATTTGTTCGAGTTTGCCTTGATGCT
>NZ_JABBOU010000147.1 GCF_018853465.1 Acidithiobacillus montserratensis
CCCCGCCGCAACGCATGGCTTCTACCCCCGAAAAATCAAAGCCTTCTCCCACACTGGGGCAGACCGTCACCACCGCCTGCCGGAACAGCAGACGCAAGGCATCGGCGGGCACGCTATGCAGCAAAAACAGGCTGCCCTGCTCTATCCAGGGCAGAAAGCCTTCCAGCGCGGTCTGATAATCCCAGCCAATATGCCCGACAATAATGAGTTTAAGCGCGGGGTCCTCCATGCTGCGCAAAGCCTCCCAAGCTTCCAGCAGGCGGCTGTGATTTTTACGCGGTTCGACCGTGGAGACCATCAGCACAAAGCGACTTTCCGGGCCCAGGGCGTCCGCATAAAAACGGGTTTTTTCTTCTTCATTACCAAATTGGCGGGACAGTTTATAGACTTTGAATTTATCTTTCTTGCCTTTGATTTTTCCTTCATATTCGCCATGCAAATGGCGGCGGACAATGCCCGGAATGCGCTCCGGTTCGGGTTCTGCCGGAAAATAGTGACTGGGCAGCATATTGTGGATGGTATGGGCCAATGGCTCGGCTTCGGGGAATAGATTGAGCAGATCGCGACGGGTGGCGTCGGAGACACAGGCAAAATGCGCCCCGGCCCGTACATTGGCGGCCATGGCCTGAAAATGACTGGCCTGATGAAAGGCCCGGTCTGAGATGGTGTGGGGCATCAGCACCGGAATGGCATCATGATAATGGACGATCAGCGCCGTGCCCCGACTCACCCGCGCCGGGAAAGGCGTCTGGGCAATCAAGACATCCACGCCCCGGGTATTGAGGCGCGGGTAACGGGAGCGCAGAGACAATTGCGACCGCTCGATCCCCACCAGATGCATGTGCCGCCAGGGGTAGGCACAAATCCGGTAATCACCGCGCAGCACTGCCTCGCGGTCCGCCGCCGGCAGGCTCCGCCCGTACAATTCCTGCCAGACAAAATCCCGAAAGTAGCGGGTTTCAAAATGCCCGAGGGGGATCGCGCCCATACCCGTCCAGGCTTTCCAGCGCAGGCGCCAGCCCCGGGCAAAGTTGTCCAGCCATTCGCTGACATCGCCTTTCCAGTCCACCGCCGTGCGCCCCTTCAGGGCCACCACCACCCGGGCAAATCGATGGACTCGCTCCGCCTCGCTCAGCGCCTTGTGGCCGTACACTCCGCCCCGCACACTGCGTTTGGACATCTGCAGCAAACCCGATAATTCCACATCGGGCAGGCTGGCCAAAACGCCATACAGAAGGCGGGTTTCCTGGGGAATACCATAAAAGCCATCCAGGGCCGGGCGCATTTCCATGAGTACGCGCAAATTATTTTGTGGTTTATTCATTGAGTTACCAAATGGCTTGGGGATAATGTATTGACGCTACACGGTAATATGGGCCGGGACAACGAGGCGCTCACGTAATGCGTATCGATCTTCGGTCTGCGGCGCAAAAAATTGCTCCAGGAACTGCCGGGCAGTGGCATTGCGACCGGTATCCATCCAGCGGGCTTGCAGGGTTGCGCCAGGCGCTGGCTCATCCAGTATGCGGGCCAGCAAGGCCGTTTCCAAACCCAGCCCGAAAACCCGACAGGAGAGCACCATTTGCCACAAACAATCCGCTTTCAACAAGGCTACCGCCACCAGACCATGCCGGGCCAGACGGTCACTGGCCTGCAGCACCCATAACCGCCCCTCCGCTGCCAGAAAATTCTGCAATTCAGCCGTGGTCCAGCGCTGCCCCGTGGTATTGAACTGATTGGTCCTATTCAATAGTTCCAGGGCGCGGTCAAAACCTTTGTCGCTTGGAGTCAACGGGTGGATTTCCGCCCGCAACTGCAAGTCGCGCAGGAAACTTTCCCGATCAGTGGACAGCATGGCCTGATCACGCTGGATTTTAGCCTGCAATAATTCCGTGCGGCGGGTGGACTCCTCACTCAGCTTCGCTACCTGAAAAGGAATGCCGTACAGCAACGCCATCCGCCATTGATGGGGATCGCCGGTCAGCGTCCGCAACTGCGGAAAAGCGCGCTGCACCTCGGCAATTTCCAGGGGGTTGTCATCAATGAACAGGGCGTGTTCGGGCAGGATATTCAGTTCAGCCAGAATCTGGCGGATATTTTCGGACTTGGGCTGCCAGTTGATGCGCATACTGGCAAAATCTTCCAGCCGGAGCCGCCCATACCAGACCTGATTGAAACGGATTTTGGTTTGTTCTTCGTCGTTTTTGGAGCAAATGGCCAGGAGAATCCCCCGCGCCTTGCAGGTGAGCAGGGCTTCGGCGTAACCCAAGGGCCAGCCTTCGGTCACTTCTACGGGAATGATCTCGTCCATCTCTGCCAATACGCCTTTCCAGAGCGTGTTATCCAGATCGGTAATAATCAGTTTGACCGGCTGGTCTCCCAGCAAAATTTGCAGTGCCGCCCGGGTTTTTTCGAGAATGCCCAGATGAATCAAATCCCCTTGGGGGGTGTTCAGGATGCCGCCGTGGGAAAAGTGCGAAAAATAACCATCATAGGCCTGATTATCCCCGTAGTGCAGGCGCAGATCATTGATTTCGAGATAAAAGGCGTTCTGCTTTTCGGCCAGTCCTGCCTCGAAAGCATCGTTCAGCCCACGAACCAGGGCATAAAGACTGTTTTGCCGGTTCATCCCCAGCAGTCCGTTGATTTGCGCAGGCGGCTCCAGAAAGCTCAGAAATAACACCGGGAGCGCTTGCGGCAGTGCATCCCGGATTTTTTGCACCTGGGCCAGCAGTAGCTGGCGGGCCTGGTCTTGCAGAGTTGCCCAATCGACATCGGAACGCAGATGAAACAAATCGCCATCACCCGTCGCGACCACCTGGCTCAGCAAGGTGCGCAGGGTAAACTGCACCAGCACCAGATCAAAATCCAGGGCGGCCAGTTCAGGAACCGGGTCGTGTTGACCGGAATTCATCAGATAATGCTGGACCGGCCAATCCAGGGCCAAGGCTGTCTGCAGTAGACCTTCCAGTAAGCAGGTGCCCAGCAGGGCAATGCGTGGCTTGCTGTTATCAGCAAAGCGGACCAACGATGAGACTGGCGAATGATGCTCCTGCTCCTGCATTTCCGTGCGCATCAACAGGCCAATACGCGCTTGCCGATCTTGATACAGACGGGCTTCCTCGGAATTTTTGAGTGCTCGAATCACCAGCTTTCTACCACCCGGCGACTGCACACGCGGCAGGTAATGTTCCCTGCCAGCAGGATCCGTAGGCCGTCCCAGGAGTTTCTGATAAACCGCCTCCAGAAAAGCCGCGTCCTCCAGATGGCTTAACTCGGCAAGTTCCGGAGAACGCCACTGGCCGCGCCAGCGCTGCCACCAATCTGCTTTGCGCGAAGAACTCACTGATTCACATATTACTGTAGTAGTTGACGGCTTCATCCAGATCTTCAATCACCCGCAATCGTCCGTTTTCCAGAATAGCGGCATGATTACAATTCCCCCGGATCAGATCGACATGGTGGGACACCAGCACCATGGCCTTGCTTTCCCGGCGTTTGAGTTCTTCTTCACAGCGGCGGTTGAAGCGGGCGTCCCCTACGGAAATCACTTCATCCACCAGATAGCAGTCAAAGTCCACGGCCATGCTGATGGCAAAACTGAGGCGGGAATTCATACCGGAAGAATAACTTTTGACGGGTTCATCCAGATAAATGCCCAGTTCGGCAAAATCTTCCACTTTGGCTACAGTTTCTTTGACATCGACCCCATAGACCCGGGCGATGAGGCGGGCGTTGTCCCGACCCGTCAGGCTGCCCTGAAAGGCTCCGCCAAAAGCCAGAGGCCAGGACACCGTCATCCCCCGCTGGATGGTTCCGGAATCGGCCCGCAATGACCCACTGATGATCTGGATCAGCGTCGATTTACCCGCGCCATTGGGACCCATGATCCCCCAGCGTTCGCCGGGATGAATTTGCAGGGATATATCATCCAGTATCACACGCATATCCCGACCGTGGTGAATAGGAAAGGATTTCCGGATATTATCAAGGACCAGGCTGTTTTCATGCATAAGGAAATACGGGCTCCAATGCTAAGCTTGTTGATTTATTCTACCATCAATCGCATGTTACGAGGTCATCCTTTCCAAGGGACCAACTCTACCTTTGCAGCGTATTGCGTCAACTGATGATCCGTGGTCAATAGTCTGGCATCCAGCGTCATTGCTTGCGCAAGCAATAGCCGATCAAAGGGATCCTTGTGCACCCAGGGCAATTGCGCGACCGCATAGGTATGTGCAGCCAGAACTGGCAACTCGGTCAACGCGCTTTGTAGAGCCAGTGCATGGACATCTTCAGGGCAGAAATCAAAGTCTTCTCGCCGCAGTGACGACTTGATAGCAATCTCCCACAAACTGGCGGCACTGAACCAGACCTGATTATGCGGGTCAGCTACAAGGTTACATAATTCTTCAGGAAGCCGCTCGGGGGCAATGAGTAGCGCCAACAGGATATTGGTGTCCAGGAGCAATCTTTGCATATGGCCGATTTATTTTTCTGTTCCGTAAAACATGGTTTCAATTTCCGCCTGAAGCATCTGATCCAGATTTTTCGGCAAAGTGAAACGGCCTTTACCGAGCCCTAAAACACGGGGTTTTGCTGACTCATTCAAGGAAACCAGGCGGGCAACCGGTTTACCTGCCCTGGCTATAATGATTTCCTCTCCAGAGGCAGCCTGATCCACATAGCGGGAAAGCTGGGTTTTGGCTTCGTGCATATTAATGATTGGCATAGCTAGCTCCTCCATGCAGAAATATAATGAGCCCAGTTTAGTCCAGTCAGGAGCGGCAGGCAATCTCCAGCGCTCGCACCCCCAGCTCTTCGACGGCGATTTCCGGGTGTCGAGGTGTGGCCTCGGGGTGGCGGGAGGACCAGAGCCAGTAGTCGGTGCGGCCATCGGTAAACTGCCGTTCGGCATAGAGTTTTTCCAGAATGGGGACATGGTCGCCGTAAAAGCCGAGCACACTGGGTCGCGCCAGTTTGGGCAATTCATCCATGAACTGCCGGAGCATGGCCCCTGCGTTGCGGACGTGACGCAGGTAAATGGCGAGGTCATCAGCACTGACCGGAGGTTCCTGGAGAAGCAGGATTTTCTTTTCTTCGGCGCTGATGCTTTCCAGATGCAGGGGGCCGTGATTTTCCATGGTGATGATGAATACAAAGGTCGGCTGAGTGGCGTCCTGGAGGATTTTCAGTGTCTTGCTGGCTACGGCCAGATCACCCGTATAAGGACCGCTGCGGTCTTCCGGTGTAAAGTCGGCCACATCGATAAACTGGTCAAAACCCAAGAGCGGATAAATGGTATTGCGGGCATAAAAGCTGGAGGGATAGGGATGAATGCATACCGTGCGATAGCCCCGGGCCTTGAGCCGCCAGGCGAGGCTGGGCAGGGGCCGACGGGCCAGAAAGCGGTAGGGCTGGAACTGGTGAATGCCGAGGCTGGCCGGTGACCATCCCGTCAGCAGGCTGAATTCGGTGCGGATGGTGTTGGCCCCCCAGGGCGGCACGCGAATTTGCCCGCTTTGCACGCAATGCTGCGCGGCTGCGTCAAAATCCTGAAATGCTTCCGGGGCGACCTGCGGCCAGAGGCGGCGGATATCAAAAAACGATTCACTTTGCACGATGACCAGATGGCCGGATGCCGGGTCATCGGAGAGGTCCGACGCCGGAAGGCTTTCGAGGCGCGTACGCTGCTGATCAACAGTACGGGGTTCAGAGAGCGGCCCAAAAGGCCGGGCGGCAGGTACGACAACGGGCGCCCGCTCGGCCCGGCCATATTGCCAAAGGCTGGGAGCAAAACCCATGTCGCGAATATCTTTGCCGGGCTGGAGGCTCGGAGCATCGGACCAGCGGGTGCCGATCCAGAGCAATCCTGCGGCGACCAGCAAGGCGAGGCCATTATATTTCAGAAACAGCAGCCAGGGCATGTGTGCGGTAATGGGAGCTTCTGCCCAGAGGGCGGTAGCAATGACCGCTACCGCGATGAGGCCCAGGGCGATGGCCCGCCACAAGCCCAGAAAGGGCAAATACAGGCGGGG
>NZ_JABBOU010000148.1 GCF_018853465.1 Acidithiobacillus montserratensis
AATGAATTCGGGCGCCCCGCCATAGCCGGCTATTTCCGGGTGTTTGAATGTGATCAGGATGGCCTGCATCGCGGTTATCACAAGCCGATCATGCTGGCGGGTGGACTGGGGCAGATTCGTCCGCAAATGGTGGAGAAAAAACCTCTGCCAGTGGGTGCAAAAGTGTTGGTTATCGGTGGGCCGGCGATGCTCATTGGTCTGGGTGGTGGTGCAGCATCCAGTGTCGCCAGCGGCACCGGTGACGAACAGCTGGATTTTGCCTCAGTACAGCGCGGTAACCCCGAAATGCAACGCCGTGCCCAGGAAGTGATCGAGCGCTGTATTGCTCTGGGCAGCGAATCGCCGATTCTCTCCATTCATGATGTCGGGGCCGGAGGCTTATCCAACGCCATCCCGGAATTACTGCATGATGGTGGCCGGGGAGGGCGCCTGCAGTTACGGGCAATACCCAACGATGAACCGGCCATGTCGCCCATGCAAATCTGGAGTAACGAAGCCCAGGAACGTTATGTGCTGGCCGTCACGGCTGCCGATCTGCCGCGTTTTGAAGCCATTTGTCAGCGGGAACATTGCCCGTATGCCGTCCTTGGCGAGGCGGTAGAGGAAGATATTCTGCTGCTGGAAGATCACCTGCTGCAGGAACCCCCGGTGGAGATGGCCCTCAGTGCGCTGCTGGGTTGTCCGCCGAAAATGGAAAGAGACAGTAAACATCATCCAATTCAGGCTCAGACGCTGGATTTGTCTCAAGCGGTTCTGCGCGATGCGGCTTATGGGGTATTGCGCCATCCTACTGTGGCCAGCAAGGAATTTCTGATTACCATTGGGGATCGCAGCGTGGGGGGATTGATTCATCGTGATCAGATGGTCGGCCCCTGGCAGGTGCCCGTGGCTGATTGCGGGGTGACGGCAGCAGATTTCTGGAATACCCACGGTGAAGCCATGGCCATCGGTGAAAGGGCTCCGGTAGCAGTGCTGAATCCTGCCGCCAGCGCACGTCTGGCCATCGCTGAGGCCCTCACCAATCTCTGGGCGGCAGACGTGCGCGCGCTGGACAATATCAAGCTCTCGGCCAACTGGATGGCGGCCGCCGATCATCCCGGTGAGGACGCCGCTCTGTTTGATGCCGTCAAAGTGGCTGCGCTGGAGGTCTGCCCCGCACTGGAGCTGGCCATTCCGGTGGGCAAGGACTCCCTGTCCATGCGCACGGTCTGGCAGGAAGCCGGTCAGGAGAAAATGGTGGTATCGCCCCTGTCCCTGATCATCTCCGCTTTTGCGCCGGTGCACGACCTCCATAAAACCTGGACGCCACAATGGTCGGCTCAGGAAAATACCGCATTATGGCTGGTGGACCTGGGGCAGGGACGTTTAGGTGCCTCGATTCTGGCCCAAACCCTGGAACAGATGGGTGCTGAAACGGCTGATCTGGATCAGCCCGAATTACTTCGCAAGCTGTTCATAGCCCTCAGTCGTTTGCGGGAAGGGGGGCTGGTACTGGCCTATCATGACCGCGCTGACGGCGGGCTCTGGGCCAGCCTCTGTGAAATGTCTTTTGCCAGCCGTTGTGGCGCGGAAATTCACCTGTCTGCGGACATGAATGTCTGGTCTTTCCTTTTTGCCGAAGAACCTGGCGTGTTGATTCAGACCGCACATAAAGACCAGGAAGCTGTGCGCCGAATTTTCGCAGAAGCAGGGCTGGAGGCACAGGCGCAGTGTATTGGTACAGTCCATGCAGAGCATTGGCAATTGCGGGTAAGACAGGGCGAACAGACATTGTTGGACGAAGCAGCGGCAGATTTGCTCCAGGCCTGGGCCGAAAACAGCTACCGGATGGCGGCGCTGCGTGATGATCCCGATTGTGCTGAAGAGGCTTTTGCGGGAGTAAAAGCAACGCCCGCGTCCCTTTTTGCGCGCCTGCCTTTTACCCCACAGGCACCCATGATTCAGCAGGGCATATCGCCCAAGGTCGCCATCCTCCGGGAGCAGGGCGTCAATGGTCAGATCGAAATGGCCGCTGCCTTTCATCGTGCCGGGTTTACGGCCATCGACGTGCACATGAGTGACCTGCTCCAGGGACGCTATCATCTCCACGATTTCCAGGCTCTTGCCGCCTGTGGTGGTTTTTCTTACGGGGACGTGCTGGGTGCCGGCGCGGGCTGGGCCAAATCCATACTATATCATCCCCTGCTGCGGGATCAGTTTGCCGCCTTTTTTGCCGATACATCGCGGCTGGCGCTGGGCGTCTGTAATGGCTGCCAGATGATGGCCGAGTTGCGGGAGATCATTCCCGGAGCCGCACAGTGGCCTTTGTTTACCCGCAACCGCTCGGAGCAGTTTGAAGCCAGGCTGGCGATGGTAGAAGTGCTCGATTCGCCATCTTTATGGTTCACCGGGATGGCTGGTACCTACGCGCCCATCGTGATCGCCCATGGGGAAGGACGTGCTCACTTCGACCGTGTTCCCGGAGGAAATGCTTCTCCGGCACCCATAACCATGCGTTATGTAGATGCCCAGGGGCAGGTGGCCCGGAGCTATCCGGCCAATCCCAATGGATCACCTGAAGGCATTACCGGGCTCTGCAACACCGATGGCCGCATTAGTATTTTGATGCCCCACCCCGAACGGGTAGTACGCAGCCTGCAGATGAGTTGGGCGCCGGAAGAATGGGGAGAGTTCACTCCGTGGATGCAGATTTTCACCAATGCCCGCAAAGCCATAGCCTCCTGATTATCCTTCAAGGCTCACCATAATTTTTTCTGATGGGGTTGACATGGGTGATTGATGTTAGTTATGGTTTGTTTCATGTACAAGATTATTTTTCTTCAGGCTCATTCTCTGTGGGCTGATCCCGGATCGCTGATGTAGATCAAGAGCGCCAATCTGCAGGACGCTCTGCCAGCACCTGCATTTAAATCGTCCCCAGCATTTAAGTTTCTGGATATTCGCCTTCACTTCTGTGTCACGGTACCGGGAGATTTGTCTCGCGCAAATCGCTGGTCAGAACACCCATCCATAGCGGAGATTTCATGCAAGCAATATCTTCTTTTCAGGAGAAAAAGACCAATATTCTCAGTGGAATCACGGTAGCGCTGGCGCTCGTTCCCGAAGCCATCGCTTTTGCTTTTGTGGCCCATGTTTCCCCACTGACCGGCCTGTATGCAGCGGTGATTCTGGTATTTATTACCTCAGTATGGGGAGGTCGTCCCGGCATGGTATCCGGCGCCAGTGGCGCCACCGCTGTGGTGATGCTGGGGCTGGTGGTTTCCCATGGTGTGGAATATCTTTTTGCGGCTGTCGTGCTGATGGGTTTGCTGCAGCTTTTTTTCGCTGCCGCAAGGCTGAGCAAATTTGTGCGTTTGATCCCGCATACGGTCATGCTGGGATTCATTAATGGCCTTGCGGTCGTCATTTTTCTGGCACAGCTGGACCATTTTAAAGTCAAGGATGCGGCCGGCCACCTGGTCTGGATGCAGGGACAGGCTTTATACATCATGATTGGCCTGGTGCTGTTGACCATGGCGGGTATTTATTTGATGCCCCGAGTAACCAAGGCT
>NZ_JABBOU010000149.1 GCF_018853465.1 Acidithiobacillus montserratensis
AAAGCACCACAAAGGGAATTTCCACCCGCCAGTCGGAAGCGTCGGTAATATGCGCAATACGCGCATAGGCGCTGAAATCCACATTATCCCGGGCGGTAATTTTGAGTAAACGTTTTTCGGATTTTTTACGCAGCTGGAGATCTTCGTCAAACTGCCGGGTGAAAGCCTTTACCGCTTCCTGGGTATTATCCAGGAGCCGCAAAACCAGCGCATTGCCTTCAGCCCGCGCACGGATATCCTTGAGGCGATGGGCCAACGCATTCCACAGGGCTTCACGGCGGCCCTGGTCCCGGGCGAGATCATCCTGAATGTACGGATTGCGTTCCACGACCCAGATATCGCCCAGGACTTCAAAAAGCATCCGCGCCGAACGGCCGGTGACCCGTTGGTCGCGCAGATCTTCGAGGATCCGCCAAGCTTCCGCACCGATCAGGCGACTGACAATTTCGCCATCGGAAAAGGACGTGTAGTTGTAAGGAATTTCTCGGAGACGTGGGTTCATAAGGGAATCATAACATTGTCGATGAGCCGGGTCTGCCCGAGATATGCGGCGGCAAACCAGCGCGCACCCGGTAATCCATGATCCAGCAGCTGCAAGCTCTGGCTATCGCGCAACTCGAGATAATCCACGACAAAACCCGCCTGCTCCAGGCTCGCCCGACCCGCTTGAGCGAGTTCGGCAATGCGGGTTTCTGACTGACTGCGCTGCGCCAGATCAACAAGTGTAGCGGCCAGTAGCGGCGCTTTCTGGCGCTCGGTGGGGCTGAGCAGGGAGTTGCGCGAACTGTAGGCCAGTCCGTCGGCTTCCCTTTGCAGCGGGCCGGGGAGCACCTGCACGGTCATGTTCATGTCGGCCACCATTTGCTGCACAATCCGCAATTGTTGGTAGTCTTTTTCGCCAAGAATCAGAATCTCCGGCTGCACTATCTGCAGCAGTTTGTTGACGACTGTGCAGACCCCGGCGAAATGTCCCGCACGGTGCGCACCACAAAGGGGTTTGGCCAGGCTGTGAGGCGGCATGATGATGGAGAGGTCCTTTCTGCCCCGAGGATACATCAACGCATCGTCCGGAGTAAAAACAGTGGAACATCCCGCTGCGTGGAGTTGCTGTAAATCCTTGTCGAGACTGCGCGGATAGCGCGTGAAATCCTCCTGCGGTCCGAATTGCAGAGGGTTCACGTAAATGCTGACCAGCACCTGCTCAGCGCGGGCAACAGCCAGACGGACCAGGGCCATGTGTCCCTCATGCAGGTTGCCCATGGTGGGAACAAAAGCCAGGGTGCCCTGCAGACTTTGCCGCCACTGCCGCAAGCTGGCGATATCCTTGAAGATGGGCATGTCAGTGCGGACGCCTTGGTGGAAACTGCCCATTGCCGACGTCCTCGACATAATGGGCCAGGGCGTTCTGCATCTGCTGGCCGGCTTCAAGATAGCGACGGGCGAAGGGCGGACTTTCGGCTTCCAGGCCCAGCAGATCATGGACAACCAGCACCTGGGCGTCGGTATCCGGACCGGCGCCAATGCCAATGGTCACCGCCTCTATTTCCCGGCTGATGCGGGCAGCGACGGCATCAGGCACGGCTTCCAGCACCACAAAACGTGCTCCGGCTGCACTGAGCGCCGTGGCTTCATGCTGCAGACGTTGCGCTCCGGCATCGCTGGTGCCCTGACGCTGAAAGCTTCCCCATTGCCGGACCCGCTGCGGGGTCAGACCGATATGGGCGCAGATATTGATGCCACGCTCTGCGCAAAAGGCGACCGTGGCTGTCATTTCTGCCCCGCCTTCCAGTTTGATGACGTCGGCTCCGGCACGCAGCAAGGCCCCGGCGGACTCCCAGGCCTGCTCCGGACTTTTTTCATAACTGCCAAAAGGCAGATCAGCGAATACCAGGCAGTCTCCGGCACCGCGCTGCACCATCCGGGTGTGGTAGCACATTTGCTCCAGGGTCACATTGAGGGTGTCCTGATCGCCGCAGACCACCATGCCCAATGAGTCTCCAACCAGCACGCCATGCATGCCGGCTGCGGCCGCAAAGCGCGCCATGGGGTAATCATAAGCAGTCACCAAGGCTCTTTTGCGGCCCTGTTGTTTGTCTTTCACCCAGCGGGATATTTTCTTGTGCATATCACTCCTCAATGATGTTCAGGTGATACTTGACTGTTTTAATCAAGTTCTCATTGTGCCGTGCTTCCCGGACAAAATCCAGTTGCCCGGTATTGATATCCAGGCAGGGCGCTGGATAAAGACGACGCCAGTCCTGATAAGCCTGCTGGACTTTGGCCAGATAGCTGCCATCCAGCTTTTGTTCATAGGGGCGGGCCCGGGACAAAATGCGTTCCTGGAGGGTTGCGAGGGGGGCATCCAGAAAAATCAGCAGATCGGCAGGTGTCGGCTGATAGTGCAGCTCCGCCTTGATCTGCCGGAATAACTGCAGCTCATGGGGAGACAGAGTCAGGGGGGTGAATATTTCATCTTTATAGACACTGTAGTCGCTGATGATATAGGGATTATCGGCGGGAGCCGCCTGCCATTGGGTCTGACGCTGGAGTAAAAACTGTAGTTCGGTCGCCAGTGCCCCACCAGTCT
>NZ_JABBOU010000015.1 GCF_018853465.1 Acidithiobacillus montserratensis
GCCCTGCAACGCGTACCTGCAAAAGGAACCTGCAGAGCGGGAGAGAAAGCTATTACCTACTACTATATTCCTTACGGCAGCAACTTGAGATAGCTCTGCTGCAAAGAGTTCTCCTGGGCCAGCGTCGAGATACCCGCCTGTTGCAGGATCTGGTACTTGGTCAACTGCGAGGTCGCCTGGGCAATGTTCGCATCCTGCACCACCGACTGTGCCGACTGCAGGTTGGTCGCCGTGGTCTGGTCGTTGGAAACCGAAGCCTGGATCCGGTTCTGGATAGCCCCCAAGGCACCGTTCTGCTGGTTGAGGTAGTTGATGGCCTGGTCGATAATCCCGATGGCCTGCTGGGCACCAGCTGCAGTAGTGACATTGATGTTGGAAACGGCAGAACCACTCAAGCTGGTTGCCTGGGTACTGAATCCAATATTCCCGCCGTTACCAATGGCATAGGAACTGGCCGACTCGAACTGCACTGCACCCTGAATCAGGACATTGGCAGAACCGCTGGTGATGGCACCACCCACACTGGAAACACCGCTACCACTGACCGCCTGTAAGGAGCCCGTTGAACCAGAAGCAAGTCCACTTGCAATTAGTGTACCACCACTGGTTACTCCGGCAGAGATGTTAATATTATTTCCATTCGCATTGGTAAGCACCAATTCTGTCTTGCCATTGACCGTCTGAGTGCCTGCCGAAACACCAGTAACAGCCGCCTGATTATTGATGGCCGTCACTAGCGAACTGATATTAGCCTGGCCATTGGATCCGTTAGTGACATCTGCAGAAATATTTACTGCATTAGTAGCCGCGCCACTACTACCATTACTGAGCGTAAAGGTGTACGTACCTGTTGTAGCTGTAAGGGCTACACTGGTATAGGCTTGTGCTGACACACCAGTCTGTGCGGAAACACCATTAATGGCGGCAGCAAGATTTGCAGCAGATTCAGTCGTAGAATTGACGCTGACTGAGGCATTACCAACGCTCCCCTGAATGGATAAACCACTTGCCCCACTACCTGACGTAAAGTTTCCCACACCGCTGGTACTGATAGTAAAAGAAGCCCCCGCAGCATAACCACCCATCTGAAATGATCCACTACTGGTATATGCAGTCCCGGATGCTGTCGTGGAGTAGTTACCCATCGCAGCAGTGGTGGTATCCCCCACCGCCACATTGATGATCTGGTTGGAGTTGGCGCCCACCTGGAAAGCAGCACCGGCAAAAGTCCCGTCCAGCAGGTTCTGGCCATTAAACTGGGTCTGAGTGGCGATGGTCTGCACCTGGGCCAGCAATTGACTCACCACACCCTGTAGGGCCTGGCGGTCGGAGGTGGTGTTGGAAGCGTTGGCCGCCTGTACCGCCGTAGTCCGGATCTGCTGCAGCAGACTGGTCTGGTTTTGTATGGCGCCGGTGGCGGTCTGTACCAGGGAAACCCCCTGATTACCATTGGATACGGCCTGATTCAAGCCATTGATCTGGGTCTGAAAACGTTGAGCGATGGCGTAGCCCGCCGGGTTGTCGGCCGGGCCGTTGATGCTCTTGCCCGTGGACAACTGTTGCAGATAGGTATTGAGGCTACCCTGGGTACCGTTGAGGGCGTCCAGCGTGCTCAACGCCGAAGTATTGGTATTGATAATTCCTGAAATTGCCATGATAAGACTCCTTTCTTAGGGTTGAGATGGCATCCTTGCCAGTGTGAGATGAATCTCACATACATTAATAACGGCACACCCCAGAAAAACTTGAATGGCCCGCGAAGCGGGCCCACAGCTCAGCACGACATCTCCCAAAACCGCTACGTGCCAGACTCTATCAAGATATCAAGAAGGCAATAGCTTGAGAAAACTCTGCTGCAAGGCGTTTTCCTGAGCCAGGGTCGAAATGCCGGCCTGCTGCAGGATCTGGTACTTGGTCAACCCTGAGGTAGCCCTGGCAATATTGACATCCTGGACCATGGACTGGGCCGATTGCGTGTTGGTGGATTCGGTTTGATGTTCGTATAGCCACGCGCTACACTTCGTTCATGATCGTCAGCTTCCGGCATAAGGGACTTGAAGCCCTCTACCGCACTGGTTCTGCTCGCGGCGTTCAAACGGCGCACGTCTCCAGGCTGTCACGCATACTTGCGGCGCTCGACGCCGCCGCATCGCCAGCAGAGTTGAACCATCCCGGCTACAGGCTGCATCCATTGAATGGCGACCTCGCTGGGCACTGCTCCATCTGGGTGAACGGCAACTGGCGCGTCACCTTCCGGTTTGTCGGGAATGATGTCGAACTGGTCGATTACCAGGATTATCACTGAGGGAACGCAGCATGATGCACAACCATCCTCACCCTGGCGAGTTACTGCGCGAAGACGTGCTAGTGCCGCTAAACATCGAAGTCACCGAAGCGGCCCGCCGGTTGGGCATATCGCGTACAGCGTTGTCGCGGGTCATCCATGGGCACGCAGGTATCAGTCCGGATTTGGCTATCCGGCTGGAACGCGCGGGCGTCAGCACCGCGCGCTTCTGGATGACGCTTCAGACCAACTATGCGTTGAGCCGCGCCGAGCAGCGCGAGCAGCCAAACGTGATGCCGCTTCAAAGCATCACGCAAAGCACCTGACGCACGGCGTTGGCGAGAGAGGCCGAATCCCTCAAAATATTGCTTGCTTCCTGAAAAGGGTCGGGTAAGTATTTGCTGGGAACTGCGGGAGGCACCTCCACAGCGCCTCATGGAAGTGAGTCGCAGATTTTGGATTATCTCGTTGGAACGCGCTCAGAAAAGAGATTATGATCTAAGTGGTTATTATGCACTGGAGGCGGGTGTTGTGAGCGTGACAGATGACGTAAAGCAGGCAATCCAGTCATTTCTGGTTCCCGAACTGGACGCCATCAAGGCGCAAATCGCCGAGCTTCGCGGGGTGCAGTCGCAGATGAGCGAACGCCTCAGCGAACAATCCACTCAGATGAACGAACGCCTGAGTGAACACGCCAGACAGATGAGCGAGCGCATGAGTGAGCACGCCAGGCAGATGAGCGAGCGCCTCAGCGAGCAATCCACGCAGATGAATGAGCGCCTGAGTGAGCAGGCTGCCCAGATCCTGGAAATTTCCCGGAGGATTGACACGCAGCGGCAGGAACTGAAGGCATCTATTCAGGAAAGCGAGTCGCGGCTGGAGTCCAGGATGTATCGGCTCGAATCCCGGTTGGATCGTCAAGACAACAAGCTGGACCAGATTCTCCTGCTGCTGGCTCCGCAGGTGCGTACTGCGGGAAGCTGAAAACAGCCTCTATGAGGACAGTGGACTATGATCAGGAGGCCACTGCCGGGCCACATGCACCAAGCCAAAACCCACACCGTACTGTCATCGAGTTCATATACCAAGCGATAGTTTTCATGGGGAATCAGTTCGCGGGTACCGGAAATCTTACCGATCTTGCCCATTTCCGGATAGGAGGCCAACAGGTTGGCGGCGTCGCTGAAAAGTTCATCCATGCGTGCGGCCGCACTGGGACTGCCCTTTGTAATATGGTTCCAAATATCAATACGGTCCTGCTCCGCCTCTGGAGTCCATACAACGATCACGCCGGATCTGCCGGTACCTGGTCGCGTTTAGCAGCGAATTCAGCTTCCACTTCCGCATTGGGCCGACCATGGCCCATGCGCATCGAGGCACGACCGGCATCCACCTTGCGTTGCAGATAGTCGTCATATTCACGGTCCTGACGGCGTTGGGCGATGTAGCCGCGCATCAACTCGCGCATCACCCGGGATGCAGGCCGATCTTCGCTGGCGGCCTCAGCCAGGAATTCGGCACGCAACCCAGCTTCCAGTTTTAGTGAGAAAATCGCTTCTTTCGTCATAGCCCTTGACCCTCGCAATTAATGATACGGTACATACCCAGTCACTACCTTGACAAGACTTTGGAACTTGGTTTGAACTTATCAATATCAAGCGGGTCGATTCTGTTTCTGGCAAGGCAGCCAGGATACCGTTTGGAGCTGACCGACGGATAGCATCATCCCCATCAGGGCAGCCATGCTGCCAGCCAGTCGTCCAGATGTTCCTCAAGTAACCAGTGGGCAAGCACATGCTCCCGCAAGCGGTCGCCCGCCGCCGCCAGAGCCTGCCGGTCGGCAATCTGCTCACGGATGGCCCGCACCCAGTCACGATAGCGATTGGCGACCAGCGTAACGGGGAAATCCCCCTGATAGGGAAAAATATCCGAAGCAATCACCGGGTAGCCCAGAATCCCGTATTCCAGAATCCGCAGATGACTTTTGGCTTCATTGAAGGCAT
Source organism: Acidithiobacillus montserratensis (assembly GCF_018853465.1). Lineage (GTDB taxonomy): Bacteria > Pseudomonadota > Gammaproteobacteria > Acidithiobacillales > Acidithiobacillaceae > Acidithiobacillus > Acidithiobacillus montserratensis. The sequence goes on from NZ_JABBOU010000015.1 coordinate 4,288, forward strand.
TATTCTCCAGCGGTGCCAGGGCCAGATCCAGGTCCAGACTAGCCAGCTTGGCCGGATACTGGGGTAGTGGTACCCCCGTATGGAACTCGCGCACGTAGGGGCGCAGAGCGTCGGGACAGAGGCCGAAGAACACCCAGTCCACCTCATCGGCCAGATCGCGGACCACATCGGCGATCATTTCCAGATCGCCAGTGTGCCCTACCCCGCCGGCCCAACCCACGCGCGGCTTGCTGCCGCCCCGCCGCCTGGGCTGCAAGGCTCCCCAGATGGCATCCTCGATGCAATTGGGCTGAACCCGCACTTCGTCGCTGAAGCCTTTGTAAGCTTTGGCCAAAGGCTCCGTCGCCACCACCAGGCGGTTGCACAAACCTGCGGCCTTGCGGAAACGCTTGGCGATGTCCTTATGGATTTGCGCCTTATGCAAACTTTTCACGGGCAAATTAGTGATCAGGTCATCGATTTCAAAAACCCGGAAGGTCTTGAGCAGCTTTTTGTGCCGTTCCAGGGCCTCGATCTGCGGCCATTCCATTTGTCGTTGCAAGACGATGCTTTCGGGCGAAAAGCGCGCCATTTCGGCAGGCTCGAAAATGCGCATGGTTTCCCAGCCCTGCACCCTCCCCGCCTTTTGCAAGGCGCGCATGGGTGAGATGATCCGGTACTCTCCGCAACCTTCCCGGTCAGCGGGATGCACCAGAATACGGGGGCGCGGACGCCATTCCGGGTCCCAGGTCAGGGCCGCCTGATCCTCCAGCAGGTAATCTGTACTGGCCAGGCTCAAATGACGGTTATAGGCCGGGTCAAAGGCCAGTTGTGGCAGCCATTTCTGGTAAAAGGCCATTTTTTCACCGGCAAAGCGTTTTTCCTTTTCCGGGCTGGGCTTTTTCTCCACCTCGCCGCGCTGGCTGGCGGAGCCCTCATGCAGGAGCATGGCCCAGGGGGTAAACACGATTTTGTGTCCTGCTTCCCGCGCTTTCAGACAAAGATCGATGTCATTATAGGAAACCTGAAACTGCTGTTCATCCAGACCTCCCAGTTCCTGATACAGGTCCTTGCGGATGAGCAGACAGGCACCCGTCACCGCCGAGAGATTCTGAGTCAGCATGGCCCGACCAAAATAGCCGCGATATTCCGGTGGCTGGCCGATGAAGGGATGTTCTGCAGGCCCCCGCATTCCGAGAATGACCCCGGCGTGCTGGATTTTGCCATCGGGAAAGAGCAACTTGGCTCCCACTACCCCCACCTCGGGGCGCAGGGCATGGCTCATCATTTCATCCAGCCAGTCTTCGTGCAAAGCCGCCGTATCATTGTTGAGCAGCAGGAGATAGTCGCCCCGCGCCTGCTCCACGGCACAGTTGTTCATGGCCGAGAAATTGAAGGGACCGGGATGGCGCAGCACGCGCAAGCGACCTGCAAGCTGTTCTTCCTGGGCGGCCAGCATGTCCAGATAGGTCCGCGCCTCGACATCGTCGCTGTCATTGTCGATGATGAGGATTTCATAGGCCGGATATTGGGTTTTCTCGATCAGCGATTCCACGCAACGCTGGAGATAGCCTAACTGGTTGCGTGTCGGAATGAGGATGGACACCAAAGGCTTTTCGTGCAGCGGGTAACGCACCCGCGTGGACGGCGGGAAAGGCCCGGGAGTCACTTCGGCGGCAATGCCCAGGCGTTGCAAATGCCCTTGCAGCACCGTCTGGCTCACCTGAATGATTTCTTCCACGGACTTGCTGCAATGGCCGCCCCCCTGCAAGCGGTGATAGAGCACTTCGGGTATATGGCCGATGCCAGCGTCCCCGATTTTTTCCCAGGCCCGCAGAATCAGATCGTAGTCCTCGGCCCCGTCGGCTGCCGGGTCAAACCCACCCAGCTCTGCAAACAATTCCTTCTTGATGAGCAGCAAGCCGCCAATATAGGGCAGACTGCGCAAATAATCGATGTTGAAGTCGGGCTTGCAGTGGGGATTGACGTGCTGCCCATCGGGGGTCAGGGAATCCTCGTCCGTATAGACCAATTGCCACTCGGGATGCTCCCGCAAGGCGTGGGCCACCCGGAACAAGGCATCGGGGGCGAGCTGGTCGCCAGCGTCCACAATGCCTATCCAATCGGCTGCCATGCCCCGGATATGATGGTTCAAGACATCAAATTGCGCTCCGTCTTTGCCCGTCCCATCAGCGAGAGACAATAGCTCTCCCGACAGCCATTGCCCGGCCATGCTTTCTTGCGTACCTTGAGCTGAGTGACGATCTTCGGCCAGCAAGGCCAGAGCAAAGCGCGGCGAAATCTGCCCGCCCTTCTGCCATGATTCTATCAGCTTCGTAGCCCAAGCTTTTTCCGTGGGTTGCCAGCGGGCCTCAGAGAGCCATGGCAAAGCTGGTTGTTGCGGCGTCGCCAGCAAAGATCCCGTCATATCTCCGATCTGATAGCCAACCTGTTCCGCACTGAGGGTAAACAAGCGCTCTACCACATGGGCCAAAGTACCCTCAGTCTGGCCAGATTCCTCATCAAAATCGTTCAGTTCCAGATTCAGCGCCAAAAGAGGATCAAGTGCCTGAGGACGACACCAGAACATGGAACCCGCAAAATAGCCATGACGCATGGGATCTAACGTAGTCCCAAGGCGAATACCCACCCTCTGAGCGAGCTTCCCAATTCGCACGAGATTAGGATCTGTAGGATGCATCTGCAGCCAGAAACGGCGCGGCCCAAGCAAACCAATTTTAGGATTTTGGGAAAACACGAAGATGAGTTTCTCAGGATCGTGCAGAAGCTCAGAAACGAGCTCCTGACGCCACAAGTCACCATTTTTATGAGCCAAAAATGGGGTAGCTCGTGGGTCTATTTCGACATATTTCAGATGTTGTGACTTTTTGGAGTGCAGCCATAACAATTGATCATAGTTGTGCGATCTCGCCAAGCGAAACAACGCTAAACGTGGTGCAATGTCGCGCCCACGGTTCGGGTGACGAATTACCACCGCATCGGGCCGGTCGCGCACGATCTCGGCCAGCACTTCCTCCCGTCCCTCGGTCAGCGAAACGTAGAGATCGCAAGGCGCCGGAATCCGCGCAATGGCATCGCGAAACTCGGGCCAGAGATCAGGGTAATACAAGTGCAGGAGAACTGCAGTTCCTTTACCAACTGGCTCACCATCTCTAATGCGATCCCATGGTTTGCTAGACTCGATAAAATCCTTCGTAACAACTTTTTTTACAGAATCGTCTAATGCAGAATCCTTATTTAAATAGTTATTTTCCGTACCAGTAAAATAGCTCGAATCATTAAAAGTTTCCGTACCATTCGTCTGATATCTTGTTTTTACAATGTCAGAACGAACTTCCGCTCTCCGAAGCAAAACCTTTTTGCTATCAGTTTTGAAACGATTACATATCTCATCAAACGTCTGCATCCACGTCACGAATCCTGCACCAAGAGTTACCGAATCTACCCGATCAACACGTTGTCGAATTTCTACCAGTATCTCAGATATCTTAACAACCTTTCTACCAGAGCATAGGCGAAGCAAAAACTCCCAATCCTCATAAACTGTAAGAGAAGGATCAAATAAGATATTTGCCAATTTCCTGCGGTAGCTAACAGTCTGAATAGGAATATAATTACCACCTAGCAATCTCTCATAATCAAAATATAAATCGCTATATGGATTGGTTCTGGAAACTATTTTTCGACCTTTTTCTTCAAGAACCTCTTGCGCATAAACACTTCCCACAAAACACACATCACTGCTTTCCGCAGCAACAGAGAGTCGCGATAAATATTCTGGATAAAAAATGTCATCGTCATCCAAAAATGTTATCCATTCAACGTCAAGCAAACGAAGTGCTATATTGCGAGCCTCAGACACGCCATATCGTTGGTTTAATTGAATTAGATTTATACGAGAATCTTGAAACTCATCAACAATATCATTAATAGAATGACCCCCATCATTTACCACACAGAGCTTCCAGTTTTTATAGCTTTGCGAAACAACCGATTGAATAGCATCTCGCAAAAAAAGCGGGCGATTACATGTGGGCAAAACTATACCGATAGACATTGATTCATCCACAGGAGCTCCATTCACGAAATATAATTAAACAAACTCAACCCCTGCACCTGCACAAACGCCTTCTGTGCCGCCTGCAGGGCCGTCGAGCTTTCCTGGAACTGGGTGATGACCTGGGGATAGCTCACATCCGCGAGATTCCCCCGGGCGGTCTGAAACTGCTGGGTCAAGTTGGTATTCAGTGACTGCACACTTTGGGCTTGCTGCAATTGGGAGCCTATTTGTGCCTGGGTGCTGAGCAGGCTGGTCTGAAACTGGTTCAGATTCGCCAGAGCGTTGCTGATGTCCTGAGCACGGCGGGTGTTGGCGCCGGGTGAACCGGAGCCTTCTGAAAAAGCCGTGATCAGGTCACTGAAAGTCTGGAACAGGCTCTGGGGTTTGGAGGCGGCCAAGGTAAAAGTGGCAGTTTGCCCGGAGGCCGGTTCGCCATTGGTCGAAACCGTGATGAAAGGGCTTCCTCCCTCTGTGGCAGGGATGGCAATGCTTTGCCCGGGGGTATAGGTTCCACTGACGACACTGCCGGAGCTCGCTGTCCATCCAGCACTACCCACCACCCCCGTCCCGCTGGTGACATTGTAGGTCAGCCCACTGGCGCCATTGCTGATGGTGACCTCAAATTGCGCGCCCTTCGCCACAAATTCCGAGTTGGCGGTAGCAGAATTCAACACACTGCCCGGACCCAGGGTGGTGTTTCCCACCGCATTGACCGAGGTTCCGGAACTACCCGCAGGAATCTGATAATTGCTGGCAGATCCGCTGACGGTAAACGTCCCGTTGCCCGCCAGGGTGTTCATGAAAACGGCGTTTCCTGCCTGGGAAATGGGTGTCGTGAGTCCCGGACCAATCTCCAGGGTTTTCTGACTGGAATCACCCAGATACTGCACCGTTCCATCACTCTGCAGCTGAAATGGCGGGGTGTTGGCCCGGGAACCACCATAAATGTAAGTCCCGTTGGCGTCCTGGGTGTTGGCCAGCTGCACCAGTTGCTGCAAATTGCCCTGCATGGTGGCCACGGCATTATGCAAATCACTGGCATTGACGGTGGCATTATTCATCTGCACCGCCAGTTGCTGAACCTGATTCATGAGGGTGCCGACACTTTGCAGCGTGCTGGAACTCATGCCCAGATCCTGCTGTGCATAGGTATTACTCTGCTGATAACTGCCGAGATTGGCAATTTTACTGTTGAGGTCCAGCACCTGGGCATTGGCCACCGGATTACTGGTGGGATTGATCAGGGCATTACCCGTTGAAAGCTGCTGAGAGAGATTATTCAGCGTGCTTTGCTGGTTCAAGAGTGAATACAGGCTGCTCTGATAAAATTCCTGGGTGCTGACGCGCATGATCTGCTCCTTATAAGGCCTGAATCAGGGACTGAAACAGGGTACTCCCCACAGAAATGGCTTTGGCGGCCGCTTGATAGGCTTGTTGATATTGAATCAGATTGGCAGCTTCCTGGTCCAGATTCACGCCGGATACGGATTGCTGGGCAGCCTGAGCAGACTGCAGTACTGTCAGTTGGGCCTGGGCATTATTCTGGGCCTGAGCGGCCTGATTGGTCACCTGAGTAATCAACTGGGCGGCATTGTCATTAAAAGTCGCGGTTCCACTGTTCAAAATTTTGCTGGTGGACAGCCCCGCCATCAATTGCGCATTACCATTACTGCCTGCCCCCCCCTTACTCAGGGTGAAAGCATCACTGGAAGCCGCAAGACTACCACTGAGATTTACCTGCCAATATCCTCCGGGCGCATTGGGGTTTTGTATATCGATGAGTGTACCGGAACCACCCAGACTGACCGTTCCTGAACCTATTACCGCTCCGGTCCCCACACCAGAGCTGATCTGGAAACTCGCCGTGCCGCCCTGGCTGGCGCCGCTGGTGATGGTAATTTGTAAAGGTGTCGGGAAGTCGGACAGACCGGAAACTACAATGGCGCCCGAACCACTACTGCTCACATATTGCCCGGCCGAGAGGGTCAGATTGCCGAGATTGGTATTCACCAGACTGCCGCTTACCATCTGACCGGGACTGCTGACATAAGGACTGGCAGCAGCAATACCCGCAGGGTCTGTCATGATCGTCTGCATATCCACAGCCCCCAGGCGGGTCGGTTCAACCAGAAAACTATCTCCCGCTGCAGCACTGCCGGACACCTGCAACTGAAAACCTTGCTGCGAAAAATCCAATGTGGTCGTCCCGCTCAGCGTTGAACCTGAACTGCTCGCCACGACAGCACCGGTGCTGCTGTTCTCCAGATTCCATACCGAGCCGGAGCTTTTGCTCAGAATGTATTGACTGGAACTGAGGTTACCGGCATTGGTGATGGTGCCGACAACCGCGACACTGCCACTGCTGTTATGGGTATTGGCATACACACTGACCGGCCCGGTGCTGAACAGGGCCGAACCACTGCTGCCATTCAGATTCAAGCCCTGGGCCTGCTGCGCGTTCAATGCGGAGGCAATGCCGTCTGCGAGTAAACCCAGTCCATTTTCCGCAGGACCCAGAGACTGGCTGCGAAATTGCAGCAGGCCACCCAGGGTTCCACCGGTCAGATTTTTGGTCAGGTCCGCACCATTGCTGGCATAGCCCACATTGAGGGTTTGCTGATTGTAAGGGCTGGGCTGGGTTTGCAGGGCAAAGGACTGGCTGCCCGCCACCAACACCTGGCCGTTGCTCAAATAGACGCTCAGCTGTTGATTGTTCTGCTTCAACACCTGCACACCTACCTGGCCGTTCAATTCGGTGATGAGATGATCCCGCTGATCCAGTAAATCATTGGGAGTGGCATTGACCCCGCTTTGCGAGGCGGAAATCTGCACATTCAGTTGTGCTATCTGTTTGCTCAATGTATTGATCTGGCTGACAGACTCGGAGATTTGCTGATTGACGCCACTATCCACACTGGCGAGCTGCTGTCCCAAAGACTGAAAGGTCTGACTGAGAGTCTGGGCGTTACTGAGCATACTCTGGCGCGCCGGAATATCCGTGGGACTGGCAGCCACCTGAGCCACCCCGGAAAAAAACTGGCTGACCTGGGAACTGATCCCACCGTTGTTGAGGATGCCGAGGATATTCTGCAAGGAACTGGAAAGACTGGCCTGCCCACTGGCGCTGGCGCTGGCCGTCCAGACCTGCCCCTGCAAAAAACTACTGTAACTGCGCTGTACTGATTCGACCTGAGTACCGTTGCCGTAATACTGCCCCCCCAAAAGAGTGGGCACGGCCGTGGACTGCACGATGTTCTGCTGGCTGTAACCGGGGGTATTGACGTTGGCAATATTGTCACCGGTCACCTGCAGGGCAGATTGCGCAGCCTGCAGACCCGTCAGGGCATTATTGACCAACCCACTGATACCCGACATGGTTAAGCACTCCCTAAAGATCGGCCAGTGGACTCTGCGCTGCCATAAACCAGACCAGTCTGTTCACGCAACATATTCAGCGCCTCCCCCAAACCGGAGCCCGCGACCCGCAAGGCATGATCCAGGGCACTGTAATGCTCCTGCAGTGCCAACACCGCTTCTTTCAGCTCATTTGAAGGGATAAGCGATGCGTGTTTGCTGCGCATACTCAGTAAACGCTTGCCCAGTCGCTCCGTCATATCGGCATCGGGCATGGGCTGCGTCCAGTCACCCTGCGCCAGCCACTGTTTCTGGTTTTCCAGAACCCGGGTCAACTGGCGAACGGTTTCCAGTTCCTGCTGCATGGATGCATCGCTCATCGAGAATCTCCCGCCTGCAAATGAGGCCCTATTCGATTAACGGCACAAATGCCATAAAGTTTAACCGGCGGCATTTTCATCCGCTAAATCTCCCATGACGGCCTGCATGAGTGGACTATCAGCCACCGCCACCAGCTTGCTGGCATAATGCGGATCTGTGGCATATCCCCCCTGCTGCAGAGCTTCAGCAAATCCGGCAATATTGTTGCCTTGCCCCAACGCCTGTCGATAACGGGGATTATGCATCAGCAACTGGGCATAATTCTGCACACTTTGCCCCACACTCTGATAGGCGCGAAAAGCCGCATTTTCGACTTCATTGACGCCATTTTCAAATTCATGGGTCAGACTATGTACTGATGCGCCCAGCCAGCCCCCACCGCCTTTAATCCCAAACAGATTATTGCCGGCCACATGACTGCCCCAACCCGTTTCCAGAGCGGCCTGGGCAATGATAGCGGTAGGCGCCACGCCAAGCTTCTGTGCGGCTTCCCGCACCGCCGGCAAAATGGATTGGACAAAGGATTTCGCTTGCTCCAGCAAAGACTGTGAAGGTTTCGCCCAGCTTTCCGAAAGCATGACAGGTGCCGACAAAGCGGCATTTCTTGCTGGCATACTCAGGGGCTTGTCCTGGCCCTGCACACCATTCTGCTGATCCCAATGCAAGTGGTAACGGGTGGCAATTTCCTTGGCGAGGGTCTGGGCGATACCTATCCCCTGCCCCTGGCTGACGGTTTGGGCAATTTGCTGATTAAAGAGCGACTTCATCAGCGGCCCGGAATTTTTCCCGGTCAAATCCGAACCAAAGGAAGTCGCCGACATGGCCGAGAGCATTTCTTGCAGTAACACCGCCTCAAATTGCTTAGCTACCGCCAGAATGGTCTTGGGATCATGGGCATCGGCATCGCTGCGCAGCTGACTCAGCCCGGAAAAATTCAGGGCATCACTGGCCGTCGCGGCGGCCGCCTGCGGGCTGACGGCAGTGGCCGTGGTGTTTGCCGTCAAATGTATTCCAGTGCCACTCATATCACTTCCAGTTGCGCATGCAGGGCACCTGCGGCTTTCATGGCCTGCAGAATGGCGATCAGATCAGTCGGTGTCGCGCCCACCGCGTTCAGCGCCCGCACTACTGCCTCCAGACTGACTCCCGGTTCAAACATCAAGAGCTTGGCCTGGGGCTGAGTGACCTTCACATTGGCCTGAGGGGCAACCACCGTCTGCCCGGCACCCAGAGGATTCGGCTGACTGATCAGATACTTTTGGGAAATGGTCACCGACAGATTACCGTGAGCAACAGCGCAGGCACCCAGGGTCACATTCTGCCCCAGCACGACCGTACCACTGCGCGCATCTATCACTACTTTTGCCAACGGCGTTTCGGGGCTGACATCCAGGTTTTCGATCTGTGACAGAAAATTGACGCGGGCACCGGGGGTGCCAGGCGCATTCACCCGGACCTCACCGGCATTCAAGGCTTCTGCCACCCCGTAGCCCATCTGCTGATTAATGACATTGGCAATCCGTGCCGCCGTGGTAAAACTCGGCTGATGCAACTCCAGCAGCATGGGGCCGGCTTGATCGAAGCCGGAGGATACAGAGCGTTCCACATTGGCACCATTGGGAATGGTCCCTGCGGTGGTAATGTTGACTTGCGCCGAAGAGCCGTTACTGCTGGCCCCGAAACCACTGACAATCAGATTACCCTGGGCCACGGCATAGGTTTGCCCGTCGGCACCCTTCAGCGGGGTCATCAGCAGGGTTCCCCCGGCCAGACTACTGGCGTTACCCACCGCCGAAACCGTGACATTGATGGTCTGCCCAGGCTGTGCAAAAGGTGGCAGATGGGCGGTCACAATCACGGCGGCCACATCCTTGGGTTGCAGGTTCGTGGCCACAGAAGCGGGCAAGTTGATGCCGAGGCGCTGGAACATGTTCAGCAGGGATTGCGTGGTGTAGGGCACCTGGGTGGCCTGATCGCCCGTACCATTGAGTCCGACCACCAGGCCATAACCCACTAACTGGTTACTCCGCACCCCACCTACGGCGACCAGATTGCGGATGGTTTCCGCCTGAGCAGTCTCCAAGCCCACCAGAATGGTCAGACCTAGTATCATGCATAGCGCGAGGAAGGAGCGAAAGTGCTTGTTCATCATCACCATCCTCAGAAAGGCCAAAGCGATAGGAAGAAACGTGCCAGCCAGGGCATCCGTGCTGCCGAATATATCGTGCCATTGCCACTATATTCGACGCGGGCATCGGCAATCTGGGTAGAAAGAATCGTATTCTGCGGGGTCACATCTGCCGGCCGCACGACGCCGGCCACCCGTATGTATTCATGACCGCCATTGAGCAACACTTCCTTGGAACCTTCAATCACCAGATTACCATTGCCCTGCACGCGCACCACGGTCACCTCCAGGGTCGCCGTAAACGTATTACTCTGGGTCGTCGCCCCCGTACCGCCGTATTTCTGAGCGCTGTTAGCCCCCATGCTCGGACTGAAGGGCGTTCCCGCCACACTTCCAAAAGCAGGAACTATGCCAAAGAAATTGGTCAGCGCTGCGCTCAGAGAGTCCGAGGTATTGATGGCCGTGTTGGTGTTATTGCTGGCGCTGGAGTTTTCCTGGATCAGGACGGTAATCAGATCTCCAACCCGATTGGCGCGATTATCACTGAACAAGGACACATTGGTACCCGCCTGCCAGATGGAACCATTGGGAGCATGGGCCGCCAGAGACTCGGGTTCTGCCGGAATGGGCAAGGGCTTCAGGGGTTTGAGATCATGGTGCCCCTGTAGGGTGGCGCAGGCACTCAAGCCCATCGCAAACATCAGTAGCAGCCCCAGACGCAGCAAAAGCATCCCGATGGATCCCGCAGATGCCGGAAATTCAGTGCGATGGTTACCTACGGCTGGAGTGCGCATGATCTTAGCCTCACAGATTCTGGGTGAGATAGCCCAGCATGGAATCCGATGTGGATACCGCCTTGCTGTTGATTTCGTAGGCGCGCTGGGTGGCAATCATGTCCACCAGTTCCGACACTACGTTGACATTGGAGGATTCCAGATATCCCTGCTGAACGGAGCCCAGCCCGTTGAGGGTGGGTTGCCCTGTTTGCGGAGCCCCGGAAGAACCGGTCTGCAAGTAGAGGTTATCGCCAATACTCTGCAAACCTGTGGGATTGATGAAATTGGCGAGCTGAATGGTACCGACCTGCTGGGGCTGGGCCTGCCCCGGCAACACCACCGACACCGTACCATCGCTGCCGATGGTGATGGACTGGGCATTGGGCGGGATAGTGACTGGCGGCTGGAGCAAATAACCATTGGAGGTCACCAGTTGTCCCTGATTATTCATCTGGAAAGTGCCATCCCGGCTATAGGCAATGGTGCCATTGGGCTGCATGATCTGAAAAAACCCCTGACCATTGATCCCCACATCCAGAGCGTTACCCGTTTGGGTCAAGTTACCCTGGGTCATCAGTCGCTCTGTGGACACTACCCGCACGCCCGTTCCCAACTGAAGTCCCGATGGATATTGGGTGGTCTGCGAAGATTGGGCGCCGGGCTGGCGCAGGTTTTGATAGAGCAGGTCCTGAAACACGGCCCGGGATTGCTTGAATCCGGTGGTATTGACGTTCGCCAGATTATTGGCGATCACGTCCATTTTGGTCTGCTCACCTTCCAGCCCGGTTGCTGCCACATAAAGAGAACGCATCATGATGGATTACTCCTGATAAATTATGACAGAACCAGCAATTGATTGGCACTTTGCCGGTCCTGGGATACGGTCTGCATCAATTTGGTCTGCATGTCGAATTGCCGTGTATCTTCCAGCATCTGGATCATGGCATTGACCGGATTGACGTTACTGCCTTCCAAGGCTCCCGGTTCCAGTACCACATTGCCATCTTCGGGGGCGGGTTTGCCGTCGCTGTTCTGAAAAAGCCCATCGGGATTTTTCTGCAAGCCTTTTTCCGAAGGATTCACCAGCTTGATCTGGTTGATGGTGACGATGGCATTGGGCTGACTGCCAACCGGAACCCCGGAGATCACCCCGTCACTGCCAATCACCAGCGACTGCATGGGGGGCAGGGAAATGGGCGAGCCATTGACCCCCAGCACCGGATGCCCGGTAGCCGTCATGAGGATGCCCTGGCCATTGAGCTGCAGGTTACCATCCCGGGTATAGGCTTCCTGACCATCGGGACCCTGCACGGTCAACCAGCCCTGGCCATTCACTGCCACGTCCAGCGGTCGGCCGGTGTGGACAATGGGTCCTGACTGAAAATCCACGCTGGGGGTTTCCGTAGCCGTATAGGCACGGGTCGGCAACCCCTGTCCATAAACGGGCAAAGCACTGAACTGTGCCTCATCAGCGCGGTATCCCGTGGTATTGGCATTGGCCAGATTATTGGCGGTGACCGTCTGCTTCTGCAGAATCGCGTTGGCACCGCTCATGGCAATATAAAGGGTATCCATGACTTATCCTCTTTACAAACTCAAGAGCGTCTGCACCACGGTATTCTGGGTCTTAATGGTCTGGGCATTGGCCTGATAGGCTTGCTGCGCCACAATCAGATTGACGAGATCTTTTGAAATATTCACATTGGACTGCTCCACGGCACCCGCCTGCAAAACCCCGAGATTGGAACTGCCCGGCTGACCGGACAGCGGTTGTCCGGAAACATAGGTTTCAGCCCAGTAATTATTGCCCAGATTTTGCAGGCCATTATTGTCCGGAAAGCGGGTCAGACTGATTTGCCCCATAAGATGCGATTCACCATTACTGTAACGCCCGAAAATATTGCCGCCGGAATCAATGGAAAGTCCCGATAACTGACCGGCACTATAGCCATTACTATTATTGGTGATCACCGAATTCGGGGAGTTGTAATTGGTACTGCCACTAAAACTGACATTGATGGTGGTAGAGGCTGCGCCGTCTGCCCAGGAAATACCGGATATAGGAGTGGAAGTTGAACTGGTTTCCTGTCCATAGCTGTTAAACTGCAAGGTGCCTACACTGCCTGAAGTGATCCCGCTGGTGCCATTGGTGCCGGTAACAGAGTAGTCCACATTCCAGGTCTGTCCAGAATTACTCGTACCGGAAGTGCTGGGTTGCAATTGATAATAAGTAGTCAATAACTGTGGGGTTCCCAGACTATCGTAAACGGTTGTTGTCGTGGAGTAATTATAAGTGCTTGGATCATTGATATTAATTGTGCCACTCAGCGGTGTATTGGTGGAATCCAGATTCAGGCCCAGACTCAATCCCGATGTGGCCTGTGGGGCAATGGCATTCTGGTTGATGGTCAATGGGCCGCTGGCTCCGGTCAACTTGCCATTCTGCGCCTGAATACCGATCAGTTCGCCGCCGTTGGCGTCCACAATGACGCCATTTTTATTGAGCTGAAACTGGCCATTGCGACCATAAACGGTAGAGCCATTATAATTGAATTGAAAAAAACCATTGCCGTTGATCGCCACATCCAGAGGGTTGCTGGTTGTCTGGATATTGCCCTGGGTAAATTGTTGGGCAATCGTCTGAACCGTTGTACCAATACCTATCTGTCCGTCTGTAGGCGCGGTATTGGCCATGGCCGAAGCATAAGCATCGGCAAACTCGGCATTGGAGCTTTTGAAGCCCACGGTATTCGCATTGGAAATGTTATTACCCAAGACCTGCAAATCGGAATTCGCCGCCTGCAAACCACTTAACGCCGTATTGAATGCACCCATTTTGCAAACTCCTTAAATGATATTCTGCACAGAACTAAAGGGTACGGAGCCTTGCTGACCTTGTAATTGCAGAGTGGGACCAGCACTTCCGAGGGTGACACCATTGACCACCCCAACCATATAAGGCGTACTTGTTACCGCATCACCATTGGCACCGGCAGCCTGAACGGAAAATTGATAGTTGCCCGCTGGCAGAGCACTGCCATTGGCTGCCTCGCCATTCCAGGAAAAGCTCTGCATTCCCGAAGACTGTGGTCCCTGCGGCAAAATCGCCAGCGTCTGTCCAGCGCTGTTTTGGACCAGGACATTGACAGCGGCGGCATCGCTGCCAAGATCATAAGCACCGGTGGCGCTGCTACCACTCAAAGTGAGCTGGTTTCCGGAAGTGGTCACCGACTTGCCTATTAACGAAGCTGCCTGCAAACCCTGGTTCTGGTTGATCTGGGCCATCAGCGAACTGAGTGAACCCTGAATGGCCTGCACGCCGTTGGCCATGCTGAATTGCGCCAACTGTGAGGACAAATCCTGATTACTGAGGGGATTGAGCGGATCCTGATTGGTTAATTGGGTAACCAGCAAATTATAAAAAGTGCTCTCGCTGGCGAGACCGCTGGCGCCACTACTGGCTGTCCCCGAACTGCTTGCCGAACTGGTCTGCAAGGACTGATAAAAAGGATTGACACTGGATGTCAGAGAATTGACGCTCATATTCAGGCTCCCAGAGTAAGGGTTTTCTGCAGCAAGGCTTTGGTGGTGTTCATGACATTGACGTTGGCCTGATAAGCCCGTGAGGCCGAAATCATGTTCACCATTTCATCCACCGGATTCACGTTGGGCATTTTGACGTAGCCCTCTTTATCGGCCAGAGGGTTGCCAGGCTGATACACCATTTTGAAGGGCCCCGGCTTGCTGACAACTTCAGCCACACGCACGCCATTGACCCCTGCCGGAGCGCCCGCACCCGCAAAGGGCTGCGCCGCAAACACCACTTCCCGCGCCCTGTAGGGCTGGCCATCAGAACTGGTGGCCGAATTGGCATTAGCCATGTTGCTGGCCACCACATTCAGTCGGTATCCCTGGGCGGTCAGGGCGGAACTCGCCACATCCAAAACTGAAAACAATGACATATTATTTACTCCTCCAGCAGTTAAGCGGTGGTTCCCGTAATGGCCGAGATCAGCGTTTTGATTTTTCCTGTCAGAAAAGTGAGGTCTGCCTGATAACGCACGCTATTTTGCAAAAAACTGGACTGCTCACGATTCATATCTACCGAGTTATTATCCAGGCCCACTTGACTACCGCGCTGATATTGCACAAAAGCTGCCATACTCGCGTCATTACCAGTAGCGGTAAACTGTCGGTTCTGATTGGTTTTCAGCGAAAGCCCTCCATGATCTCCCGACTGCACCGCTGCCAGGGTCTGATGAAAAGGAATATCCACGGCGCGATAATTCGGTGTATTGGCATTGGCAATATTGGCGGCCAGAAGTTGTTGCCGATAGCCTGTCACTTTCAGGGCATCCGCTAAGGGATCCAGTGCTTGATCCAATAAACCTGACATCTGCTCGACCTCCACTGCATAACCTGTACGACGACTCAAAAGCAACAAATATGCCAAAAATATAAGCTCGCCCCCTGTCAAGCTTTAGGCTTGTTTGTGAGTGATTGCGCCCTACCCTCCTTACTTCAGCGGCAGACATGCGCCGCCTGTTGCTGTTGATTCAGGCCCATCGGCAAAAAAATGCCGCTTACACTCGCAACCGGCCGACTTACAAACATCGGGGAATGAAGCACCTGCTGACTATGATTTATGGCGCGTTATTTGCTTTACCTCTGCCCAAATGGATGCAGGCATCGCATACGGGGCATTGGCATTAATGAAATATGGCTCTTGCAGGATAATAAAACTCCGGAATATCCTTCTGATCCTCGCGCTTTGCATGACGAGCATTGCCGCTTGGGCGCAGGATAACGTGGAAAATCCCGAAACCATCCGCAGCGCAGCCCTGAATTTTATACGTGCCCATTTACCTGCCAGGTCGGCTGGTATGCATATTCATCTGGAGGGCCCTGCTCCGGGCGTTCATTTTCCGGCCTGTGCCAAACTCGAGGTCAGTTACTTCGGTTATAGCAACCCCTATGGAAACCAGACCGTACAGGTTCTCTGCCAGGCACCCTCCACCTGGCAGTTATATCTGCCCGTGCAAATCCAGGTGGATCAAGCGGTGGTCATTGCCGCCCGTCCCTTGACCGCTGGTTCCATCATCGAGGCCGGAGATCTGGCAGTCGTACGCAGAAATACCAGTGGCCTGAGCAGCAGCACGATTCGCTCACCTCAGGCGGCTATCGGCAAAATTTTGCGTTTCGGCACTCTGGCCGGACAGCCCATCACCACCAGCATGCTCAACGCCCCCGATGTCGTTCATGCGGGTGAGCAAGTTACCCTTTACGCACAAGGAGATGGGATTCGCATTGCCACCATTGCCGACGCCATCGAAAACGGTCGTCCCGGACAAAGCATCATGGTCAGAAATCTGCAGTCCGGTCGGGTAGTACGGGGCACGGTAACCCCCCAGGGTCATGTCGTGGTAAACTTTTAGGGCGTAGAATGAAAATTAAATCGCTCAAACACCTTCAGTTGACGCTTTTTTGTGTCGTTAATATCAAAGAGAACACAGTCAGGCAGGAGCTACGTTCATGAATCCCATCAATCCCTACAATGGGTTAATTTCCGGAATATCATCCAAAGATACCCGCAGCAATCCGGAGCAATCCGTGAATAATGCCGGAGCGGAAAAAAATGCTACTCAGCCGAGTGCGGGCAAACCGCTTCCTCAGGACCACCTGACCCTGTCGCCCCAAGCCAGACAGTTGATGGCTGCGCAAAATGAGGGTTCTGCCAGCAGCGAAAGGCTGACGGCCATCCGCTCCAGCATTAGCAATGGAAGCTATCAGATCTCTCCATTAAAAATCGGGCAGGGACTGACTCAGGATAACCAACAGTTCATGCCTGCCCCTCCCAACCGCTCGGTCTGAAAGCAAAATGTCCATGGACGCGCACGAACTTTCTCAAGCTCTTCAGCTGTTGGAACAACTACATTTACTGCTGGAAAATGAGACTGCCTGCCTGAAAGCAGGGCAAATGCAGGATCTTCAGCACATCGCCTCCCAAAAGATGCGCTGCTTTGCTCAGGTTGAGCAAATGAAATCTGCCAGCCCGGCCCTCCTCCGCAATACACTCAGGTCTGTCCCGGGGCGTGCATTGCTGGAAGAAATCCTGCGCAAGAACCAATTAAACGGGCAAATCATTCAGGCCTTGATGCGCTTCAATCAAGGTGCATGGGAAATTTTCTTTGGTAACAGTCAGCCCCTCTATACGGATCTTGGCACCGCCCGATCAGCTCCGGCAAGCCATCTGATCGGGAGCGCCTGAATCGTGCTGGTACTTACCCGGCGTCGTGGGCAGGCCATTTGCATAGGCGATAATATTCGCATTGTCGTCACCCGCATTGATGACGGTCAGGTAAGGCTAGGCATAGAAAGCAGCGAAAACCTCACGATTTTACGCGAAGAATTACTGGAAACCGTCAAGCAAGCCAATCAATCCGCCCAGACCCTGGCGCCAAACGATTTTGAACACTGGTTGAAACAGCAACACCATACGGATGACAGCGGTCATCCTGAGGATGAATCCTGATGAGCACATACAATACCCGTTTCGGACCCTTGACCATCGCTGCCAACGATATTTGGCATTGCATTGCCCCCATGCCCGGTTTCACGGAACTACGTCAGTTCGCCTTGTTACACCTGCCCAGCCAAGGCCCTTTTGTCTGGCTTCAGTCTCTGGATGATCCACTGATTACCTTTCTGTTGATAGCCCCTGAGCACTTTAATCTGCGCTATTCACAAACTCCGCATTTTGCCAAAACCGAAAAAGCAGGAATTACCATGGTCATGGTCATCCTTCCACAGACGGACAATGGCCAACTGCAGAGTAATGCATTGGCGCCGCTTTATTTTCTGCCCGACAAAAAGCAGTTTGGGCAGTGGATTGTCGAACATCAGGAAATAGCCCCTGAACCTTTACTGACCAGTCCCGAACCCCCTGCAGCATTAGGTGCCCAGATGGTCGTTCCTGTTCAGGATGCGCCGGGCTTCAAGACACAGCCACACCAGCCCTTACCGACTGGCACGGCGTAGGCGCTCGCGATCATAACGCAGAGCGCACTGCATGATTTTATCTTCCAGGGCGGTCGGAATATCCATAAAACGCAAGCCCAGCTCTTGCACACCCCCTTGAAGACGTCTTCCATTTCCCGAATAACAGACTTTGGCGGCGAGCGAATACGGCTGATTCTGGAAACGGAACTGTATCTGGGCCAGTAGCTCTCCCGAGGCCAGCGGATAGTCATGGGGTGCGGTAATCCGGACCCGCATCCCACCGGCCCCGATATTCACGCATTCCCCTTCCACAGCACGAGCGCCAAAACGGCGTAACAACACGGTCGTTTTGTCAGCAGCATCAAGCACCGCACGCAAATTCCCCCGTCTCTGCCACTGAAATACCACTTCTGGCCGCCGAATCCGGATAGCGGCAAAACGTTGCCAGGTGAGCCGTTCCATGACGACCGTCTGGAAGCCAATGGGTAAGGCATCGACAGTCCAGAGCAGCAAGTCCTCTCCGGGCTGCAAATGGATATTGGCCGCTTCCGGCATCAAAGCATCCATAATCAGGCCTTCTTCCTGATCACCCTTATCCAGCAAACTGGTGTGGCCCAGCACCGTATTGCGCTGACCCACCAGCACCTGCATATTTTGCTGCACAACGACGAGGGACTGTAGCAAGCGCTCAACAGCCGTAGGTAACGTCAAACGATTGGCGTCTGCAAATAATCGATCCACGAGGATTTCACTTTGAGTCATACCCGTTTCCTTAGAGGCACAGCGGTTGTCAAACTTTTGACAGCCGGAAAATTTTGATCACACCTGCAAACCCAGCAGGAATCGTGCCGAAGCAACAACTGGCATGAGTCCGGCACAAATCTCGCTTGGAAAGCACTGATCGCCTGCAAACTGCAATATCCCGACTACTTAAAGAGATGAACTGCGAACAACTGAAGAGGAGAATCCCCGATGGCACGTAAGAAGAAAGAAGAAGAATGGGAAAATCATGAGCGCTGGCTGGTTTCCTATGCCGACTTCATCACCCTGCTCTTTGCCTTTTTTGTGGTTATGTACGCTATCTCCTCGGTCAACGAAGGTAAATACAAGGTATTATCGCAAACCCTGGTGTCTGCGTTCAGTGGCCAGCCCTGGTCACCGGTACCTATTCGCTCCGACACCAACAGCCTTACCCAAACGCCGGTTGCCCTGCCCGCATTACCCAAAGTGGCCACTATGGCACCGGTACCCCATGTGCAGCAGGGACAGGTTTCGCCTAGAGCACAAAATCCTCACAGTCCGGCCAATCCGGAAATGCAAAAAATTGAAGCGCAGATGCGCACCTTACTGAAACCGTTGATTGAACAGGGGAGTGTGGCAATTCATAGAAGCAATCTGGGCGTTGTCATCGACTTGAATGCTAAAATTCTTTTTCCATCGGCCGCCGCCCGGCTCAGTGCTAACGCCACCAGCACCCTCGGTAAAATTGCCCAAGTTCTGGCACAGATTCCCTATCAGATTCAGGTGAATGGCTTCACCAATGATCTGCCCATTCGTACGGCACAATTCAGCTCCAACTGGGCGCTATCTGCGGCTCGCGCCGTATCGGTTGTCGAATTATTCATACAGCACGGCGTCAACCCCCATCATCTGGTGGCCGCCGGTTATGGCAAATATCATCCCGTAGCTTCCAATAACACCGCCAAGGGGCTGATCATGAACAGGCGCGTCAGTATTGTGGTGGTAGCGCCGCAAAACCCCAGCAAGGCCGGTACTGATCCCATTATGGCCGGGAGTATCAGCCAGCGCGGTTGACCCGGAATTGTAAAGATTCTGGAACAGCCCCCCTTTAGTTATGGGGTGAACGTGCCGTTAGCAAGCATATGACATTGCTAAAAGCCCCGTCGCATCTTGGTACAGGAATTGCTTGCAGATTCCCTGAGCGGCGGGATTCGACTCAAGGAGGAGATCATCATTTATGGGCATTGATCAGGTCGACAAGGGTATCCACATTTTAGTGGTGGACGATTTCTCAACCATGCGCCGCATTGTGCGGAATCTGTTGCGTGAGTTGGGCTTCAGCAATTTTGATGAAGCAGAAGATGGTGTCCAGGCGCTGCAAAAGCTGCATAGCCGGCCTTTTGATTTTGTGGTTTCCGACTGGAACATGCCCAATATGCAGGGCATCGATCTGCTTCGTGCCATCCGCTCCGATCCGCAACTCAAGCACATACCGGTACTGATGGTGACAGCCGAAGCCAAACGCGAAAATATTCTCGAAGCCGCCCAGGCGGGAGTCAACGGTTACATCGTCAAACCCTTTACGGCAGAAACTCTGAAGGAAAAACTCGATAGCGTCTTCAAACGACTGCAGGCCGCTCAGGGAGGTCAGGGATGAACACCCAGAATCTGTTGGACCCCAATCGCCTGCTGAGTGAAGCCGAACTGCTGCTGCGTGAGGGCTTGAAACGCATTGCCAATACCGCCGAAGAAAAACTCTCCGGCGCACAAAATCCACTCGAAGAAGCCCTGCGCCTGACCGAAGAACAAACCATGGCCACTCTGGCCGCCGTGGAAAGAGCCCAGGATGCGGTCGCGGATATTCGCAATGCCCATAACAGCTTCATAGATGAACCGCTGAAACAGATCGAGAGCGCCCTACTGGTTATTCTTGCCAGCCAGCAAGGGCAGGATCTAGCCGGTCAGCGCCTTAAAAAAGCTATCGCCCTGCTGCAGGCAGTTGAAGAACGGATTCGCCTGACCCTGGCAGAAACCGGGCTGGATAGCGACGAGAACAAGCTGCCCGAAGCCTCCGTCGAGAGTAACCCCAGCATCAATCAGGATGAAGTGGACAACTTACTGGCAGAATTGGGGATCTGATAGCATGGATATGGACATTCTCCAGGATTACCTTCCCGAAGCCCGGGAGTTGCTGGAAAAAGCGCAGGATGACACCCTGCGTTTGGAGTCAGACCCCGGCAATGATGAAGTCCTGGCTTCGGTATTTCGCGCCTTTCACACCCTCAAGGGCGGGGCCGGATTTCTCGAAGCCGAGAATCTGGTCAACTGGACTCACCATCTGGAGGACCTGCTCGATAAACTGCGTTCACATACTCTGGTCGTAACCGGCCCGATGATTGATGCTATTCTGCGCGGCCTGGATGTTATTGACGACATGCTGCAGCAACTCGCTAGTGGAGAAAATCCTGCCCCGGGGCCAGAAGATCTGAGCAGTATCATTCGTCAACTGGCGTCTGGAACGACTCCGGCGGATCCCGTTCAACCCATCCTTCCTGCTTGCGCAGCACCAGAAGCGACCCTTAAGGTCAGCCAACGCGCCACAGCCAATGGGCAAGCGGGTCTTTTTCTAGAACGCGCTGACGCAACGCCTTCCCCTGACACGGGATCAGACGAAATTTCCGCAGAAGAATTTGAAGCCACACTCGATGCACTCTATGGAACACAAGCACCGGGTTATGCGCCAGCTCCGGAAAGCCAATGCGCTGCCAGTGACGAAATTTCACCGGAAGAATTTGAACAGGTGCTGGATCAGCTCTATGGTGACAAAGCTCCCGGTTTTGGTACAGACACCTCATCCAAAGCAGGAGACCTACCGGTAAACACAACGCCAGGCAATCCACCAGTTGCTTCGGTAGAGGCTGCCCCTGCCCCAAGTCCAGCGGCTGCACCTTCTCCACCATCCCAACCAGCGGCTCCGACAGCCGTGCGTAGCAGTTCCGGTGCTCAGGAGACTGCGGATGCTACCTTGCGCGTCGACGCAGCGCGCCTGGACGCCGTAATGAATCAGGTCGGTGAACTGGTACTCCTGCGCAACCGGCTCAGTTCGGCCATAGGCAGTCTCGGCGAAGAAAATGAAGACATGCTGCGCATCGCCCGGGAAGTGGATCTCACGGTAAATGATATTCAAAGCACCGTCATGCGCCTGCGGATGCAGCCCTGCAAGCGGCTTTTTCAACAATTACCCAGAGTGGTGCGCGATGCTTCCCGACAACTTTCCAAGGAAGTGACCCTGGAAATTGTCGGCGAAGATGTAGAAATCGACAAAGCGGTCGTGGATGCCCTCTCCGGCCCCATGACCCACCTGCTCCGCAACAGTCTCGATCATGGTGTCGAAACCCCTGCGGAACGGCAGGCCGCTGGCAAGTCTCGCAGCGCCAAAATCCGGGTGGCGGCAGTCCATCTGGGTGACAAGGTCCGGATTGAAGTTGCTGATGATGGTCGTGGCATTGATAGCCAGTTTGTCATGCAGAAAGCCATCGACAAGGGGGTCATCAGCGCAGAACAGGGTGCACGCCTGTCGGAACAGGAAGCGGTAGAGTTGATTTTCCGACCCGGATTTTCCACCAATGATCAAGTCACGGATATTTCCGGACGTGGTGTGGGTATGGATGTGGTCAAGGAAACCGTCCGCAAGCTGCGGGGTCGTCTGGAAATTCAGACCCGTCCGGGCTTGGGAACCAGTATCTCCATGGAATTCCCCCTGACCATGGCCGTTCTCCCGGTACTTTACCTGCGTTTACGCCGGGAAATTTATGCACTCCCGGTTTCCAGCATCGAAAGTCTGCTGGATTTGCAGGAAAATCGCATTCATCGCATGAGTGGACGCACCGTCTATCGGGTGGATGGTACTGAGGTCGTCCCCATCGTCGATCTGGGCGCCTTACTGCACGAGCGTCCACTTAGGCTGGGCTCCGAACCCATTGAAGGGGTATTGACGGAGCATGGGCTGTTCATGGTCTCCGAAGTGCTGGGTAACGAGGACTCGGTCGTAAAACCCATTGATTTTCTCGCTGAACAAAACTGGTATCAAGGCGCGACGATTTCCGGTAAGGGTAACGTAGTGCTTATTCTGGATGCCAATGCCCTGGTGAACCATGTGCTTGATCATCATGACGATCAAGCAAACAGTAACATGGCCCGCAAAGGAGCTGCCTGATGAATATTCAGCATATCATGGGGGTCGTTGATGCTTCTTTTAAGGCACGTCAAAGTATCGAAAAAGCCTTGCGGGAAATTGACCGACGTGCACTCAATGCCATGGTCCTGGTCAAGCGTCATGGTAACGCCTTGGCTGGATACGGAGTCGTAGCCCAGGCTTTTCGGGAGCGCGCAGCCATCCTGAAGGAGTCTGCCGCACACCTTCAAGAACGTATCGCCCCCCTGATCGAAGCCTATATGCGCATTTTACAACATCAACGCTTCTCCGCATCCTTTGCACAGATGCTGGAGCACAACTCACTCCATGAAAAACACTGCCCCGGCCTCATCAACACCCAAAAAAAATGGCAAAAAATCATGCTTGAAGAAGAAGCAGAAGCAGGAAGGGTGCTGGAACAGCTCCTGGAGATGGTGCAACAACTCCAGGAAAGCATTGAAGAGCAGGAATACGTAGTCACCAATGGCCGCATTGAAGCCGCACTGGCAGAAAACACCGGGGCCCCCCTGATGCGGGTTTCCCGGGATATGGGTGAAGCCGTCCGTACCGTCGCACTTGCCATTCGCAGCTATCGTCATCAATTGGAGAGTCTGGAACATGAAAGCAGCACCCGTCTTTGAAGCAGGTAGCCATCGCTGGTGGATTATTTATGATCAGGATGAACATCGCGTCATTGATTCCAATGTGTATGTGATGGAATCCAATGAGCAAAGTATCATCCTGGATCCCGGTGGCTTCGAGATTTTCCCACAGGTGTTTGCTGCCCTGGTTGAAGCTGTGCCTCCTTCCAGCCTGAAGGCGGCTTTTGTATCCCATCAGGATCCCGATATCGCCTCCAGCTTACCCCTCTGGCATGCCTGTAACGAAAAAATGGAATGGCATATTCCCAAACTCTGGGAAGGTTTTATCCGCCACTACGGGGCGCTGGATGCTCCCCTGCAAAACATTGATGATGAAGGTGGCAGCGTCATCATTGGTGGAAGGCGTCTGGAATTTATTCCAGCGCATTACTTACATTCATCGGCAAATTTTCATGTATACGATCCAGAAGCCAAAATCCTTTTTTCCGGCGATGTGGGAGCAGCTTTACTACCACCTGGACATGACGCATGGGTGGATCGGCGTGACAAAACTGGTCGGGCCTTTGCTGAACATATCAGCAAGGCCAAATATTTTCACGAACGCTGGATGCCTTCCAATGCCGCCAAGAAAAACTGGATAGAAAGAGTCAGTCAGCTGGATATTCAGTATCTTTGTCCCCAGCATGGGGCCATTTACAGTGGCGACAATGTGAAACGGTTTATCGACTGGTTCGACAAGCTCAATGTCGGCTCGGCTACCGCCTAGAACTTCAGGGAGCCATAACTCTATGGATAGATTGACACTGAACGAAAATTACGAACAGGCCACCCACAACGCCCAGATGCTCACCAATACTTCAACGGAAGCATACGTGGCTATGGAATCCGTGAACAAAAATCTGACCTTATTGGCAAAAACCGTTGATGATAATCACCTGGCCTCCAAATCACTCATGGACGAAGTGGGTGCAATCCGTCGCATCGCCCAGACCATTCGGGAAATAGCCTATCAAACCAACTTGCTGGCCCTCAATGCCGCCATTGAAGCGGCGCGTGCCGGAGAGCATGGCCGGGGTTTTGCTGTAGTGGCTGACGAAGTTCGCAATTTATCCAAACGTGTGCAGGAAGCCACAGATGAAGTACAAAACAACATTACTGCAGTCACCAACACGGCACAGAAAATTGATGAAGCTGCCCAAAAAAATCAGGTACAGACGCAGCAATCGAGGGATGTGACGCAAAACCTGCAAAAGGAAATCATAAATCTACGTTTACTGGCCGCTTCCATGACTCTGGCTGCAGTCCGCCAAAGCCATGAAATCGTCGTGCAGCGCTTGCAGGATGAGGTGCTTGGCGATCTGCATGACATGCGTCTGGAAGAACTCAAGGATCATCATAGCTGCACGCTGGGTCACTGGTATGACGGCATTGGTGGGCAACTACTGGGTAAGGAAGCTGCATTTAAGGCACTGGCAGAACCGCATCGACTGTTCCATCAAAACACCAGAGAACTGCTCGCTGCCCATCAGGCAGGGGACAAGGACCGGTCCAAGCAATTGCTACAGCAAGTTCTGTTGAGTCGAGACAAGGTTTTTCAACAACTGGATGCGCTAAACGCCACCCTTCAAAAAAATCAGTGAGGACAGTGTCATGAATCAGCTATTACGGGAAGTGGATGAACGTGCCCAACTGGCAGGCACCAACAAGTTCGAGCTGCTGGTTTTCCGACTCGGCACTGACCCCAGTATCCATAGTCGTGAGTTATTCGGGATTAATGTGTTCAAAGTACGAGAAGCATTGGTGATGCCGAAAATCACGCCCATGCCCGGTGCCCCTGAACATGTTATGGGGGTGGCCAATATCCGTGGACAAATCATTCCCGTCATTGACTTGCCTGCCGTAGTCGGTTGCAAAGCGGATGGATTGAATATTCTGCTGGTCACGGAATATGAACGCTCCGTGCAAGGTTTTGCCGTAGAGGATGTGGAAGAAATAGTCCGATTGGAATGGAGTCGGGTGCTTTCGGCGGAAGGCGCCTCCGTGGGGGGGCTGGTCACCAGTTTGGCCAGACTGGATGAAGACGAAGAAAACGCGCGTTTAGCTCTGGTGCTGGATGTGGAACACATTCTCCGCCAGGTGCTGCCCTCCCGCTTCAAGGCTGGAGATGAGCTGGTACAGCAACATGCCGTAGAAATTCCCAAAGGTGCCGTAATTCTTTACGCGGACGATTCTGGTGTGGCCCGCAATCAGATAGAAAAAACCCTGAAAAGCCTGGGCTTGGCCTTTATAGGCACCAAAACCGGCAAAGAAGCGTTGGAGCGGCTGCAACAGTTGGCCCAGGATGCGAAAGTTGCCGGTATCCCTCTACATGACAAAGTCGCTATGGTTTTGACCGATCTGGAAATGCCGGAGATGGATGGCTTCACCCTCACCCGGCGCATCAAGGAAAACGAAGCACTTCACGATGTACCAGTAGTGATTCATTCCTCCTTGTCGGGCACCGCCAATGAGGCCCACGCCCGGAGCGTCAATGCCGATGGCTATGTGGCAAAATTCTTACCCGACGATCTTGCCCGCGCTATCACCAACGTCATTCATCCTCGCTAAAAAATCACATCTTGAAGAGGCTATCCCATGTCTATTGAAAACCAAACGCTACTCTCACTGTTTTCCGCCTGTCTGGACGGAGACGCTGAAACAGCCCGGCTGATTCAAGAAGATTCTGAACTTGCGAAAACCATTACACCCATCTGTGACTGGCAAAAAGCGCGTCTCTGGCAGGGCTGTCGCGTTCTTGACCATCAGGTGGCCGCATTGGAAAAAACCGCTGACAGCCATCTGCTGGGCATGGATTTTGACAAAAACCTGCATAACGCTCAGCAGGACAGTCAAGCATTGGTCGATCAGGCTCAGGCAGTGGTGTCTGCGGTACGCAATATGGCTGAGAGTGTGGGGGCCAATCAGGAACTGGCTGAAGCCACCCTGCATGATGTGCAAATGGGTAATGAAAGATTATCTGAACTCATTGGCGAAATGGATCTCGTCGAACAATCTGTGACCGCCATGGGGGAAACGGTACAGGCCTTTCTGCAACAAACCCGGACTATTACCACCCTGGCTGCCAAAGTCCAGGAAATAGCCAAGCAGACCAATCTGCTGGCGCTTAATGCCGCCATTGAAGCTGCTCGCGCCGGAGAACATGGACGTGGCTTTGCAGTGGTAGCTGACGAAGTGAAAAAGCTGGCCCAGAGTTCTGCGCGGGCTGCTGCGGATATTCGGAGTTCGGCCACCACCATTAACAAAGGGGCTATACAGGTCGAATCAGGGGTGAGTGCCAGTATCGTTCATTTACGTCGGGGTGGAGATTCTTTAGAAACCGTAGCTGAAGTGCTGGGCATGGCCAATCAGTCCGCTCAAAAAACGCGTGGCAACATTGAAAGTATCGTGCATGGCAGCATCCAGGAAATTACCGCCGCAGAAGCCATGGGTACGCATATACATGCCTTGCAGCAATCCATGCAACAATTTACTCAGCAGTTTAAGAGCATCCGCCTCAATCTGGATCAGGTTCAGAAAGAGCTTGCCGAAGGGAGTGAAGCCGCCATACAAGGAAAACCTGCACTGGCTACCCGCTTAACGGTGGTGAAGGCGGATCATGTACTATGGGTCAATCACATACTGGAAGCCATAGCGAATAATAATGCGCAAATAGATGACAGTACTCTGAAAGATCACCACCAATGCCGTCTGGGACAATGGATGGATAGCATGGTGGATACCCCGCTCGGTCAATCCGAGGCTTTTGTTGCCGTGCAGCAGGTACATCCGCAGGTGCACAAATTGGGTATTGCTATCATCAACGCCTTGAGAAAAGGCGATAATGCTGCCGTACACAAGGGCGCTGAACAGCTGAAAAGCTTGAGCACCATGGTGCAACAGCAACTCGACAAACTACGTGATCATATTATGGGTCACTGATACGCCCAGACTCAGAACCGTATGGCCAAAAAACAGGAAAAAACGGAACCCTCACTGGGTAACGAAAATACTCCCAAACATCGAGTCCAAAAAATGGCGTCGATTAAAAGTTGGGCTATTACCTGGCTACTGGCTATTTTTGCGGCTGAGTGGGGTTTATTACCGCAACCCTTATCCGCACAAGACGGATTACCCGTATGGGTTCCCTTACTGATGAATATATTGCGTTTTTTGGTTTTATGGTTTTCTGCTTATGTCATCACTAAAATTATTTTTGGAGCTTGGGAAATACTGAATGACTTTTACCAGACTTTAAAGTAATTTCATCACAAATCCAGTAATTTCTGAAACAACGATAAATATCAATAATGTAAACCACGACACATGCAAATCTGATTCACTGCAAACAGGGGCATCTGCACAGTCCGAAGTCTGTAGGCTCTGTTCAGCTTTGCTTTTACTGGGGGCAAATACACGCGATCTCACTGATGAATTTAGAAAAGTCATTGACAGCCCCACAAGAACTATAACCTGAGACTAAATTATCATATTCATTACACCTGTTTCAATAAGTTAACAGCCAGCTGATGAAGGTGACTGGAATCAGGAGCGGGATGCCGGATTCACCCATTGCACGCTCGCCAGCAGGTTCTCCCTTTCCTCATCTGACAACTCATCAAAATAGCCGGTTTTGAGCAGGCGTGGCATTTCCACGACGCCATAGCGTATCCGGATCAAGCGGCTGACCGCCATGCCCAAAGCCTCAAACATGCGCCGCACCTCGCGGTTGCGTCCTTCTGCCAGGGTGACGTGATACCAGTGATTGGCCCCTTCTCCGCCGGCATCTGTAATCTCGAGAAAACGCGCCTCCCCATCTTCCAGGGCAATGCCTTTCAATAGGGTATTTTCCTGCTCTGCAGTCAGCACGCCCAGAGTCCGCACGGCATAGACCCGCTCAATACCAGCCCGGGGATGCATCAAGGCATTGGCCAGATCACCGTCATTGGTCAGCAGCAGTAAACCCTCGGTGTTGTAATCCAGGCGGCCGACGGCAATCCAACGACTTCCCCGCAATTTCGGCAAGCGATCAAACACGGTCGGACGACCTTCCGGATCCTTGCGGGTAGTCAGTTCTCCGGCCGGCTTGTGATAACGTAAGACACGCAATCGAGGACGCACCCACGAAGGTATCCGCAACGCTTCCCCATCCACAGCAATTTTATCCTGGGGGGTCACCCGGTCACCCAGTTTTGCGACCTGGCCATTGACCTGAATGCGGCCTGCGGCTATCCATTGTTCCATCAAGCGTCGCGAACCCAGGCCGAAACGCGCCAGTACTTTTTGTAATTTTTCGTCCATGTCTTCCTCATCTCCAAACATGCCAGACCCTTGGGTGAACGGTCCGGCGAGTGCGCCATCATATCCTGTCAGCCGCACAATCCCTAAAAAAAACCCCGCACGGGGCGGGGTCTTGAGGATGTAACCGATCAGACCAGGATCAGGAAGCCTTGCGATGCGGCGGCACTTCTTCCTTCAGGCGGGTGATGCCCATCATCTTGAATAAGACCTTTTCATAGAAAGGTTCGGAAACACCCATTTTCATCTTGCGGATGAAGTATTTTTCAAAGGCTACCTTGGCGAGATGCACCCAGCGACCATAGGCAAATACATCTACCGTACGGGGGCGCAACTGGGGCAGAGCCACGAAAGCCGCACCACGATCACCCATATCGGCAAAGCAGACGGCGTTCCAGGTACCCATGGTCTGTTCACCCTTGCGTCCTTCCAGATCGGCTTTGATGTTGTGCACTGCAGCAGACACCATGGATTCAATCATGTAACCGGTCTTGGGTGCACCCGTGGGTACGGGGGTAGCTTCCACCGGCGGAATGGCAATGGCAATACCGGCCGCAAAAATATTGGCATATTTCTTACTGCGTTGATGTTCATCTACCAACACAAAACCGCCGGGGTTACACAGTCCTTCGACACCAGCTACCGCAGGAACGCCCTTGAAAGCAGGAATCATCATGCCGAACTTGACTGGCAGGGTAAACTCCTTGGCAACCTCACCCTTGTCATTGACCTGGGTAATAAACATTTTACCGTCTTCGACCTTGGTGACCTTGCAGTTGGTATGAGTTTCAATACCCTCTTCCTTCAGACCCTTGGTTAGAATACCTGTAGAATCACCGACACCCTGAATACCCAGATGGCCGATGTAAGGCTCGCTGGTAACAAAGGTAAAAGACGGAATCTTGTCGCGCATACCGCGTTTTTTCAGATCAGAAGCGACAATCATGGCGTATTCATAGGCGGGACCAAAGCAGCTGGCGCCAGCCATGGCACCAATCACAATAGGACCGGGTTCGGCCAGCAGCGCCTGATAATCCTGGTAGGCCTTTTCCGCATGATCCACTGTGCAAATCGATTGAACAGGACCTTCGTGGGGATTGGAGCCAGGCACATTTTCAAATGCCAGTTTGGGTCCAGTAGTAATCAATAAGTAGTCATAATGTACCTTGCTACCGTCCGCCAAAGTGATTTCCTGCCCTTCGGCATCAATTTTTTCAGCTGCTTGGGGAATAAAATGAATACCTTTGCGTTCTACATAGGGCTTAATGGGGAATGCTATATCATCGCGCTTGGTCCAACCCACGCCTACCCATGGATTAGATGGCACAAACTGAAAATAATCATTGGCGCTGATGAGCGTCACTTCATGCCCGGAACCGAGAGCATCCTTCATTTCATACGCTGCAGGCATGCCACCTGTGCCTGCCCCTAAAATCACTACATGTGCCATTGGTCTGCTCCTCGTCACATTATTGACTACATCTTACCCAGTGCGGATGTCGGCATCGATTTACAGATCCGTCATCTACGAATTCCCAGAAAATATGCGACCATAATATCAAGTCGTCAAATAAGTTTTTTCTAATATTAAAATAATCTTTCTATTTACCCGCAATGACCGTAGGCAAATCCTTCAATGAGGCCAGACCAAAATGTTGCATGAACTCCGCAGTTGTTGCCCATAGGGCTGGACGCCCCGGCGTTTCCCGATGTCCCACCACCGCAATCCAACCCAGTTCCTGTAACTGCTGCATGATTTGGGCATTTACTGAAACCCCCCGCCAGTGCTCAATTTCCGGCCGGGTAATCGGCTGCTGATAGGCAATGACTGCCAGAGTTTCAAGCACCGCTTTGGACAACGGACGGGGGGCATCCACATGCAAGCGAGACAGAAGATCATGATGCCGGGGATGTATTTGCAGACGATAGCCTCCGGCGACAGATACCAGTTGCAAGGGCCCGTCTCCCGCTGCCAATAGAATATCCAGTGCCGCCTCCCAACCCGCATAGGCGGGATCATCCCCCAAAATAGCTGCAAGACGTTCGCGGGATAAGGGTTCCGCACTGGACAATAACAGTGCCAGCAGGGCTTCACGCATGGACCGGACTCTCCTGGACTGCGATCTGTACCTGCCATTCAGGCGATTCTTCTTGCAGCAGTTGCAAGGCATGCTGCCGCAACAGCTCCAGAATAGCCAACAAGGAGATGGCCAAGGTATGGCGACTCCGATCAGGCAATAATTCGGCAAGATACCAGGCGCGCGAGACATCCTGACGGCAGTGCCGCAGCAGGTCTACCATGCGCTGGCGCAAGCCCATTTGCGGCTGGGAGAGCTGGTGAGTCGGCACATCGCCAGGCCCCGGGCGCGCCTGAATGCGCAACCAGGCATCGGCTATATCCTGCAAAGACAACAAAGGCGGCGGCAGCGGCCAGTGCTCGGGACCAATGGCTACTGCCATCCAGAAATCCCGACCGGAGCGGGGTAGCTGCTGCAGATTGTCCGCCTGAGCTTGCACCTGCGCCAGAGCTTCCAGACGCCGCACCAGTTCCAGACGAGGATCCATGTCTTCTTCATCACTGGCCGGTGGCAAGGGGAGCAACATACGCGCCTTGATTTCCGCGAGCCAGGCGGCCATGAGCAAATACTCTGCCGCCAACTCCAGATTCCGCCGCCGCGCTTCCTGCAAATACAGCAAATACTGACGGGTAACTTCGGCTACCGGAATGTCGCGGATATCCATGCGATTACGCCGGATAAGCCAGAGCAGCAACTCCAGAGGCCCAGAAAAACTGTCCAGCAGCAGCTCCAAAGCATCGGGAGGAATGAACAACCCCTCGGGCAAAGCATCCAGAGGCTGGCCATGTACCTGCACGCCCTGCCCTACGCTTCCGTGGACGGTGCTCACGCCCGCAACACTCAGCCCATACCCCGCGCATGGGCCAACCCCATGGCTGCCCGTACTGTTTCCATGGTCTGCTCGGCCTTGTGGCGGGCGCGTTGAGCACCGGCATGGGCAATTTCACGGAGTTGTTCCGGGCGCGCCGCCCAGTACTCCGCCCGCTCGCGCATAGGGGCCAACTCCGCCAGCACGGCATCAATCACCGGCTGCTTGCAATCCACGCAGCCGATTCCGGCACTGGTACAACCCTGCCTGACCCATTGTCTGGTTTCCGGACTGGAATAAACCTGATGAAAACCCCATACCGGACATTTTTCCGGAGTCCCCGGATCGGTGCGCAAGACGCGGGCAGGGTCTGTGGGCATGGTACGAATTTTTTTCTGTATTACGGCAGGATCCTCCCGCAACGGAATCGTATTGCCGTAGGATTTACTCATTTTCTGACCATCCAGCCCCGGCAATTTGGAGGCTTCGGTCAACAATGCCTGAGGCTCCCGAAGAATTTCCCGCCCTTTTCCTTCCAGATGGGCCAGCAACTGGGCCTGCATCGCCGGACTCAATCCCGCCTGCTGCCGAAGAAAATCAGCAGCTTCCGTCACCGCCGACACATCACCCTCTTGTTGAAAACGCTGCTGTAAGCGCGCAAAAGTTTTGGCAGCGCTCTTTCCCATAGCTTTCACGGCCTTATCGACCACTTCCTGGGTTTGTGCATCCCGACCGTAAAAACTGTTGAAACGCCGTGCCAATTCCCGACTGATTTCCAGATGAGCCACCTGATCGGCACCCACCGGGACCTGCTGGGCTGCATAGAGGAGGATGTCGGCCGTCATCAACAAGGGGTATCCCAGAAAACCGAAAGTCGCCAGGTCACGTTCCCGGAGTTTTTCCTGCTGATCCTTGAAGGTCGGCACCCGTTCCAGCCAGGACAAGGGCGTCAGCATCCCCAGCAGCAGGGATAATTCCGCATGTTGGGGCACTTGGGACTGAATGAAGAGTACCGCCTTTTCCGGGTCTATGCCCACCGCCAGCCATTCGACCAGCATATCCCAGACGGCCATGGAAATGCCCTGCGTAGTTTCATAATGGGTGGTCAGGGCATGCCAGTCAGCGACAAAAAAGTAGCATTCCCCTTCATCCTGTAAACGCACCCAGTTTTTCAACACACCGTGGTAATGGCCAATATGCAGACGTCCGGTAGGACGCATTCCCGACACGATGATTTCTTTCATGATCCGCCACCTACTGCCAGAAAAAAATGATAAATCCATAAAAACAAAGGCCCCAACACGGACCACAAAATGCCGGTGAACAGCAGCACGATGAGAATGATGAATCCGTAGGGTTCAACCCGACTGAGGGCGATGCTGGCGGAAGCGGGCAACAGGCCAACCGCTACTCGCCCCCCATCCAGCGGCGGAATCGGAATCAGGTTGAAAATGATGAGAATGACATTGATGATAATGCCCGCCTCGCCCATCAACTGCATGGGCTCGGCCACATAAGCCAGAGCCCCGGGCAGATGTCCGCCCAACCACAACACCATCGTCCAGAAGATAGCCATCAACAAATTGGCTGCGGGACCGGCAATCGCTACCCAGACCATATCACTTTTGGGCTTTTTCAGGCCCGCAAAATTGACCGGCACAGGTTTGGCATAACCAAACAGAAACGGGGAATGAAAGAGCAACAAAATGCCCGGCAACAAAATGGTACCAAAAGGATCAATGTGCTTGATGGGATTCAGCGTCAGACGGCCCATGAGCATCGCCGTGGGATCACCGCGCTTCCAGGCCACCCAACCATGGGCGACCTCATGTACGGTGATGGCAAAGAGTACCGGAATCGCCCAGATCGCCAGAGTGCGAATAAAATGTGTGAGATCAAACATGGCCGGAAGTATATCAGCAGGAGCTATGGCTACCTAATGCTGCCATGGGCTGAAATTAGGCATCGATACCTAAAGCCGTCGGATCCCCGACCCCCTTGCGCCGCAACTGCGGTGGCCACTGCAACATATCAATCACCGTCGAGCACTTGGCACGGCCCTGCTCCGCCACAATGACGGTGTCCACCTGATTTCCCAAAAGCGTGCAAATTTCTTCCGGATCCGTCAGGGGCAGATCCCTATCGGGAAGCTGTAAGGTCGAACTCATCAAGGGTTCACCCAGCTCTGCCAGGAGCATTTCACACAGGGGATGAGCCGGAATACGTACGCCAATACTTCGCTTTTTGGGGTCCGCCAGCCTTCGGGGCACATCTTTGGTCGCCGGCAGAATAAAGGTGTAAGGACCCGGCAATGCCTTGCGCAGCAGAGCAAAAGCACGATCATCCAGCTTGGCATATTCAGCCAGTTGAGCAATGCCTGAAAAAAGCAGAGAAAGATCATGCTGCAAATCCAGTTGCCGGATCCGCCGCAAATGCTCCTGGGCTTCACGGGCACCCACCATACACCCCAAGGCGTAACAGGTGTCTGTCGGAAAAACGATCAGCCCCCCTGCTCGGAGAACATCCAGCGCCGGCTCCAGCAAGCGTAATTGGGGATTCACCGGATGCACCCTTATACATGAACTCATGTTATCTTTAGCCCCCATGAATACCCGTTCCGAATCCACACCGATCATACGCCAGCCAGAGCCGTTGTCACCAGACAGCCGTTGCCTGCTGCTCATGAGTGGCGGCGTGGAAAGCAGTACCCTACTGTTTCAACTCGCCCGGCAGGAACATCCCCAACCGGTTTTTCTGGATTATGCCCAGCGTGCCGCCCGGCAAGAGTGGCAGGCGGTGCAAACCCTGAGTGCAGAGCTGCGTATCCTGCCGCAACGCTATGACCTTTCGGCCTTCGGGAATGCCGTCGGCGCCCTGCGCACCGCGCGTTATCACGTTCCCCTGCCCCATCGTAATTTTGTAGCCATTGCTGCGGTAGCAGCCATAGCCAGCAATATGAACATCAAGCGTATAGTCATCGGACTGAGTGCCGATGATGCAGCAGTCGATGCCTGCTCCCGACCGGCGTTTCAAAGCGCCATTCGCGATACCCTGGGCAGCCTGGGTCTACAACTGGAAACACCACTCATCCATCTTGGCAAAGACGCTATCATCCAGTACGGTAATGATCTGGGTGTTCCCTGGGCAAAAACCTACAGTTGCCTGCTCGGCCGCACGCCTGCTTGCGGTTTTTGCCCACAGTGCCTGAAAAGAAGGGCCGCTTTTGCTCGGGCTGGAGTCAACGACTCGGATATGGGCTATGATGGCTGACCCGATGGTATTTCATGCGCAGGAGACAGACTTAATCCATGCACGCTGTTAGAACACATCCGACCTGGTCGGTTGCAGACATCCCCTACGCCGACATCGAGAAAACCAGCATCAAAGATCAAACAGACTGGTTTTATCTGTTGGCTGGCGCTTCTTTCGTCGAAACCTTGTCTGATCTTTATGCCAGCAACCTGGTGGAGTACTTTCAAGAAAACCTTCCTGCCACCACCTGGCTCAACCAACAGTGGGAACAGGAAGAAGTCCAACACGGTTTGGCTCTGAAAACCTATGTGCTGGGGGTATGGCCGGATTTTGACTGGGATCGGGCATATCAGCGCTTCGTCAAAGCCTATAAGCCTTACTGCCAGACGGATTTACTGGGACCCACCCAGGCCCTGGAAATGGCATCCCGCTGCGTCGTCGAAACAGGCACTGCAAGTTTTTACACCATGATTCAGGCAGCTAGTCCGGAACCGGTGCTCCGCTTGCTAGCAGGACGTATTCGTGCCGATGAAGTGCATCATTACAAATACTTCTACAAGTTTTTTCAGGAATACCAGCGCCGCGAGAAAAATTCGCGTTGGCGCATTGGACGGGAACTCTGGAAAAGAGTCTCTGAAGCAGATCAGGAAGACAGTTATCTCGCTATCAAAAGTGCCTTTGAAGTAAAAAACCCGGGCCGGACTTTCTCCGGCAAGGATTTTGCCGCATTTCGGGAACGGATGGGTGACTGGGTCAGCCGCCATTATCCCTTTGAAATGGCGATCAAAATGCTGCTCAAGCCAGTAGCACTCCCCCCCACCCTGCAAAAAATGGCACTGCCTTTATTGAAACGCAGTGCCCGTCGGGCATTGGCCAGTTAGAGAGACCAGGTACGGATGGCAGAATGGGTTTTGCGCAGTTGCAACCATTTGGCCGATTCCAGATGTGCCACGGTCTGGCGGGCATCAAGAACGGCTGCAAAGTCCGGCTTACCGGCCGCATGGGCCTGAACCGATGCCCCTCCTCCATGGAGGGGGGTGACAGCATGCACAAAGCTGCCCAAAGCCAAAAAGGGCGTGGCAATCAAAAAAGCAACGAGCATATGGGTCAATGACTTTTTCATGGCAGATCCTTTTTCTTTAGCACAATGAGGTTTGGGTATACTAAAGCAATATATATGCCAAACTATTGAAGCACTGCTTCATGGCCGTATAATTCATGACAAGCAACTGATTTTTTTATATTGATAGCGGGACACTGCCGCACCCAACCAGTTCCATCAATCCCGAAAAGCACTGATATTTTGTCGCCATACAGCGACATCCAGATCTTTTTTAGATATACTCTCACCTATTGACGATTTCCCAAACCCGCAGCACTAAAAACGGCAACGATTGGTCACCCTCGGGGTGCTATGGTATATTATTTAAGGAAAACACTATTGCATTATGCATTATTTATTTTTCTTTCAGGGGAGTTATTGTGGCAGAACGAAAAATATCATTTTCGATTTCACCGAATGCTTATACTTCATCATTATCTGCTCGCTCAGTTTTTGTCAACATGATTCTTTTTTTTATATTGATATTCCCATTTACTGCGTACGCGTCCACTAGCGCAGTCATTACCCAGGACAGCAAGACTCTGCAGGAAATCCATGCTGGTCTTGAACAGCCGGCTTCCATGCAGCAACTTCTCGACTGGCATAAAAGTATCAATATTATTAAAGACAATGCGGAACATTGCATGAATAACAAAAACAAACAACTCAAACAAACTGATAACGGGCTGGGAATTCTGGGGCCGGCCGTTGCCGGTGAACCTGCCAATCTTTCGGCGCTTAGAATAAAGCTGAGTAATCGCCAAAAAAACCTCCAGGGAGAAATAGCCACCTGCAAGGTGCTGGCTGTGGCCAGCACGGATCTTGATCAAGAGGTAGACAGCACCCGTGAAAGCCTCCACGCGCGATTTTTGTTACGCCAGGATCAAAATATCTGGGCTCAATTGACAACATTAACAGCCGTCAACAGCGATACCTGGGCTCAGGAAAAAAATTACTGGCTGCTGCATCATGATCATTTCATTCTCGCCCAAAAGAATCTGCAAATAGCTATTGCTGTAGGTTTGTTTGCTTTCTTGCTGCTGTTGATCGTGCGCAAATCACTGCCGGAAAGCGCCGATCACGGCACTCAGTTATCCGCTGCCCGAAAAAGCCTGTATCACTACCTACCCATCATAGCAGGAGTGGGGGCTGCAACGCTGGTTGCGCATCTTACAGGGGTATTTTCGCCACTGGTGCGGATCATCCTGTTTACCTGGGGTGTTTACGCCTTGCTGGCCATTCTGGTCACCTGGGCTTTGCGCCCCAGTGGCATGGTTTTTCATCATTTTGCCTGGGGGCCTAGATCTCTACGCTCCACCTTACGCAATCTGCGCTTTATCGCCCTGCTTTCCGCCTTTGCCACAGCATGGTTGATAACCGATCCACAGGATTATCTCAACCCGCAACAACAAGCGTTTTTTTGGTCCATTTATCATCTTTTGATGCTGACTGCCGTTTTCCGTCTGGTATGGGTGGCCGGAGCCAAAAAACCTTTTCGAGCCTATCCATTTTTACGGATCATCATTCTGATTGCGCTGTTGGCCACCGCGCTGTTTACCCTGATGGGCTATCGCAATCTCACGGACTATCTGTTTTTTGGTCTTTTAATGTCGCTGCTGGCCTTCGGTTGTGGCTTGTTTGTTTCCTGGGGACTCAACGATTTCTGGAATTACACCGCCCGCAAAAACGGGCGCTGGCAGCATGCTCTCAAGCAACGTCTTGGACTGAGTGATGAACAGCCGCTGCCCTGGCTCGGTTGGTTCAGTGCTCTCAGTCATATTGCTGTCTGGCTTGGCATTGCGGCATTTGTTCTTTATGCCTGGGGATTAACCCATACCGGATTTTCCCTGATCTGGAAATATTTTATCACCGGTTTTACCGTTGGCACTTTTCACATTCAGCCATTTCGCTGGATTATCGCCATTGCTCTGCTGATACTGCTCTTTAACATCAACGCATTCATACAAAGATATCTTTCCGACAACTCCCGCATCATCGGTCACTTGGAAAGTGGTGCAAGACACTCCATACTCTCCATTATTCGCTATACGGGCTTCATCATCGCCATATTGGTCGGCCTCTCCACCGCAGGGGTAGCACTGCATAATCTCGCCATCATTGCCGGAGCTTTATCGGTCGGTATTGGTTTTGGTTTGCAGAACATCGTCAATAATTTCGTTTCCGGACTGATTTTATTACTGGAAAGGCCCATCCGGGTAGGCGACTGGATTCAGGTGGGCACTACCCAGGGATATGTCCAAAAAATGAGCATTCGCTATACCCTGATTCTGACCTTTGATCGCACGGAAGTCTTTGTACCCAATTCCGAGCTCATTTCCGGACAGGTCACCAACTGGATGTACACCAACAATGTGCTGCGCTTGATGATTCCCTTTAATGTGGCGCACAGTGCGGATATTGAGCTGGTCAAGGAACTGCTGGTCAAGGAAGGACAAAATCATCCCGATGTTTTGCAGGATGATCCGCGTGGTATTCCGCCCACCGCCCTGTTACTGGATGTCAGTGAAAATGCCCTGCAATTTTATTTGCGCGTCTATCTGGATGATTGCAATAAAAGCTTCAATGTACAAACCGATTTACGGGCATCCGTGGTAGAGAGCTTGTTACGTCATCATATCCGCCTGGCCCATCAGCAACAGGATGTGCATATCATTCCCAGCCAGATTCTGCCGATCAACGGGACCACGGGAAAAGCCCAGGATCCTCTGGAATCCGGTCCTCAATGAATCAATAAATTATCGCGATGTATCAGGATGCCTTCAGCGGCATCCGGATCATCGGCGATTTCACCGCTTTTTCTGCCCAAACAGCGTTGCGCTACGCTCGCATCCCAATTGACCAACCCCCGGGCGAATTCATTTCCCTCGGAATCTTTGCACAACACCAGATCACCGCGATGAAAATTACCCTCCAGGGCGGTGACTCCCACCGGCAAGAGGCTCCCTCCCTCCTGCTTCAAGGCGAGAACAGCTCCAGCATCCAAATAGAGCACGCCTCTTGCACGCAGATGTCCAGCCAGCCAACGCTTACGGGCATCCAGCTTGGGAAGCCGGGCATGAATGAATGTACCCAGGGCTTCGCCATCCCGAATTCGCAGCAAAACATCCGGGCAGCGCCCATTGGCAATGATGGTGGAGGTCCCCGAACGGGCTGCACGGGAGGCGGCGCGGACCTTGGCCAACATCCCGCCGGTCCCGACTCCGGAGCCACCACTACCCGCTACTTTTTCCAGCATGGCCGCGCCGGCATTGACCTCTGTGAGCAATTTCGCATCGGGGTTACTGCGTGGATCCGCATCAAACAGGCCATCCTGATCCGTCAGTATAACCAGCAGATCGGCATCCAATAAATTGCTGACCACAGCCGCCAAGGTGTCATTATCACCCAGATTAATGGCATTGTAGGATACCGTGTCATTCTCATTAATAATGGGTAAAACATTCATTTCCAGCAGCGTCAGCAGTGCTGAACGCGCATTCAAATAGCGTCGCCGACTGCGCAAATCATCATGCGTCAATAGTACCTGACCGCAATGGACCGGCACCTCACCGGGAATATCCTCCTCCCGGAGCAGTTCTTCATAGGTGTGAATTAACGCCGACTGACCCACACTGGCAGCAGCCTGACGCTCTTTCAGATTCGCTGGTCGCTGTGACCAACCCAGACGCTGCACCCCGGCACTGACAGACCCTGAGGAAACCAGAATGACCTCAATGCCGGAGCGTCGCAGAGCAACAATCTGCTGAACCCAGGCCCGAATTGCCTTCCTGTCCAGCCCCCGCCCGTCATCCGTGAGCAGGCTGCTCCCTATTTTTATAACCCAGCGCTGTGCCTTTATCTGTAATAAATTCCGTGATTTTTCCGGTGATTTATTTTTCATGATTACCCAAATAAACAGTTAATATATTTTCAATATAACATATTTTTTTGAAGAAATCGTCCTGACGTCAACATATGAAATTGTTGCGCCATACCATCAAGCAGCAGCTGAAATTGTCCAACGCCCAATCACTCCCACTCGATTGTTGCCGGTGGCTTGGAAGAAATATCGTAAACCACCCGGTTGATACCGGCCACTTCATTGATAATCCGCGTGGAAATGTGGCCCAAAACGTCATAGGGCAAATGCGCCCAGTCTGCGGTCATGCCATCTGAAGACTCCACCGCCCGCAGGGCAATGGTCTCATCATAGGTACGGGCATCGCCCATGACGCCCACACTGCGCACGGGCAGCAACACAGCAAAGGCCTGCCAGAGGCGGTCATACA
>NZ_JABBOU010000150.1 GCF_018853465.1 Acidithiobacillus montserratensis
ATTCTGGAAAATCGTGCAAACTGCCCACGATCCGCCAGAATCATTGCCCACCATCGCCCAGAATCACCGCCCACGATCATTCAGAATGACTGCCCACGATGGGCCAGAATACGCACATCACCAGGGAGGTCGATAAAAAACGCCTGGCCCCGCTGCTCGACACCCTGCGCATGACGCCAGAACCCAATCAGGAGAGCGAGAAGGAAACCGTCTCCGAAGCCCTGACCAACATACTGAGCGATAACGCCATGCGCGATTAACGGCTCACAGCGTTCCTTCAGGGAATCCCCTCAGGGATAATGGCCCGTCACAGTGACTTACCTGACAAACCGATCCGCGCCGCGATTTCCCGGAGCAGCCCCAGGGCGATAGCGTTGCCCTGCCCCTCGCGGGCCTTCTGGTAGGCGATCGCCAGTTGTTCGATCAGGGCGGTATCACTGAGCTGGGATTCATCCCCCTCGCCCCAGACCATGCCCCGGTCCCGCGCCCGCTTCCACCGCATCCGTTCCGCACTGGTCGTTGCCATGAATCTACCCTCACAAGCCGTCACAGTGACGGAGCATAAAACAGCCACATCGATGCCGTCAATCACGGCCAAGCACATCCACCCACTGCAATAGCCCCGCCAAGGCCCCAAATTTGCCCTACAGCGCACGCAAAGGATTCTGGCAAGGAAAATCTATCGCAAGGCATCAAAAATCGATTCTGGGCCATTTCTCGATGCTTCTCGCCTGCCGAACGAAAATAAAGGGGGAGCCGATGCCGTAGGCAGTGGGGGACAACGTCCCCAGAGAGGGTCGATCCGGCGAGCCGAAGGCTCGGACAGGGGGAGCGGCAGGCTCCCCGCCGGAGATGTTTGCGCCCGGCGCCGAAGGCGGCAAGCGGGCGTCCCTGTGGATATTTAGGGGGGGATACCGGGAGGGGCGCGCAGGTGGGCGCGTAGAGTCCAGAGGCACGGGTTCGAGTAGGCGGGGGCAAAGCCCCAAAAGATGGCTGCGCAGTAACGCGTAGCCATGGATAAAAGAAGGATAGATAAAGGATAAAAAGGATAAGGGCTGAAAAACGGCGAAATTTTCACTTAAAATTATCATGTTATGGTTTCCATCCGTCACCTATTTCCCCTACCGATGCTTGAATTTAGGGCAAAAGCTTAGGTGGTTATCCACAGATTGGGGGCCATTTAAGTGGTTATTTGACGACCCGTCACCTATTTCCCCTGCCATTTTGACGACCCGTCACCTATTTCCCCTGCCATTTTGACGACCCGTCACCTATTTCCCCTGCCATTTTGACGACCCGTCACCTAT
>NZ_JABBOU010000151.1 GCF_018853465.1 Acidithiobacillus montserratensis
CGAGCCCGACAGCGATCTGCGTGACACCGAACAGGTGCCATTGAAGGAACCGGGCGGCATTGACGCCTTCTTCGCCCGCGAGGTGCTGCCACACGCACCGGACGCATGGATCGCCACGGACAAGACCCAGATCGGCTACGAGATTTCTTTCGCCCGCTATTTCTACAAGCCCGCGCCGCTGCGCACGCTGGCAGAAATCCGCGCCGACATCGTCAAGCTGGAGCAGCAGACTGAAGGCTTGCTAGACAAGATCGTGGGAGGCGTGCCCGCTTGAACCAACGTATCGACCTTGCGGCGTCCATCGCCAACACGATTCAGGACTATCGGGGCGGGTCGCTCCCGCAACCCATCCCCGACCACGTCGAGCATTGGGTGCAGCAATTCGACGCTGCTGTGCAGTTGCCCATCCTCCAAGAGATCGACCACGTACTCAAGAAGATCTATTTCTCGAAAGAGGACGTGGCCAAGTTCCTCCGTGGCGTGATGCGCACTCAGAAGCTCACCGGCGACAGACCCGACAAGTTCTGGCGATCCGCCAGCTTCCTCGATATTCAGGGCGGCGGCAGCAGCCAAACCGACATGCTCGCCCTGTTCTCCGAGCAATTGGAAGATGAGCACGGATTCGGCATCGACGACTGTGGGCAAGGTGACGAAGTTTTCATCTATCTGGATGACGGCATCTTCACCGGCAACCGCGTGCGGCGCGATTTGGAGAATTGGATTCGTGATCACGCACCCGCGCAGGCGAAGGTGCATGTGATCTGCATCGTCCAGCACAGTGGTGGACAGTACTACGCAAGCGGCAAAATTCAGGACGCCATCAGAGCCTCGGGTAAGACAATCGGCATCACTTGGTGGCGCGCCATCGAGTTGGAGGACAGGCGAGCCTACAGCACAACCGCGGACGTGCTGCGCCCGACGGCGATCCCGAACGACCCTGCGGTGCAAGCCTATGTGGCGGCCATGCGGTATCAGCCCACGCTACGAACGGCTGGTAACCCCGGCACTGCGAATCTGTTCTCCAGCGACACATCCAAGATTCTGCTGGAACAGGAGTTCCTGAAAACCGGCGTCCACATCCGACAGATTTGCCACAACCTCGGTGACACCCAGCGCCCGCTGGGCCACATGACGCTGGAAACGCTGGGTTTCGGCTCGCTCATCGTCACCTACCGCAATTGCCCCAACAACGCACCGCTGGCGTTCTGGGTGGATGCGCCGTGGTATCCGCTGTTCCCGCGCACCAGCAACACGCAGACGGCGATGAGAAGGATGTTTGCCGATCTAACCGGAGGCGATCTCTGATGAGCGGAAGAGATCAGAGTCGCACTTACAGCCGCAAGGACAGCGTCGTCTTCCTCAAGACCGACGAACCGTTCGGTGGCCTATCCAACATGGCGGGGGGCTACCCGATCCATGTCAATGGGGTACGGATACTAACCTCCGAGGCGCTATATCAGGCCTGCCGCTTTCCGCATCTTCCCGACGTGCAGAAGCTGATCATCGGCCAAATTAGCCCGATGACGGCCAAGATGCGGAGCAAGCCCTACCGTAAGGATTCGCGCCCTGATTGGGATCACGTACGCGTGCGCATCATGCGCTGGAGCCTGCGCATGAAGCTGGCCAACAACTGGAACGCCTTCAGTGCGTTGCTGCTGAAAACTG
This sequence comes from Acidithiobacillus montserratensis, assembly GCF_018853465.1. GTDB lineage: Bacteria > Pseudomonadota > Gammaproteobacteria > Acidithiobacillales > Acidithiobacillaceae > Acidithiobacillus > Acidithiobacillus montserratensis. The sequence continues at coordinate 1,666 of NZ_JABBOU010000151.1, forward strand.
GCGAGCGCCCCATCGTCGAGGAGTCGCGCAAGGACGATTTTTGGGGAGCAAAGGTTGTTGACGACGGCGACATGCTGGTCGGCATGAACGTTTTGGGTAGGCTGCTGATGGAGTTGCGCGAGCAGGTGAAGCAGCAGGGGCGCGACGCAGCCCTGGACATCGCACCGCCGGACATTCCACAGTTCCTACTGTTCGGGCAGGCGATTGAAGTGGCAGTGGGACTGCCAACGCCGCAGGCCGCCGCAGTACAGGAGCAGGGCTCCCTATTCGGTGCGGACACAGCCATCGCAGTCGAGGCTGAAGCTGATCCGGCACCAGTTGTTCCAGTCAAGACGGTCAATCAAGCCTTTCGCGCATCGGGCCTGCCTTGGGTACCGCATATACCCGAAGGCTGGCAGGTGCTGCGCAATGGCCGCCTATTCGGTCATCGCGTCGAAACGGGCTTCCCCGATCTACCCATTCTGGAAGTGTCGCTGCGCACCGGCGTGCGTGTGCGTGACATGGAAAACCTGAAGCGCAAGCAGGTGATGAGCCAGAAGGAGAAGTACAAACGCGCAGCCAAAGGCGACATTGCCTACAACATGATGCGGATGTGGCAAGGCGCGGTCGGCCCCGCGCCAGTTGACGGGCTGGTCAGCCCGGCCTATGTCGTGGTGAAACCCTACGACGAGGCCAACAGCAGCTACTACAGCTACCTGTTCCGCACGGCGGCGTACATGCAGGAGGTCAACAAGTTCTCGCGCGGCATCGTGGCGGATCGCAACCGGCTGTATTGGGAGTCCTTTAAGCAGATGCCCTCGCTCGTGCCCCCGCGCCCCGAGCAAGACCAGATCGTGGCGTACTTGCGCGCGCAGGACGCGCACATCGCCCGGTACATCTTGGTCAAGCGCCAACTTATCACGCTGCTGACCGAGCAAAAGCTCGCCCTCATCGACCGCGCCGTCACCCGCGGCCTCGACCCCAACGTCCGGCTCAAGCCCTCCGGCGTTGAGTGGCTGGGCGAGGTGCCGGCGCATTGGGAAGTGGCCTTCATCAAGCACATTGCGGATGTGCGCTTCAGCGGGGTGGACAAGCATTCTTACGACCACGAAACACCGGTGCGCCTGTGTAACTACACCGACGTCTACAAAAACGACCGCATCACCGGCGATATGGACTTGATGCGCGCCGCAGCGACGGCGGCGGAGATAGCCCGCCTGACGCTGAAAGCGGGTGATGTCATTCTGACCAAGGATTCCGAAACGCCGGACGACATCGGCGTACCCGCCTGGGTGCCAGCGGATTTGCCCGGCGTGGTTTGCGCTTACCACCTTGGCCTACTGCGCCCCGAACTGGATCGCGTGTTGGGCGAGTTCCTGTTTCGCGCCATCGGTTCGGCGCGCACTGCGCAGCAGTTCCATGTTCTGGCCACCGGCGTCACGCGCTTCGCGCTCGGAAAGCACGATGTGAAGAACGCTGTGATTGCGTTGCCGCCGGTCGAAGAACAGAAAGCCATTTGTCGCTGGATTACCGACGAATGCCAGCCGCTTGACGACGCCATCGCCCGCACCGAAGACGAAATCAAGCTGATCCGCGAATACCGCGACCGCCTGATTGCCGATGTGGTCACGGGCCAAGTGGACGTGCGCGGCTGGCAGCCCGGCCCGGACGACGTGGTGGACGACGCGGCGCTGGCCGCGCTGGGCGATGACCAAGAGGATATGACCGAAGAGGAGGATGGCGATGGCGAAGACTGACACCAGCGAGTGCTGGTTCGAGGCGCGCGTGGTGCGCGGCCTAACCGGCGTGCCGCAGCCCGAGTACAGCCATGCGCTGGCTCCCACGGACTTCGCTGCCACCCACAACGGCTACGTGCAGGGCAAGCCTACCGACTACAACCGCGACGTGGCGCTGGATGTGGCGCAGTTGCTGGCCTTCTTGCAGGCCACCCAGCCCAAGGCGGTGGACACGCTGGAACTGGCGGCGGACGGCATCAAACGCACCCAGTTCCTGCACCGTCTGCAGGGCGAGATCACCAAGCGCGGCGTGGTGGACGTGTTGCGCAAGGGCGTGAGCCACGGGCCGGTACACGTCGATCTCTACAAGCTGCTGCCCACGCCAGGCAATGCCGCCGCAGCGGATGCTTTCGGCAAGAACATCTTTAGCGTCACCCGGCAGGTGCGCTACAGCAACGATTCTGGCAACGAACTGGACTTGACGATCTTCATCAATGGCCTGCCGGTGTTGACCTTCGAGTTGAAGAACTCGCTGACCAAACAGACCCTGGCCGACGCCATCGTCCAGTACCAGACCACGCGTAGCCCGCAGGAGCTGCTGTTCCAGTTGGGTCGTTGCGTGGCGCACATCGCGGTCGATGACGCGGAGGCCGCCTTCTGCACTGAGCTGAAAGGCAAGGCGTCGTGGTTCCTGCCATTCAACCAGGGCTGGAACAGCGGCGCGGGCAACCCGCCCAACCCCGATGGTCTGAAGACCGACTACCTGTGGAAGCAGGTGCTGACCCGCGAATCACTGGCCAATATCATCGAGAGTTACGCGCAGGTGGTTGAGGAGGAAGAAGCGGACGCCAGTGGCAAGAAGCGCAAGAAGCGCAAGCAGATCTTCCCGCGCTTCCATCAGTTGCGCACGGTACGCGCCCTGCTGCGCCAGGCCCATAGCGACGTGGTGGGCAAGCGTTATCTGATCCAGCATTCGGCGGGCAGCGGCAAGAGCAACACCATTGCCTGGCTGGCGCACCAACTGGTGGAGTTGCGCCGCAAAGACGACCCGATGACGGCGCAGTTCGACTCCATCATCGTGGTCACCGACCGGCGCGCGCTGGACACACAGATCGCCCGCACCATCAAGGGTTACGACCACGTAGCTGCGATCTTCGGCCACTCCGACAACGCGCAGGAGTTGCGCGAGTACTTGCGCCGGGGAAAGAAGATCATCGTCACCACGGTGCAGAAATTCCCGTTCATCCTCGATGAGCTGGGTGACTTGAGCGACCGAAAGTTTGCGCTGTTGATCGACGAGGCGCATTCCAGCCAAGGCGGCAAGACCACGGCGCGGATGCATGAAGCCCTCGGCGGCAAGGTGGCCGAAGAGGAGTTCGAGGAGGACAGCACGCAGGATGCGGTCAACGCGGAAATCGAGAAACGCATCGCTTCGCGCAAGCTGCTGGCCAACGCCAGCTACTTCGCCTTCACTGCCACGCCCAAGAACAAGACGCTGGAGTTGTTCGGCGAGAAGACCCTCGTCGGCGACAAAGTGCAGTTCCGCTCGCCCGAAGAACTGACCTACACCACCAAGCAAGCCATCCAGGAGAAGTTCATCCTCGACGTGGTGGAGAACTACACGACCTACGACAGCTTCTACCAAGTTGCCAAGACGGTGGCGGACGACCCGGAATTCGACAAGGTGAAGGCGCTGAAGAAGATCCGCCACTACGTCGAGTCGCACGACAAGGCGATCCGCCGCAAG
>NZ_JABBOU010000152.1 GCF_018853465.1 Acidithiobacillus montserratensis
TCCCACGGCGTACTCCTTACGTTGCTTACTTGGTCGGAAACCCTTTGTAGCAACAGTACGCCACCTTATTCAAGTCAGTTGTAATCTGCCTGTACACCACTTTCGAGCATAGCTCAGCAGGGCTCTAGCAAAATCATTGCCCCGCAACTGAATAACGAACTGGCCATGGTGCTTTCTCAAAAAGGCGCGCTACATCTTGAACCTTATGAGTTCAACCAGGCCATTGAACAGTTTCGCCGCGTGATTGAGATGACCAGCCCGCAAGAAGAAGCCAACCACACTGATAGCTTCAGAACCTTGTCACAGCAGGAGTTGCAGGCAATTGCCCTGCGTGGGTGGCGAGGCGGAAGCCATGCACGCTTTGGGACAAGACGAAGATGCTGCTGCATTAGTTCAACAGGCTCTGAGTTTGCTCCAGACATACCCGGGGGCAGAAGTGGAAGACATGCCCAACTGGACCCATAACCTGGCCCTTACCCTGTTGACCCATGCAAAGATTCTGCAGGATCGGGATCTAGCCAATGCCGAAGTCGACTACCGTCGCGCTCTGGAACACTTGGACGCGGTAATCGTCAAACTGGGTGTTCAATGTCCGCCACAAATCCGTCTGCGTATGTCACTCGCACTGGCAGGCTTCGCAGAGCTGTTTCTGATGCAAGAACAAAGCAGCGATGCCTTGTCTCTGATTGATCGTGCTCAGGCTGTTCTCCAAGACAGCGCTGAAGCCCTGGAACTTCGTAAACTATCCGACTGGCGCTTGCAATTTGCCCGACTACAGGGACAACGCTGTCAGGCTTTGCGTATTCAAGGTCAATTACAGGCGGCAACACAGCACAATCGTGAGGCGGAAACGGAGCTGGCGGCGTTGCAGGAGCAATTCCAGGAACAGGACATGCCGGCATTGGTGGTCCAAGCAGCTGTCAACCTGAATGAGCAGGCACAAATACTGGCCTGTACCAGCCGTCATGAACAGGCTGTTGCTGAGCAGCGCCGTCAGCATCCTCGGCGATTTACAAGAACGACTACATGAAAATTTTGGTCCACATTTACAAATAATGCTGGCAAGAACCCATCTTCAGCGTGCAAGTTCCGAGCTGAGCATGGGACAGGCCCATCGTGCAGAGACTTCATGCCAGCAAGCCTCACCCATTCTCGAAAAACTTCGTAAGCAGGAATACACCGCCCATTCAACGGCCTTAGTACAAACCTTGGCCGATAGCCTGGTGCTGCAGGGGAAAATATATATACACCTTGGGAATACCCAGGCTGCTATGGAAACATTTGACCAGGCAGCTAACTTGCTTTCAGCATAAAACCAGGGCAAGGTTTATTGGCGTTATCGGCCCCTTAATCGGGGCCGATCCACTTACAGCTGCGGGTGTTGCCGCTCCTGGGGGCCGCGCAAGCGATTCATGGCGGAAAGATAGGCTTTGGCGCTGGCCACGACAATATCGGTGTCAGCGCCCTGACCGTTGACGGCACGACCACTCCCATCCTGCAGGCGAACCGTCACATCCCCCTGGGCGTCCGTGCCGGTGGTAATGGCATTGACCGAGTACAAAAGCAGACGCACCTCACTGTTCAACAGGCTTTCCATGGCCTTGAAGGCCGCATCTACCGGGCCGCCGCCCACTGCCTTGGCGGTTTTGGCGACCCCATCCACCCACACTTCCACCGTAGCTTCGGGATGCGTGCCCATTTCCGAGCAGACCCGCAAATAACCCAGACGATAATGTTCGGCCTGATCTTCCTGCAAATCTTCATTGACCAGGGCCTGGAGATCTTCATCAAATACTTCGGCCTTGCGGTCGGCGAGGTCCTTGAAACGGGTGAAAACCTGATCCAGGGTGTCTTTATCCAGCTGGATACCCAAGGCCTCCAGACGAGCACGGACGGCCGCCCGTCCTGAGAGTTTACCCAGGGTCATGCGGTTTGCGGACCAGCCGACATCTTCGGCACGCATGATTTCATAGGTCTCGCGATGTTTCAGTACCCCGTCCTGATGAATGCCGGACTCATGGGCAAAGGCATTGGCACCGACAATGGCCTTGTTAGGCTGAACCGGAAAACCGGTAATGGTCGAAACCAGTTTACTGGTCGCAACAATCTGGCTGGTATCAATGCGGGTATCACAACTGAAAACATCCCGGCGGGTGC
>NZ_JABBOU010000153.1 GCF_018853465.1 Acidithiobacillus montserratensis
GGACAGAAAAATATGGACATCGGTCCCTGATACAGCGGCTACAGAAGCCGCCATCGCCGCAAACTGCAGTTTTTCGCGCTCGCCACTCAAGCAAATAATGTACATGCCAGACATAAGGGTTCCTCTTGGTAGTGAATAGCGATCTAATAGCAGTAAATATGCCAGATAGGCGTCGTGGTTATATTTTTAAGCTAACTGTTTCATTCCTATACTGCGTTAAAAAATAATAATAATCTGATTGACGAGTTAAATGCGGTTTTTAACTCGGAGGCTTAAGAGGCGTGTCATGACATGTCATGACACGAATATGACAAGACCAATAAATTCTCACCATAAATAAATATAATTTGGTTATCGTAATAAAAAATTTCATGCATCCAAACAGAGAGCGGATGCGTATTATTTGCAAATACCTATTTATGCCGTGAATATATAGCAAAAGCCGACCAGAGACCGAGGCAAATGATGGATATGCAAAATCGTGACCGCAGTTCTTCCGCTGACGAAAAGTCCAGCAGGAAGCCCAAGCCTGCTCCCGGGCTGGATGTGCAAAGTGTTTTGAATATCCAGCAAAATCCCATGGTGCTGATTGATGAACACTACCGGATCATTGCGGCCAATCGCGCCTATCAGGAAGCCTACGGTATGCAAGCTGACGAGGTATTGGGACGCTGCTGTCATGAAATCTCCCATCATTCCCCGGTCCCTTGTCATATGCGCGGTGAGGATTGTCCCCATCAGGCCGTTTTTACTACCGGCGAAGCCCACGATGTGCGGCATATTCATTACGACCATCAGAATCATGCCGAACATGTGCGTATTCGTGGGCACGCTATAAAAGATCAGGACGGCAACACCTATTTGGGTGAAGAGATTATTCGTCTTCCCCACCAGGATGATGAAATTACCTGCGGGGAAATGCGCATGGTCGGTCGTTCTCCGGCCTTTCTGAAATGCTTGCATCATATCGAAATGTCGGCACGCACCGATGCCAGTATCTTGCTCTATGGGGAAAGCGGGGTAGGCAAAGAGCTGGCCGCCAGCGCGCTGCACCAGTTTTCCGCCCGTGCTGCAGGAGCCTTCATTACCGTCGATTGTGCCTCCCTTCCGGAAACCTTGTTTGAAAGTGAAATTCTGGGTCATGAAAGAGGCGCCTTTACCGGCTGTCTGGGGCGTAAGCGTGGCCTTTATGAGATGGCGGATGGGGGAACCCTGTTTCTGGATGAGGTCGGTGAGCTGCCCCTGAGTATGCAGGCCAAATTGCTGCGGGTTCTGGAAACCGGAACCTTTCGGCGCCTGGGTGGAGCGGAAACCTTGCATGCAGATGTGCGTATCATTGCTGCGACGAATCGCAATTTGCTGGAAATGGCAGGGCAAAGACAATTCCGAGAGGATTTATATTATCGACTGGCCGCGATTACCATTGATCTGCCGCCCTTGCGGGAGCGTCGTGAGGATATTCCCGGCATAGCTGCCGTGTTACTGGAGCGCATCGGAAAAAGTTGGGGAGGGCAATGGTCGCTCTCGAAAGAAGCAGAAAAACGTTTATTTGCCTACGATTTTCCGGGCAATGTCCGGGAACTGCGTAATATTCTGCAAAAAGCGGCGGCTCTGGCCGACGGACCGGTTATTCAGGCAAGCAATCTGGATTTTGAGTTGTCCCGGCCCGGAGTGGGGCCACAGTTGTCGGCTGCTGACTCTGCGGGAGATACCCCTATGCGACCGGTGACACTGCGCAATGGCACTCAGCCCGATGCCCTGGAAGCCCTGCTCCGCCAGTATCAGGGTAATCGCCGCCGGGTTGCCGAAATATTGGGAGTGAGTGAGCGGACGGTGTACCGCTGGTTGCGACGCGGGTCCTGAATGCTTGCCCAAAAACCGGTGTTGCTGTCTTCGTGAAAAGCGCTTAGCAAGGTACAATCCTTTCAGTAGATCGGGAGGAAGACCATGAAGACATCCACAGACCATTTGATTATTTTTGATACCACCCTGCGCGATGGCGAGCAATCACCGGGGGCTTCCATGACCCGGGAGGAAAAATTGCGGATTGCCCAGGCCCTGGAGCGCCTGCAGGTGGATGTCATAGAGGCGGGTTTTCCCGTCGCCAGCCCCGGGGATTTCGCCGCCGTGCAGGCTATTGCCAGAACTGTGCGGGAAAGTCGAATCTGTGGTCTGGCACGGGCGCGGGATGAGGACATCCGCCGTGCGGGTGAGGCGCTCAAAGAGGCCAATGCCGGCCGTATTCATACGTTTATTGCTACCAGCCCCATTCATATGCAATCCAAGTTGCGCATGCGGCCCGACGAGGTGCTGGAGCGCGCAGTCGCTGCGGTAAAACTGGCGCGGCAATATTGCGATGATGTGGAATTTTCTCCCGAAGACGCGGGTCGTTCCGAGGAGGATTTTCTGTGCCGGGTCATTGAAGCGGTGATCCAGGCCGGGGCGCGCACCATCAATATTCCTGACACGGTCGGCTATAACCTGCCCGATCGCTTTGGCCAATTGATTGGTAATCTGCGGCAGCGTATACCCAATGCCGATCAAGCCATATTTTCCGTACACTGCCATAATGATCTGGGTCTGGCGGTGGCTAATTCCCTGTCTGCCGTGCAGCATGGTGCCCGCCAGGTCGAATGTACTATCAACGGTTTGGGAGAACGCGCTGGCAATGCTGCTCTGGAAGAAATCGTCATGGCGGTGCG
>NZ_JABBOU010000154.1 GCF_018853465.1 Acidithiobacillus montserratensis
AATCCCGCTGCAGTTGCTGAATGACCTCCTGCAAAGGCCGTCCGCCATAACTCTCATTGAAATAATTGGCGGCCTGATTCAGCTCGGCAGCGCTCAGAGCGTGTTCGGTGCGAATCAGGCGGTTTTCCACGTCGCCCTTGTCCGTCACAAAAATGGCGAGGACTTCTTTTTCCCGCAACGCTAGAAAATCGACATGGCGCAAGGTCCGGTTGGCGCGCCGTGGCACCCGCACGAATCCGGCCATGTGGGTCAGTTCGGACAATACTTCCGTAGCGGCGTGGAGCACCTGTTCGGTGTCAGGAATATGATGACCAATGCGCTGCACCAGCAACTGATGGGATTGAGGGGACAAGGGTATGACCCGCAGCAGGGCATCGACAAAAAAGCGGTAACCCACATGGGTGGGAATACGTCCCGCCGACGTATGGGGAGAAATCAGGTACCCCTCATCTTCCAGATCCGCCATGACGTTGCGGACGGTGGCCGGGCTGATTTTCAAACCGGCATCTTTGACCAGTTGCCGACTGCCTACCGGAATACCATTTGCGATATGTTGCTCGATCAGAGATTTGAGCAGATGGCGGGCACGTTCATCCATAGCCATCAGGTATGCCTCGGGCATGACTGAAGCTCACGGGCAAACCGGGAGAATGGCGTCCACAGCCTCAGCGCGGCAGTGAATAAAACGGGGGATACGTTGTACATAGTCGAATCGCGGCCTTTAGCACTCAACCATCACGAGTGCTAATAACTTAGCAAAAAAAGGATGGTTGAGCAAAGAACCGGCCCAAGCTCCCTGAAGATTCAGGGGAGACCACAGGGAGTCAGAGCAATTACTTGATCTTGTCTTCCCGATAAGCCACGTGCTTGCGGGCCTTGGGGTCGTACTTTTTCATTTCCAGCTTGTCCGGCGTGGTTTTTTTGTTTTTGGTCGTGGTGTAGAAGTGACCGGTACCGGCCGTGGAAACCATTTTGATCTTGTCGCGCATCAGTTAAATCCTCAGATTTTTTCGCCGGCAGCACGCAGTTCAGCCAGAACTGCATCAATACCTTTCTTGTCGATGGTACGAATACCCTTGGTGCTCACCCGCATGCGTACCCAGCGATTTTCGCTTTCCACCCAGAAACGATGATACTGGAGATTCGGCAGAAAACGCCGACGGGTCTTGTTGTGGGCATGCGAAACATTGTTGCCGGCCATAGGCTTCTTGCCGGTCACCTTGCAAACTCTGGACATCAGATAAATCTCCCTGAAAAATGGCGCCCTTTATATCACGGATCAGCGCTGACTGCCAGCAGCAAAAATCCCTCCGCCGGATATCTACATGCGCTCTCACAGCATTGCCTGACAAGCGCTTCCCCTGTAATTTATCACCACTATGACAAAACGCATCCTGATCACCAGCGCCCTCCCCTATGCCAATGGCCCGATTCATCTGGGGCACTTGGTGGAATATACCCAAACGGACATATGGGCCCGCTACCAGCGCTTGCGCGGTCACGATTGCATCTATGTCTGCGCTGATGATGCTCACGGCACCCCCATCATGTTGCGTGCCCAAAGTGAAAACATCACCCCGGAAGCATTGATTGCGCGCATGCATGAAGAACATTTGCGCGATTTTACCGGCTTCGGCATCAGCTTTGATCTCTACCACAGCACCCACTCTCCGGAAAATTTTGAAATTTCCCAGGAAATCTACCGCGCCCTGCGCAGCGCCGACCACATCAACATCCGGGAAATCGAACAGGCCTATGATCCGGTGGCCGGTATTTTTCTGCCAGATCGTTTCATTCGCGGCACCTGCCCGCGCTGCAAGGCTGCCGATCAATATGGAGACAGTTGCGAAGTCTGTGGCGCCACCTATAGCCCCACTGACCTGATCAATCCGGTTTCGGCGGTGTCTGGTGCGATTCCCGAGCGCCGGCAATCGGAGCATTATTTTTTCCAGTTGGGTGATTTTAGCGACTTCCTGAAACAGTGGATTCACAGTGGTGTGCTCCAGGAAGAAATGGCCCACAAACTGGACGAATGGTTCAGCATCGGCCTGGCCGACTGGGACATCAGCCGGGACGCGCCCTATTTCGGCATCCCCATTCCCGATGCGCCGGGCAAGTTCTTTTATGTCTGGCTCGATGCCCTGCCCGGCTACATGGCTGCCACCCGCCACTGGTGCACCAGGCACGGCCGCGATTTCAAGGATTACTGGGGGCCCGATGCCAGCGCCGAGATTTATCATTTCATCGGCAAGGACATCATCTACTTTCACGGGCTATTCTGGCCCGCTATGCTCAAGGGTTCCGGGCACCGCCTGCCCAGCGGCATATTTGCCCACGGACACCTGACCGTCAACGGCGCGAAAATGAGCAAGTCCCGGGGGACTTCCATCACCGCCGGGCAGTATTTGCAACACCTCAACCCCGAGTTTTTACGCTATTACATAGCGACCCGACTCAACAGCCACGTTGAGGACATCGACCTCAACCTTGACGACTTTCTGCAGAAAGGCAATGGCGATCTGGTCGGCAAGGTAGTCAATCTGGCATCTCGGGCGGCGGGATTCATTCACCGCTTTTTTGGCGGACAATTGGCCGCTTCTCTCGGCACCGACCAGGCCTTTTACACCAGCCTGCTACAGCAGCAGGAAAGTATCGGCGAGGCTTACGAAACCCGCGAATATGGCCGGGCCATGCGCGATATCATGGCGCTGGCCGATCAGATCAATGCTTATGTCGATCAGAATGCCCCCTGGACCTTGGCCAGGAATCCTGAACAGCAAGAAGATCTGCACCGTGTCGCCACGGTTACCCTCAATGGCTTTCGGGTACTGGTGACCCTGCTGAGCCCGGTACTTCCTGAACTGGCGCAGAAATCCCTAGCCTTTTTGCAAACGGAACTGAGCTGGACGGGGCTGGCGCACCCCTTGCTGAGTCACGCCATTCAACCCTATAGCCACTTGTTGCAGCGTATGGAAAAATCCCAGGTAGATGCCTTGATTCAGACCCCCACGGAAACGGCTACCGCTCCTGCCAGCGCCAGCACGGCAAAAGCTGCGCAGACATCTGCAGCAGCCAAAGCCAGCCCTGGCGATGATACCAGCACCATCAGCATCGAGGAGTTCAGCAAGGTCGATTTACGCATTGCCCGCATTGTCGCGGCTGAAGCAGTGGAAGGCGCCGACAAACTGCTGCATCTAACCCTGGATATTGGTGAAGAAAAAACCCGCTCGGTGTTCGCGGGTATCAAGAGCGCCTACGATCCTGCCAGCCTGGAGGGGCGGCTCACGGTCATGGTGGCTAATTTGGCGCCACGCAAAATGCGCTTCGGCTTATCCGAGGGCATGGTCATGGCCGCCAGCGGTCCGGAAGGCGGGCCTTTCCTGTTGTCACCCGATACGGGCGCCCAACCGGGGATGCGGGTCAAATAATTCCCGAGGCGCTGCGCACGCAAGTTCCGGGCTGCTTGCAGTGCAATATCCTTTCCGCCAAGCACAATAACTTCCAACGAGGACCGACAACTATCACCGGTCACCTCATATATGCGAGGTTAGCCTGCCAGCATCCAGTTGTAGTTCAGAACGAAAACCCCTGACGGATGCGGTGCAGGTCGGCCTCGACCATCCTCTGGCAGAGGAGGAACCCAAGGCTGACCTTTGGGGGCTCACTCCAGATCGGCGTACACAGCTTCCAGGTTGATGTCTGCATCCAGACAGGCGAGCCGGAAGCTACCCTCCTGACAGGTATCGTGAATCCCCTCCGGATAACGAAAAATGTCCGCCCTGCGAACATCCTGGTCGATGATGACGTATTCACGCAGCCCGGGAATGTGCCGGTAGGCAAAAAG
>NZ_JABBOU010000155.1 GCF_018853465.1 Acidithiobacillus montserratensis
GAAGAATTGGGTGACTTGATTGCCGGGTTTCTCGGGAGCATTACTCTGGGCGATCTGGTGACGCGGCACTTGAAAAAAGAATCAGTGCAAAGTGCGCCGGTTCGTCTACAAAATCGCCATACGTTGCGTACGGCAACGCATGATACCGCTTGATACCATGAGGTGAGGTGCAGAATATGAGTTCATCGCAAATTATCGAACTGGAGAGCAAGAAGCCCTTGCTGATCGATCCGGATCGTCCTATTTATCTGGATTACCAGGCAACCACGCCTGTCGATCCGCAGGTGCTGGAGCAGATGCTGCCTTACCTGACCCATGATTTCGGGAATGCGGCGAGTCGTTCTCATGCTTACGGCTGGACTGCGGAAAAAGCCGTGGATAAAGCGCGGCAGCAGGTGGCTGATGCCATTCATGCCGATCCCCGGGAGATTGTCTGGACCTCCGGTGCTACCGAGTCCACCAATCTTGCCCTGAAGGGGGCGGCCCATTTTTACTCCGGCAAGGGTAAACACATCATCACCCTGCGGACCGAGCACAAGGCGACCCTCGATACCTGTCGGCAGCTGGAGCGGGAAGGTTTTGAAGTGACCTATCTCGAAGTTCAGGAGGATGGCCTCGTCGATCTGAAAGCTTTTGAAGCCGCCATTCGTCCGGATACCATCATTGCTTCAGTGCTCTTCGTCAATAACGAAATCGGCGTTATTCAGCCTATGGCCGAGATCGGCCGGATTTTGCGGGCACACAAGGTGCTGTTCCATGTGGATGCCGCCCAGGCACTGGGCAAAGTACCCGTAGATGTGGAGGCCATTCAGGCGGATATGATGAGCTTGTCCGGTCACAAGATGTATGGCCCCAAAGGTATCGGCGCTTTGTACGTGCGGCGTAAGCCTCGGGTACGGGTGGAAGCCCAGGTACACGGTGGTGGTCATGAGCGGGGTATGCGTTCGGGCACCTTGCCTACCCACCAGATTGTCGGGATGGGGGCAGCGGCGGAGTTGGCGGTGCAGCTCATGGACAGCGACGCCCGGAGAATCGGCAAGCTGCGTGATCGTCTGCTCAAAGGCATTCAGGACCGCGTCGAGGAAACCTACATCAATGGCAGTATGGAACATCGGGTACCCCATAACCTGAATATCAGTTTTGCCTTTGTTGAAGGCGAATCCCTGATCATGGCCCTCAAGGAAATCGCAGTTTCCAGCGGTTCAGCCTGTACTTCGGCCAGTTTGGAGCCATCTTATGTACTGCGGGCGTTGGGTAAATCCGACGAGCTGGCCCACAGTTCCATTCGTTTCGGTATCGGCCGTTTTACGACCGAAGCTGAAATTGATGCCACCATCGAGTTGATTGCCGGCAAGGTGGGCAAGCTGCGGGAATTGTCCCCGCTCTGGGAAATGCATCTGGAAGGCATCGATCTTAACAGTATTCAGTGGGCCGCTCATTAAGGCCCCCAAGCAAGGAGAACAGTCATGGCATACAGTGAAAAAGTCATCGATCATTATGAAAATCCCCGCAATGTCGGGGCAATGGACAAGGACGACAGCGGCGTCGGCACCGGCATGGTAGGCGCTCCCGCCTGCGGTGACGTGATGCGGCTGCAGATCAAGGTGAACGCCCAGGGCATTATCGAAGATGCCAAATTCAAAACCTATGGTTGTGGTTCAGCCATCGCCTCCAGTTCTCTGGTCACGGAATGGGTCAAGGGTAAAACGCTTGATGAAGCCATGACCATCAAGAACAGTCATATTGCCGAGGAGCTGGAATTGCCTCCGGTCAAAATCCACTGTTCCGTGCTGGCTGAAGACGCCATCAAGGCGGCCGTGGAAGACTATCGCAGCAAGCAGGGTGCTGCTCAGGTCAGCCAGGGTGGCGAAACGTTGTCCGCCCAGGTGGCGCACTGAGGATGCCGCTATGGCTTTGACTTTGTCCGAAAGTGCTGTCCAGCAGGTACGCAAGAGTATTGCCAAGCGTGGGAAGGGGCTGGGTATTCGCATTGGGGTCAAAACCAGTGGCTGTTCCGGCTTGTCTTATGTGATGGAATTTGTGGACACGCCCAATCCGGAGGATATGGTATTCCCACATGATGACGTCAGCCTTTTTGTGGACCCCAAGAGCTTGATTTATCTGGATGGCACCCAGCTAGATTTCACTCGTGAAGGCCTTAATGAAGGGTTTCGTTTCAATAACCCCAATGTCAAGGATTCCTGCGGCTGCGGCGAGAGTTTTACGACCTGATGGCGGATTCGTGTATTCAGTGCGGGGCGGAGCTCGGTGTTCCCCCCGCATTTTGTCATATTTGCGGCACTATTCAGCCGTTTCGTCCGGAATTGTCTCTGTTTGCGGTGGTCGGTCTTCCAGCCAGTTTTGACCTGGATGCCCAGTCTTTGCGAGAGCGGGTGCTGGATTTGCAGAAAATGCTCCATCCCGATCGCTTTGCCCATGCCGATGCGACCAAACGCCGTTATTCCCTGGAATGGAGTACGCGGCTGAACGAGGCGCTGGCGATTCTGCGGGATCCCCTGAAACGCGCCGATTATCTTCTCCGGGCTCAGGGTGTGGATGCCCTGGGTGAGCAGGTCAAAGTCGCTGATCCGGCGCTGTTGATGTCTCAGATGATGTATCGGGAACGTCTGGAAGATCTGCTGGCGGCCAAGGACCTGCAGGGGCTGGAGGCGCTGCGCACAGAGGTGACCGCAGCAGGCGATAAAGCCATTGAAAAGCTCGGCATCTTTCTGAAAACCTTGCCCTGTTCACAAAGCGCTGCTGCTGGAGCCGTGTTGCGTGAACTGCAGTTTCTGGACAAGCTTGAGGATGAAATCGACCGTGGCGAAGAATCCTTGCAGAACCTCTAATGCTGAAGGGCAGACTATGAATACACAAGGTGTTACAGTATGGCTTTGATGCAAATCGCAGAACCGGGCATGACCGCAGATCCCCATCAACGGCGCCTGGCCATTGGTATTGATCTGGGAACCACCCATTCGTTGGTGGCTTCCGTGCTGTCGGCGGTGCCTACCGTCATGCGCGATCATGCCGGCAAGTACCTCTTGCCTTCGGTGGTGCGCTATCTGGAAAATGATGAGGTTTCCGTAGGTTACCCGGCGCTGGCAGCAGCAGGCCAGGATCCGCATAACACTATAGCATCGGTCAAACGCTTCATGGGCCGGGGCCATGCGGATGTCCAGAAGCTGGCGGGCCATTTGCCCTATGATCTGGTACCTGATGAGGGTATGTTGCGGTTGCGAACCCGGGCGGGGGAAAAATCGCCGGTAGAAGTCTCTGCAGAAATCCTCCGGGTACTCAAAGCCCTGGCTGTGGAAACTCTGGGTGCTGAGCCGGAAGGGGCGGTGATTACCGTGCCTGCCTATTTTGATGAGGCACAGCGCCAGGCGACCAAAGATGCTGCCCGCCTGGCCGGTCTGCAGGTGTTGCGCCTGTTGGCCGAGCCGACGGCGGCGGCGGTAGCTTACGGGCTGGATAAAAAAAGTGAAGGTTTGTTCGCCATTTATGATTTGGGCGGGGGCACTTTTGATATTTCCATATTGCGTTTGCAGGCGGGGGTGTTCGAGGTGCTGGCGACGGCGGGTGATACTGCCCTGGGTGGGGACGACATGGATCACGCCATTGCTGAGTGGCTGATTGCCGAATCTGGTTCCCCCCAGGGTGATCCCGTCTGGCGGCGGCAACTGTTGCAGCAAGCCCGTCAGGCCAAGGAGGCGCTGACCGAGCAGGAACAGGTGCCGATTCATCTGGAGCGCGAAGCGGGCAACTCCCGCGCACTGACTTTGTCGCGCAAGCAGTTTGCAGAGCTGATCCAGCCGGTGCTGCAACGTACTTTGCCAGCCTGTCGCCGCGCCCTGCGCGATGCGGGTCTTAAAGTGAGTGATTTGGATGGTGTGGTGCTGGTGGGCGGGGCAACCCGGGTACCGGCTTTACGCAGCCTCGTCGCTGAATTTTTTCAGCAGCCGCCGCTGACAGATATTGATCCCGACCAGGTCGTTGCTCTGGGAGCTGCTATCCAGGCAGATGCACTGGTCGGCAATCAGCGTGAAGACCTGTTGTTGATGGATGTTCTGCCACTGTCTCTGGGCCTCGAAACCATGGGCGGTCTGGTGGAAAAAATCATCCCCCGCAATACGCCCATACCTGCTGCCAAAGCCCAGGAGTTCACGACCTTCAAGGACGGCCAGACGGCCATGAGTATCCATGTACTGCAGGGCGAACGGGATCTGGTGCAGGACTGCCGTTCCCTGGCACGCTTCAGTTTGCGCGGCATTCCCCCCATGGTAGCCGGAGCTGCCCGTATTCGCGTGACTTTTCAGGTGGATGCCGATGGCTTGTTGACGGTGTCGGCGGAAGAAAGTAGCACGGGGGTGCGCTCGGAAGTGATCGTCAAACCCAGTTTTGGTCTGGATGACGCGGAAATTGCCCGCATGCTCCAGGAATCTTTTGCGCATGGCGCCGAAGATGTGTCCCAGCGGCGTCTTGCTGAAGCCCGGGTGGAGGGGGAGCGGGTGCTTGAGGCCTTGCAGGGGGCATTGCAAAGCGATGCAGCACTGCTGGATGCTACAGAACAAGCCTGTCTGGATGCGGCACGCCAAGATCTGCAGCAATGCCTGAGCGGCAGCGATGCCGATGCCATTCAGAAAGCGGCCGAGGCCGTCGAAGCGGCGGCTGAACCCTTGGTGCAAAGGCGTATGGATAGTGCCCTGCAGCGGGCCATTGCCGGCCGTTCCATAGATGATCTGGGAGATTAAATGACGAAAATACAAGTCCTACCCAATGCCGAATTATGTCCCGAAGGGGTGGAATTCGAGGCAGAACCGGGGGAAACCATCATTGCTGCCGCCATGCGCCATCATATTGCCATTGAACATGCCTGCGAGATGTCTTGTGCCTGTACCACCTGTCATGTCATTTTGCGGGAAGGTTTTGACAGCCTCGAAGCCGCCGAGGAAAAAGAGGAAGATCTGCTGGACAAGGCCTGGGGACTGGAGCCGACTTCGCGCCTGAGTTGTCAGGCCAAAGTGGCGGATACGCCCCTGGTCATCGAAATACCCAAATACACCATCAATCTGGAAAAGGAGCGGCACTGATGCACTGGGGCGATACCATGGACATTGTTTTCGCGCTGGATGAGGCGCATCCCGACGCGGATGTGCAATTGCTTCGTTTCACGGACTTGCATCGCTGGATTGTGGAACTTCCAGATTTTGATGATGATCCGGACAAGTCCAGTGAGGGTATTCTCGAAGCCATCCAGATGGCCTGGCTGGCCGAGAAGGACTGAGGGCTACTGAAGATGGCGGCACCCAAGGCGCTGGTGGCCCTTTCCGGTGGGGTGGATTCTGCGGTAGCCGCTATTCTCATGCAGGAGCAAGGCTATGATCTGGTAGGCGTGACCATGCGTCTCTGGCCGAAAAGTCGCTGTTGTGACGAAAAAGATATTGAAGATGCCGCCGAAGTCTGTGCCCGTCTGCAGATTCCCTATCAGGTGCTGGATTATCGTGAGGCTTTCCGCCAGCAGGTCGTAGATGTGTTTGTCGCAGAATATCAGGCCGGACGCACGCCCAATCCCTGTGCGCGCTGCAATCAATTTCTGAAGTTCGATGCACTATTGGAAGAAGGTCAAAAACTGGGCGCCAGTATCCTGGCTACGGGCCACTACGCCCGACTGCTGGACACGGAATCCGGCACCGCCCTGTTGCGCGGCGAAGATGCCGGCAAAGACCAGTCCTATTTTCTTTTTGCCCTGGGTGCCGGACTGCTCCCGCAGTTGCGTTTTCCCGTCGGAGCCATGCACAAGGACGAGGTCCGTGCCTTGGCCCGCAAACATGCCTTGCCGGTGGCCGCCAAACAGGACTCCCAGGATATCTGTTTTGTCCCGGACGGAGACTACCGCCGTTTTCTCGCCGATTACGCCGGACTGGATCTGGAACAGGAAGGGGAGATGGTGGACAGCAGTGGTCAGGTCATCGGTCATCATGCCGGCGTCCTCAATTTTACCGTAGGGCAACGCAAGGGGTTGGGGGGAGGCAGTGGCCAGCCACGCTATGTGCTGGCCTTGGACCCCGTTCGCAATCAAGTCCGGGTAGGCAGTGAAAAGGAGCTCTACCAGCCCCGGGCTTATTTGCAGGAATGTAACTGGCTATTGCCCCTGGATGCCTCCAGGGAGCATCCGGTCACGGTGAAATTACGTTATCGTTCCCGCCCTGAACCGGGGATTTTGTTTCTGAAAGAGCAGGGGCGGGCCGAAATCCACTTTGCCGAGGGACAACGGGCCATCACTCCCGGACAAGCGGCCGTCTGTTATGCGGGGGAGCGGCTGCTCGGCGGGGGCTGGATCTGTACCGCTGAAAAGCCAGCCTGAAGGAAAACTGCAGTCATAAGCTCTATCAGCCTCAGAACGCCGGTTAGGGGAGATGTTTTTTGC
>NZ_JABBOU010000156.1 GCF_018853465.1 Acidithiobacillus montserratensis
TCTGCAGATTTGCTTTCCCTGCAATCCCGCCACAGCCGTCTGCTCAAAAACAATTTACGGGTCAATACAGAAACCTGGGGGCTATTGGATCCCTCCGGCCGATCTGAACTGGGTTTTTGGCCGCTATTTATCGGACAGCAACGTTTCATGCTCATTGTCAGCGGTACGCCCCGTCTCCAGGATCAGTCCTTTGTCACACTGGTTCAGGAACTGGATAAACGCTACCGCTAGATTTTTATATTTTACAAAGAATTATTGACAGTTTATCAGGAGAATTCCCATGCGTGAAGAAATGCTCAAATCCATCCTCAGTGACCTCAATGGCTCATCCGCCGATATTGAGGCTTCTGCGGTCATCTCTACCGACGGCCTTACCATTGCCTCCCTGCTTTCTTCCACCATGGATGAAGACCGCGTCGGCGCCATGGCTGCCGCCATGCTGTCTCTGGGTGACCGTACCGCCGCAGAATTGGCCCGGGGAGAGCTCGAGCAGGTCATGATCAAGGGAGACAACGGCTATGTACTGCTTATTCATGCCGGCCCGGATGCTGTTTTGACCATTATCGCCCGTAAGGAAGCCAAGCTGGGACTCGTCTTTCTGGACGCCAAACGTGCTTCCAGTGGTATTGCCGAATTGTTGTGATCCCGCCTTTATTCAGGGATCGCTCCTGATCGCTTCACAGCATCCGCTCCCTTGAGCCATAATGCGCGAAATCACTGTTTGAGACGCATATGACTTTTCAGGAAATCATCCAGCGGCTCCAGAGTTTCTGGGCCGCACAGGGTTGCGTGCTATTGCAGCCCATGGACATGCCCGTCGGGGCTGGCACTTTTCATCCCGCTACCTTTCTGCGCGCTATCGGCCCTGAACCATGGCGGGCGGCTTATGTGCAGCCTTCCCGTCGTCCCACCGACGGACGCTACGGCGACAATCCCAATCGTCTCCAGCATTACTATCAGTTTCAGGCTGTTCTCAAACCTAATCCGATGAATTTACAGGACCTGTATCTGGATTCCCTGGCGGCACTGGGAATTGACCCGAAAATCCAGGACATCCGGTTTGTGGAAGACGACTGGGAATCCCCAACCCTGGGTGCCTGGGGGCTGGGCTGGGAAGTCTGGCTGAATGGCATGGAAGTCACCCAGTTCACTTATTTTCAGCAGGTGGGCGGTCTGGATTGTCATCCGGTGATGGGCGAGGTGACTTATGGTCTGGAGCGCCTGGCCATGTACCTGCAAGGGGTAGAAAGCGTCTATGACCTGGTCTGGACTCCGGGAGTTCTTTACGGTGACGTATTTCATCAGAATGAAGTGGAACAATCCCGCTACAATTTTGAGATGGCTCCTGTAGAAGATCTTTTTCAGCGTTTTGATCACGCTGAAGCCGATTGCCGTTCGCTCCTGACCAGCAAGCTGCCCTTGCCGGCCTATGAACGAGTTCTCGACTGCTCCCATACTTTCAATCTCCTGGATGCCCGGCATGCCATTGGCGTCAACGAACGCGCCCGTTTTATCGGTCGGGTTCGTGGCCTGGCCAAAGGAGTAGCGGAAATTTATGCCGAAGCCCGGGCCGAACTGGGCCATCCCCTGTTGCGGAGTGCCTGATGTCAGCCCATGAAAAACTTCTGCGGGAAGATTGTCTTCTGGAAATCGGTTGTGAAGAGCTTCCCGCCCGCGAACAACTCCCCTTAAGGGATGCCGCAGTTGCGCAGATGACTCGCCTGCTGGGTGAAGCCGGGCTCGATTGTGGTCAGATTACGGCCTATGTCACCCCCCGACGTCTGGCTTTATGGATTCAGGACCTCGCCCTGCACAGCCATCCCCGGGAAAGCATCCGGCGCGGCCCCCCGGTAGCGAGAGCCCGGGATGCCAATGGAAATGTTACGCCCGCAGCCGAAGGTTTCGCCCGCTCCTGTGGTGTAAGCTTCGCCGATTTGCACACCCTTGAAACGGAAAAAGGTCCGGTGCTGGCCTGGCGGGAAATCGAAGCCGCACGCAGCAGTTACAGCCTGCTCCCGGAAATTGCCAGCCAGACTATTGCCGCCCTGCCCTTACGCAAAAGCATGCACTGGGGATCCCGTCAGGACAGCTTCCTGCGCCCGGTACGCTGGCTGCTTTTACGTCAAGGACAACAAGTCCTGGACTGGCAGGCCTTTGGACTGCAAGCCGGAGGCATAAGCTTCGGTCATCGGGTCCATCATCCTGAAGCCATCCTCATTCCGCAGCCCTCAGAATACGCCGAGGCCCTGATGCATGGCCAGGTGATGGCGGATTTCGACCTGCGCCGCGAGCATATTGCCCACAAAATTTCCGCCTTGGCCGAAGACCTGGGGGCTACCCCCATATTACTTCCCGCCCTACTGGATGAAATTACCGGGCTGAATGAGTGGCCGGTGATCCTGTTGGGCAGCTTTGCCGAAGATTACCTGCGGATTCCCGAAGAAGCACTGATCACCGTGATGATGCAGCATCAACGCTATGTTCCGTTACGCGGCGAAAATGGCCAACTGATAGCCCAATATGGGTTTGCAGCCAACTTGCACAGTCAGGATGCGCAAGTGGTGATTCATGGGAATAACCGGGTGCTGCGCGCCCGCCTGGCCGATGCCGCTTTTTTCTGGGATCAGGATCGCCAGAAGTCCCTGGCCGAAAGACTTCCAGAGCTGAAACAGGTCCTCTTTCAGGAGGGTCTGGGCAGCATTTATGACAAAACCCTGCGCCTGCAAAAACTGGCCCGGGCCTTAAGCCCGTTCTGCCAGGTCAATGCGGATGACCTGGAACGGGCCGCTGAACTCTGCAAAAGTGATTTGCTCTCCGGCGTGGTGGGAGAATTTCCCGAACTGCAGGGCATCATGGGCGGACATTACGCCCGTCATGACGGCGAAAAAGCCGAAGTCGCGGCGGCCATTGGTCAACATTACCTGCCCAACGGTCGCGATGATGATACCCCCCCGAGCCGGGCCGGTCAGTGCCTGGCCATCGCCGACAAGCTCGATACCCTCTGCGGCTTTTTTGCCATTGGCAAAGTCCCCAGCGGCGACCGGGATCCCTTTGCCCTGCGCCGGGCCGCATTGGGCATCTTGCGCATTATTCTCAATGCCGATTTAGTTCTGCACCTGGACACCGCCGTTGATCTGACACTGGAGACTCTGGGGCACGCCATCGTCAAAGATCCTATGGCAGTTCGCAGCGCCATACTCGACTTTTTCCAGGATCGGATGCGCGTCTATTTCCGGGAGGAGGGTTTTCGCGGTGACCAGATCAACGCCGTACTCAGCCGCCAGCCCCATCAGATGGTCGACGCAAGACAACGCCTGGAAGCCCTGGCCGCTTTTCTGGCCGATCACCCCTCTGCCGAGGCTCTTGCGGCACTGATCAAACGCATCAACAACCTGCTCCGTAAAGAACATCAGGAAGTGACGGGCGAGCCCGATCCGCAATGCTTCGAAGATCCCGCTGAAAGACAGCTCTGGACGCACTGGCAAGCCATGGCCGGGTCCGTGCATACCCATCTGCAACAAGGACACTATGCCAGCGCTCTGGATTTGCTGGCTGGATTACGCCCCTCCGTTGACCAGTTTTTCGATCAGGTCATGGTCATGGCGGAAAATCCCGAAATCCGGCAAAACCGGCTGGCCCTGCTGTCTCGACTGCAGGACAGTTTTCTGAGCATTGCCGACTTTGCGCAACTCCAGGGCTCCTGATGGCGCAATGGGTGATTCTCGACCGTGACGGCGTCATCAATGAAGACAGCAATGCCTTCATCAAGTCTCCCGCAGAATGGCGACCTATACCGGGTAGCCTGGAAGCCATTGCCCGCCTCAACAGGGCGGGATTTCAGGTAGTCGTGGCCACCAACCAGTCCGGTGTTGGGCGGGGACTGTTCGATATTCGCACCCTCACGGCCATTCATCAGCGCATGCGTCAGGAACTGGCTGTTTTTGGGGGACGCATTGAAGCCATTTTTTTCTGCCCCCATCCGCCCGACGCCGGTTGCCAGTGCCGCAAGCCTCTGCCGGGTATGTTCCAGCAAATAGCCGAACGCCTGCAGATTTCTCTGGACAATGTGCCAGCCATTGGCGACAGTCTGCGGGATCTGCAGGCAGCCCGGGACGCTGGCGCCAAGCCCATACTGGTACTCACCGGGAAAGGACAAAATACCCGTCGCGAAGCCGAGCTGGCCGGATACCCGATTTTTGCGGACTTGGCGGCGGTAGTGCAGGCCTTGTTGGGTGCAGCTTGATACAAACCCTGCGCAGCGGCATTTTTTACCTTGGCTTTACCCTGTGGACGCTGGTCTGGGCCTTTTTTACCCTGCTGACCGTGCCTATGCCACTGGCAGCGCGGGTCTGGGCCAGCCGCCTCTGGGCCCGGGTTGCCGTCCACTGGCTCGGCCTCAGTTGCGGACTACACTATCGCATCCGGGGTCTGGAAAACATTCCCGACACCCCCTGCGTGATTGTCGCCAACCACCAATCGGCTCTGGAAACCCTGCTCCTCTGGTGTATATTCCCGCGTCTTTCCTATGTGCTTAAACATGAGCTATTCCGCATCCCCATTATTGGTTGGGGTCTGCGCCTGGCCTGGCCCATTGGCATTGATCGCAGCGCGGGTCGTCAAGCCTTGGTACAGGTGATGGAAGAAGGCAAACTGCGCCTGGCCGCCGGATTTCATGTGGTCATTTTTCCCGAAGGTACTCGCTACCCCTGTGGTGAAGTCGGCCCGTTCAGCAGTACGGCAGCAGGGTTGGCCTTACGCGCAGAAGTGCCTTTGCTGCCCATTGCCGTCAACAGCGGCTGCTTTTGGGCGCGAAATGACTGGCGCAAAAAATCCGGGCAGGTAGAAGTACAGATTGGTCCGGCACTGCCCGCCAGCGGAAAATCGGCGGCCCTGACCCAGGCCGCCGAAAACTGGATTCGCGCCACCGTCAGGCAGATGCCAGGCGCGCCTGCAAAGCCGTAACAATCTCTTCGGCTATGGGTATTCCTGTGGTTTTTTCAACACCTTCAAGACTGGGAGACGGATTCACCTCCAAGACCAACGGATTCTGATCAGCATCAGCCATCAGATCCACTCCAGCAAAATCCAAGCCCAGGGCTATAGCGGCTTTCCGCGCCGCATCCGCCCAGGTATCCGGTAGATCAGACCATGCCCGGGCCCGGCCACCACAGTGCAGATTGCTGCGAAAATCCTCAGCGGGAGATTCGCGAATCATGGCAGCCATCACCTTTCCAAACAAGACAATCACCCGGACATCCTGACGGCCCGGTAAATACTGCTGAATCATGGCCTCATGCTGAAGACTCAGAAAAGTATCCAGCATGCCTCGCGCCGCCATGGGTGAATCCGCCAGACTGACACCGACGCCCTGGGAACCATGCAGAAGCTTGTGGACCAAGGGAGTTCCCAGCATTTCCAGCGCCGCTTCCCGCTGCCGTGCATCGGTGAAATACAGGGTCTGCGGAACGGCTATTCCGGCAGCCACCAGAACCTGCAAGGACGCAAATTTATCCCGCGCCAATTGCAGGGCCCCAGCCCCATTCAGGCACAGGGTTCCGGCTCCGGCAAAATAGCGGAGCAGACGTGCACCCAAGGCGGTAATGGGCCCGCCGATTCGCGGGATGACAGCGGCGCAATGGGGAAGGACTTCGCCATTGACATACAACTCCGCGTGCTGGCCATTCAGAGACAACAGACATTGCTCCGGGGCGAGGAGCAGCGGCTCCATGCCTCTCGTCGCAATGGCCTGGAGGAGTCTCCGGGTGGAATACAAATTCCCGAAACGCGACAACACCACGATTTTGGTATTTACCGCCATCATCAGGACGGATCAGCACGGAAACTCAGCAGGGGTAATTCACCATGGGCGATGGATCTTTCGATGAAACCCGCCCGCCCCGGCTGTTCCTGTTCCAGCAGCTGCCGCGCCTGGGATTTTTCTCCGCAGATCGCGGCAAACAGCACCTCCAGTTCCAGAGGGTTCACCCGCAAACTCCCAAAAGGATTTTCGCGACTGGCAGCGCGCCAGAACAAATTGGGCAACCACCCCTTGCTTCGCACCAGAGGATTTTGATAAAGCCGCTGGCACGCTTCTGCAATTTGTTGTTCTGCCTGTTCTTCCCGGATGTTTTCCATTGCCTTCCATTGATCCTTGTTTGCTAGGGGTTAATGCGCCCTGATCCATGCCCAAAAATTCATCATCATAAAACTTCTTCCTTGGCAAGGGAATTATTGTGGAGCATAATAGTCGACAATATAAACAAATAGTCATGTTTATTCGCAATAACTGGCCATTCGGCCAAGGAGCACAGCAATGAGTGACAACAGCACGCAGCAAGGTCTGGCGGGACACGGTGCCTTTTTTCAGGACACCAATCTGTCGGCGAATGAAGCGGAAGCGGCCACGGCCTGGGTCCGCAGCCATGTAGACCGGCG